>DATNEN010000155.1:0-41194 GCA_035552975.1 Steroidobacteraceae bacterium
TCGAAACGGAATACGAGCTCGATGTGCCGGTAGCAACAGTCAACAGCGTGGTGCGGCTGCACCTTCGATGTCATACGCTGTGGCAGCTCGAAGTGGCGCGTCTGTCTGATTGGACCGCAGGGGGAGAATAGGCGCGGATCGCGCCCCAGCGCTCCGTCACTGATCCGCAACGTCGGCCGACGTAGGCGGCGTCTCTCTATCCTCCTCCAGCCCTTCCTGGATTCGCAGAGGGCGATCGGTGAGTTTGTTCCAGCCGCGCCGACGCGCGAACTTCGCATGTACTTGCGTGCGTCAGCCAAGCACTTCCGGTAGCAGAGTAGGTTGCACAGGCGAAAGATGCGCCGCGGAAATCTCTCACGCAGTCTGCCGATCAGCAGCTCTAGGGAGGCGAGAGGGCCGGCGGCTCAAGCGCCGGCCCCGACCCGGCATCATCCGGCGTGTATCTCGGCCTTGCCGAGGCGGGAAAACCCACTCTCACGGTGCGGCATGAGTTTGGCAAGGCTGCTCCGGACGATATCCGCAGGGAGACGGTATCCCGGGCGCTGGACATGTTGTTGGGCGTAGGGTCGGCACGGAAGTAGGGCGCCGATCGGCTCGCCCGTCACGGGGATGCGGGTGGCGAGTTGGCAGCCGGGGCCGTCGGCAGGACGATCGCCTTTCTCATGTAACGCTCGAATTCCTGCCTGAATCGCTGCGACAGCGCTTCCTGTTCTCGCGCCGTCAACAGCTTCAGCTCCAGCAAGCGTCCGTTCTCCTCCGCATAGATGTGGTGAGCCACCTCATGATGGATGTGGTGCACCTCCCGCAGAAACTTCGGGGCGACGGGATCCAGGTACTCCAGGCCGGCGATTCTGACCTTCGCTTGGGCCTGCTCCCGGTAGCCCGCCATGGCGGGCCCGCGGCGGCCGACGCGCAGCAGTGCCGGGTAGATGACCGTCTCCTCCGCATTGGCGTGCGCGGTAATGAGGACAGCGAGGGACTTCAGAGCCGCACGTCGCGAGGCAGGTCCTGGGGCACGCGCGACTGCCGCGAACGCAGTGTCGATTTTCAAGTGTTGCTCCAGGATGAGGGCGAGCCAGTCGTGCGGCTCCGCAAGGGCCTGAGCCTTCAGTCTGGCTCGGCGGCGTGCTTCCTCGCTCTGCGGCGAGATCTCCCCGATGAGCTTGTCGAACAGAGACACGGCACTACTCCTGTTGCTCCGGTCCCGTGTGCGTTGTGGCAGCAAGAGAGGTGCCGGCCTGCGCCCGCTGCCAGCGATCCCGCTGCGGCCTACAAGTGAAGCAACACGTTCACGCCGGCCTGAGCATGCCCCACAGGAAATGCCCCGACCTCCTTGCCCAGGCGATGGAACTCGATGTCGATGCGAGCCTCGCCCACGGGCAGCTGACGTACTCGCAGCGATTCGATGCCTTCCGGCAACAAAGGGCGCTCGATGTGGACCTCCCTCCTGAGGCCATCGATGTGAATGCCCAACGCCGCCTGCAGCAGCATGAACAGTGAGCCGCTGGCCCACGCTTGCGGCAGGCACGCAACGGGATACGGGACGGGACCCTGGCCGGGTGCGCGAGGAAATCCGCAATACAGCTCAGGTAAACGCATGGAGAAGTGGTTGGCCGCCTCAAACACGTCGGCAAGGACCTTCACCACGCAATCGCGCTGGCCGTAGCGAGCAATGCCCGATGCGCAGATCGACGTGTCATGGGGCCACACCGAGCCGTTGTGATAGGACATCGGGTTGTAGCGATGCTCGCCCCGCTGCAGGGTGCGGATACCCCAGCCCGTGCAGAACTCGTCCGAAAGAAGCTGTGTGGCAACCGCCTTCGCATGCGGTGGTGAGGAAACGCCGCAATAGAGCAGATGCCCCGCGTTGGAGCCCTGAACGCAGCAGGGCTCCCCCTCGCCGTCGAGCGCGATCGCATAGAAGCTCAGGCTCGGAACCCAGAAGCGCTCTTCGATCGCCTCCCGTAGACGTTGTGCACGTGCCCGCCACTGGCTGCTGCGTCTCGCTTCATCTCGAGAGTCTGCGAGCTGCGCCATCGCTTCGAATGCCGCGCACGCGTAGCCCTGCACCTCGACTACCGCGATGGGCCCTTTGGGGATGCGTCCGTCGGCATGGAAAATCGAGTCCTGGCTGTCTTTCCAAGCCTGGTTGGCCAGGCCGGTCTTCTCCCCGCGCACATAGTCCAGAAAGCCCGTAGGGCTGTGTTCGAGCCTGCGCTCGATCCACTCGGCCGCCGCTTGCAGGTGCGGCCAGATCTCATCGATCAGGCTGCGATCACCGGTACGAGTCTCATAAGCTCCGGCCAACATCAGGAATAAAGGTGTCGTATCGACCGCGCCGTAGTAGCAGCCGAAGGGGATCTCGCGCAGCCGGGCCATTTCGCCGCGGCGCATCTCATGCATGATCTTCCCAGGCTCCGAGTCGCGGAACGCGGAAGTCTCCGTGGCCTGAGTCGATGCCAGAAACCGCAACACACCGCCTGCAAGCCGGGGATCGAGCCAGAGCGTCTGCAGGGCTGTGATTACAGCGTCGCGGCCGAACTGTGTCGAGAACCACGGGATACCCGCATACGGATAAGGACCCGTCGAGAGCGGCGTGGTGAGCAGCGCCAGATCCGAGCGTGACCTCGCGAGCCACTGATTGAACAGCCGGCCGGGAGTCTCCAGGTAGCCCCCTGCTTCGCGACGGTGCCTGGCGCTCTGTGTGCTGGTGTGAGCGGCTCTTTCGTAACGCTCCTTTGAGGGCGTCGCCTCTTCAGTCGCTCCAATCTCCGTATAGAGATACTCCACGGAGAGCTCAGGCAGCTCGATGAGGAACTCGGCACTGTCGGCGGCGAGAGAGGCCGGCTTGCGTGAGAATTCAATCTGGGTCGTCCGCACCAGATCGTCCAAGCCGCGATACGCGAGTCGCACCATCCGCTCGCCGACCACCGGTTTCAACTGCTCCCCGCGCGCGGGACGCACATGTCCCTGGATCTCGAAGATGTCCACGAAGTCCGCGGCGAATGCCAGCCGCACGGGTACCTGGGCAGCCTGATTGCTGAAGTTGGTCAGCTGCAATCGCTCATACATTCGGCCATTCAGCAGCAGCCGGCAGCGCTCGATGTGAATGACGCCCTGGGGAATGACGCGCTCGCCGAGGGCCGGCAGAGGTCGGTTGGTGAGGTGAGCGGAAAACGTGGTGTTGTCTTCGGAGATGGCTGCGCCCAGCAGCGAGACCGGCCGATTGGCGATCGACAGCTCCAGTCTGGACAGCATGCGGGTGTCGTTGGCGAACAGGCCGTCTTCCCGGTCATGGATGTCCCCGAGGGCGTCGGCGAGCAGGAAAGTGTCTCCGTCCTTGAGTGTGTACCGCGGGAGCAGGCCGCGCCGCGGACCGGAATCCGGGGCCTGGCTCATGAGACGAGCCGCACGTACTCTCGCTGAGGTCGTACCATGTGTTCGTACACCTTTACATAGGCCTCCGCCATCGCGCGGGCGGTGAACCTCTTTTCGAAGACGCTGCGGATGCGGGCGCGATCCATATGACGGGCCTGCGCGATCGCCTGCAGCGCTTGCTCCTGCGACTCCACGATGAAGCCGGTGACTCCGTGATCGATGATCTCAGGAACTGACCCGCAGTTCCACGCAATCACCGGCGTTGCGCACGCAAGCGACTCTATCATGACCAGGCCGAAGGGCTCCGGCCACTGGATCGGAAAGAGCAGCGCGAGGGCATTGCCCAGAAACTCGGACTTGTCCGCATCGCCGATCTCGCCGATGAACTCGACCAGCGGATCATCCAGCAGCGGCTTCACGACGGCCTGAAAGTAGGCACTGTCCGCGTTGTCGACCTTCGCCGCGATCTTCAGCGGAATGCCCGCCTGGCGTGCCAGCCTTATGGCCCGGTCGGCACCTTTCTCCGGCGAGATGCGGCCGAGGAAAGCCAGATAGGAGCCCGACGGGCACTGGGGTGGGCGGTAGAGATCGGGCGCCAGGCCGTGTTTGACGGTCGCAAGCCAGTGGGCCGAGGGAATGGGAGAGCGCTGCGAGTCGGAGATGGACACCAGGCCGAACTTCGGCCAGCAACCCAGAGCACCGTGCAGGTCCTCGATGTCCAACCGCCCATGCAGCGTCGTCACCGTGCGGTGTGCGAGACCCTCGAAGAGAGCCAGGTGAAGCAGCTCAGTGTGAAAATGCAACACGTCAAAACTACCGGCAAGCCTGCGCACCTCGTGCAGCATGTGCAGGTGGGCTGCGTAGTCGGATTTGAGAGTGCTCGGATCCAGGCGCAAGGCCTGCTTGCGCCCGGCCAACAGCTTGGCCTTGGTGCGTGCGTCCGCGGCGGCGAACAGGACGACCTCGTGCCCAAGATCGCACAGCGCATCGCACAGGCTCGCCACGACTCTCTCGGTTCCTCCGTAGAGCTTGGGAGGGACAGCTTCGCAGAGGGGGGCGATCTGGGCGATTTTCATTGCGACACTCACTGGACGGTTACTGTATAACGTTTGAATCGATGGAGAGTTCGGCTCCCGCGCAGCATCGATGAGCTGAGGTCGACGCTCTGTGAGAAATGTTCCGCGGCACGCGTAGGACTACGCCGCGAGTTGGAACGGAGGGTTGTGGCCCATGCGCCAACGGGCCTTCACAAGGAGATGAAGGCAGTGCTCCAGAGTTGGGCGGCGTTGGCCTCATCGGCCTTGCGGTGGCCGGGCGGGGTGAAGGGGACTGCGCGGTAGCGGCCGTTGTCGAAGGCCCACGACCAGACCTCCGCCGTCTGCAGCTCGCGCGAGCGGTCGATCGAGCTCCACAGGCTTGCTTGGGCAGACAACAGGAGGTGGCGGGTCGATGTGGGGAGCTCGGCGCGTGCGAGTTGCTTGCGAATGCCGGCGGCCAGCAACGCTTGCTGCCAGGACCAGATCACCGTACCGTGATAGGCATGTTTGCCGAACCGCGTTTGGAGGCCCAGGTCTGCGAACGCGGGATTGGCGATGAGGATGCCGACGGGAGTCAGGAGGCCTGCAGGGAAAGGGCGCATTGTGGCGCTCACGAGGCTTTCCAACTGTTGGGGTACGGGTGCGCCGAACATCAATAGGAAGCTGGTGTCGGAATGCAGCACCGGCACGGGCTGACCGTCCGCCCTGAGGGCGAGGGCGTTGAACCGCACTCCTGCATCCCCCAACGAGTGCAGCGCAGGGAGCGGATCGATACCGGCCACCCTTGAATAGGTCACCACGGCCTGGCGGGCTGTCGCCGAGCCGATTTCGACTGAGAAATGCCCCGGTGCCCCTGCTTCCCAGGCGTGGCGCTGCGCGTGCGCCCGATCCAGCGTGCGTGACTGTGAGCCCTTCAGGTACGGCGCCAGGAGTCCCGACTGATTCAGATTCGCGATCGCCTCCAATGCCGCGGGTACGAAAACGGCGTTCACATCGTAGGGGTAGCGGCCGCCCCCCAGACCGTCCGGACTGTCACGCCATTGCCCGGCAGAGGTGCCCGGCTTGAGTCCTATCAGGTGGTCCACCGTGGGATTTTCGGCAAAGGCCGAGGTCCGGTGGATGACCGACAGCAGATTGCGCACCAGGCGCTCGCCCATGAGAGTCCTGCCGTCCGCGGTGCGTTGTTGCAGCAGGAGAGCGGCTTGGCCGGTGGGCATCGCGCCCCTCTCCAGCAACGCCTGCAGCACCGGGGCAAGCATCAAGCTCTCGTCGATCATGGAGTAGTCGTATACGGGTGTATCGGCGGGATAGATCCCAAGGGGGGTGTTGTGCAGCACCGCGAATTCGCCAATCGCTTCTTCGTGCGCGACTTCGCCGGAAGGCGAACACCGCTCGAGCACGGACGCGATGCCGCTGGCGAGTGCTTCCGGTGTCAGAGCCGGCGCGAGCAGGGCAAGCGTCATCAGCGTGTCGCGACCGAAATACGTGTCGAAGCGCCACGATCCCGCCAGGTACTTCTCACGGTAGCTGAGGAATTCCAGGACCTGGCGGGCACGAGATGTGCCGCGTGCATCTCGCCTGAGCAACGATTGCCTCGGCAGGGGAGTAAGCGGTCGTTCCCCTGTGAGCGCTCGCACCCGCACCTGCACGCGGCCCGACGAGCCGGCGATCGCGAGATCGTCGATCCGGGCTCCGTTCAAGGGCTCGATGGATAACTCATAGCCAGGCTGACCATCCAATCGACGCCGAGCCCATTGGATCCGGCTTTCGGAGATGCGAGCGAGCGTGGCGACGGACTGCGGAGCCCGGCCGGTGCCTTGATACTCGCGAATCGTTCGGATGGAGCCCAACAGGGCATGCTCGACGATCAATGACTCGGCGCGCACGGCGAGGTCTACCTCGATCCCGTATAGAGGACTCCCTTGCGAGTCTGACGCCTCAGCAGGCTTCGGACCGCTCGAGACCGTCCATGCCGCTGCGCCGCTCAGGCGTCTGAACCACACGGCGACGCCGCTGTCTCCGGCAGGGAATGCCACCAGAATCCGTGGCTCCCCCTCGGAGCTCACATTCAAGTGAGCGGCGACGAGTCCGCAGCGGAGAAACTCGTTGAGATCGCTGCCCTGAGGGATCGCGAACCGCAGCCCGCAGAAATCCTCCGGGTGCAGCTGGGCCGCGGTTACGCCCTTGTCCGCAAAGGCCAGTGCCGGTGCTTGCGGAGCGAGCCAACAGGTCCCGAGAAGGCCGGCCGCCCTGCAGATCGCCCAGCGGCGTGAGGGCAGAATGAGCGGCTCGTGCGCGGCTCGCGGCGAGTCGCTCACCGGTCCGGCGTGACCAACCGTCTGAGCACCAGCCACACGCCAGCGCACGCACCCACGGCCGCCACGGCCGTGGCCACCGGGAAGGTCAGCACAGCCGTGCTCGCTACCTCGCCCGCATGCGGCTTCAGCAGCTCGACCCGCCGCACTATCATTTTCCAGCCCAGCTCCCGCAGCCGGTGCTGCAACTTCGCTTCCGCAAGCGGCAGCAGAACCGTTTCTTCCTCGGCAACGTGATGGATGACCGCCCGAATCAACCTGGCGAAGGTCTCATCGTGCCCGGGATCCTCCGCCGCGGTGGCACGCAGCACATCGATGAGCGAACGCATCTCCTCGTGATCGTTCACGCTTTTATCGAGCACCTCCGTGCTGACTCCGGCTTCGAACAGCGCCCGGTAGAAGATCTCTTCCTCCAGCTGAGCATGAATCTGCAGGGCGAGGCACACATGAGTGGCGATCGCGCGCTTGCGAGCAGGCGATGAGCGGCTGCGGTATCGCCGAAATGCCGACAGAACGTGGCTGTGATCCAGGCGGATCAGTGAAGTAATTTCAGGGCTTGCGCGGCTGGAGGCTCGGGACGCTGCTGAGCTCACCGCCGCGGCGGCTTCCCGTGCGCGCTGCTTCAGGGAAACTCGCCCAGCGAGCTCATCGAGAGTCTCATCCACCTGCGCGCGTGCCACATCGGCCTGGTGTTCCAGATCCTCAGGCTCGGAGGAGACATCGGCACTCGTGTTCATCGCACCCTCCTCAGCAGAGTGTTTTTGTCCTTCAGCAGCGACCGGGCTGCCCGTGTCGGCTTGAGAGACTGTGCACTCAGTCGGCGGACGCCGACCATCAAGGCAACGATACCGACCACGCTCACCGCAGCCCCGACGACGAGCGCCGCCAGCCACGGTGCCAGAACATGGCTCAGCCCGAATACCGCGGAGATCAACAGCACGAGGATGCCTGCGAACAGGACCGCGCTGCCGGCCAATACCGCCATCGTGCCAATCAACAAACGGCGCGCACCCTCCATGAGCTCCGTGCTGGCGAGCGTCAATTCATGGCGCAGCAGCGTGGCGAGCTGATGCGCAAGCCGCCGGACCAGAGTCGCGATGGATTGCGGCTCGCGCTGCTTGCCTGCGGAGGCAGCGGACAGCGACTCCGATTCCCACCCTACGCTCATCGCGAAGCTCCTGAAGCCTGAAAATGACCCAGCAAACAGTGTTCCGCATCGAGTCAGCAACACGCCGCACCGGGTGTTGACTCGTGGGACTGCCTCTTGCTCGTCAGCTCCCTGGCCGTTCGAGCCGAGCGTTGCCGCAACACGATCGTTCCGCACATCTACATTGACGGGGCCGCCGCTGCCATCGACTTCTACGAGCGGGCGTGCGGTGCGCTAGAGCTGTTCCGCATCGCTCGTCCGGATGCACGAATCGTGCACGCCGAGCTGTCGGTCTGCGGCTCGGTCGTCATGCAGGATGTCGAACGCTAGTCGAACGTTGTCTCGTTCCAGGCCCCGGCGGGTGGCGTGTTCCTGATCGGCTCGTTCACGGTACCGGCGCGCGCCTGCTTGTCGGCATCCGCGATCCCTGTGTCGACTCCATCGGTCTCGCGCTCCGCGTAGGGCGGGTACTTGGCTTGAATACTCGTAGCCCCCTCGTGGAGGAAATAGCGCACTGCCTCGACAGTGCGCTTGTCATCCTGCTCCTCCAGAGCAAAGCGCGCTTCCCATACCAGGCGGCTGGTGTGCGCATCGATCGTCTCGACGCGGAACTCGGCGGTGTAATCGCGGACCGGCAGGCCGGTGCGTTCGATGCTGTAGCGATACAGGTGATGTGGCGGATCCGCAGCCTGTAGCCGCTCGAGTTGCTCGCCACCGGCCTTGAGGAATGCCGCCCGCAGGCGTCCGGCCGGCTCGTCGCTGACGGTCATGCCGATCAAGTGCGGGTGCCACCGGGCAACGCAGCCGAAGTCGCCGACCTCGTGCCACAGCGTGTCTGCATCGATTCCGATCTCGGCCACTTCCTTGACGGTAGTCATCTCAGTCACCCCTCATGGCGGCTGCGGGGGTGCTGCGCGAGCATTTGCCGTTCCCAGAACTAGGCTACGTGTTACCTCAGCGCTTGGAGCTGCCACTGTCAGCCGAAGCCACACGCATCTGCGAGGCGAGATCGTCAGCCATGCGCTGGTGGGATTCCAGCGTGGGCAACGTCTTGTTCGCAAACGAGGCGATATTCTGGTCCGAAGACTTCGAGCCTGACTTGAACAGGGCAACGGCCTGCTTGTGCGCCTTGACCATGGCCGCCGCATACGCTTTGTCGAAGGCGGCACCGGACTTGTTGGACAGGGCATCTACCTTGGCTTGATGCTTCGCATCCAGCTTGTCGGCAACAGGAATGTTCTCTTGCTTCGCCAGGCTCTCGAGCTCGGAGTTCGCGGTGCTGTGGTCACTCGCCATGTGCGAAGCGAATTGCTTCACCGCGTCATTCTGAGACTTCTGCGATGCCAGCTCCGCGAGCTTGACCTCGGTCATTCCGTCCTGCGAGGCCTTTGAGACGAAGCTGCGCGCGGACTCCTTGGAGCCTGCAGACGCCGAGCGGCCGGTGACCTCGTGCTGATGCGGACTGGAGGCTGCGCCCGGCGCGGTTTCATCGCCGGTCGTGGGCGCGGGGGCCTCCTGAGTACCGGCAGCCTCGCTATTGCCCACCGTGTTCCGCTGGTGCGGACTGGCCGCAGCCGCCGGGTCGGTTGCGCTGCCGTTGGTCGGTGCCGGGGCTTGTGCCGCTGCGGTCGCGATCCAACACAACCCACATGCCGTCAAACAAAGTGTGGTCCTGATTGAATTCATGAGTGGACTCCTGCGGGCGGCAAGAGATGACGCCGTCCCATCGCAGAAGGTTAGCAGCGGAGCAGGAATCGGCTATCCGTCGATGTCGTGCGCCGGCGTCGTCGGGTTCCTACAAGACGTGCCGGTCGATGCGTTTGCCTGAGGCGTCGGCGGGGCCGCGGGGCTGCCAAGTCTGCTCTCGAGATCGCGCCACGCGGCCGCCGTGGCGTCAACGCCCTGCCGTGGTCGCAGCTATCGGCAGCTCGGGCACATGAAAGGCTTGCAGAATTGCGTCGATTTGCGGCTTGTCGACCGCCAGGATGTGCTCGATGCGCTCGCGCAGCTGTGGCTCGTTGCGGCGCACGCCCATGGCGATGTCATAGGTCATCGGCCACACGCCTGCGTCCAACGCGGGGGTGACCGGCTCGAGCCGTAAGGGGACCGGCGAGCGGCTGGCGAAATAGCCCGCCAGGGGACCCCACACCATTGCGACGTCGACTGCGCCTGCGGCAACTGCCTCTACGATGCGCGCCGGTGGATTCGGCTTGCCATAGTTGCCGTAGAGCATGAATCCACGGATGTTGCGGACGACGCCGCGACGGGCGATCGCATGCGCCGGTGGAGTATTCATCGCGTCGTTGCCGATCATCTGCACGCCAATGGAGAGCGATCTGAGGCGCGCGTCATCCAGCGTCAAGCCGGAGAGCGCAGCGCTCCTGCGGGTCACGAACACGTAGGTAGACCGATAATACGGGCGAGTGGTCACCACGTTCTCGACCCCTGTAGCGATCCCGGGCCACAGGTCGCACCTCGCATCCTTGAGCGTGTTCCTCACGAAGCCGCGGCGTTGCGCCCACCAGACGTAGCGGATCTTCATGTTCAGCTCGTGGGCCACGAGTCGCGCGATGCGATTCTCGAATCCTTCGCCGGCGCGATTCGAGAACGGCAGGTTGTTGGGGTCCGAGCACACGGTCAGGACGGCATCGCCTGTCTTGTGGGGCTCGGCTGCGGAAGCGGTCGTGGCCTGTCCAAGCGTTACTCTGCCGAGGGCGAAAATCGCCAGTGTTGCGATCAATACTCGGGGCGCGCCCGTCACTTGGGCCCTTCCAGCGTCGTCGTGTAGTCGTTGGTGGTGTCTGCAGGGGGTGACCAGCCATTGTCCTGAGCTACTTTGCGCGGCACCGGCGCCGGCGATTGCGAGGCGGTCGGGCCGTTTTGCGCCGCCAGAGTCTGCGGCAGGGACATCGAGCGCACGTAGGCGGCGATCTGCCAGAGCTGCTCGTCGGGGATCTTGCCGCCCCAGGCGGGCATGCCGTTCGGACGGCCCTCCACGAGAGTGTCGTGGATCTGCTCGAGTCGATCGCCGTAGATCCACTCATCATCCATCAGCGCAGGCCCCATTCCGCCGCCCCCATTCGAATGGCACCCCGAGCAGTTGTATTGCGAGAACAGGCGCTTGCCGGTGTTGACGGCATCGGCGTTGTCGTAGTACGGCGCGGCGCGCGGATCTGTCGTGACCAGGCTGTGATCCAACCCCGGGCTGAAGGCGGAGGTGATCACGGCTTCATTTTTGCTGGGCGGGGCGGCGTTGGAGTCCCGCGCCGTCCCCTTGGAGCAGGCGGTGAGGATGAGCAGGATGAGGGCCGCGGATGCTGCGGCGCTAGTGAGGAAGCGCGAAGACATACAGCGTCCCTCCCGCAGTGGTGTATTTCGGAAGATCCGACATGGTGTTGATGAACCCCAGCGCGGCCGAGCCGTCGCGGGTATCGACCGGCCCGGAGACGACTGCGCCCGACCAGCCACCCACGCCGGCCAGCACCGCAATGTATTGATGTCCGTCCGGCCCGCGATAGCTGATCGGTTGACCGATGATTCCGCTGTCCACCTTGAACTTCCACAGCGGCGCGCCCGAGCGGGCATCCACCGCCTTGAACCAGCCGTCCATCGTGCCGTAGAAGACCAGGCCGCCGCCGGTGACGACGGTTCCCGACCACACGGGGAAGCTCTCTTTCACGTCCCAGACAGGCTGGCGGCGCACCGGATCCCAGGCGGTCACGGCGCCGCGATTGCCGCCGGGCCCGGGCTTCATGTGCACGTTGGCCCCGACATAGGGCGTGCCCACGATGTAGCTGACCTGCATATTCATCCAATCCATGCAGATGTTCTCGTGCGGGATGTACAGCAGCCCGGTGAGCGGGCTGAAGCTCGTGGGCTGCCAGTCCTTGGCGCCTGAGGCAGTGGGGCAGATGTCCCGCACCGTCTCCCCCAGCTTGGTTTCCTTGGCGGGATTGACGATCAGGCGCCCGGTCTTGAGGTCCACGCCTTTGGAGGAGTTGGTCGGTCCGTAGGGATCGGCGGACAGCACTTGTCCGGTTTGACGATTGATGACGTAGATATAGCCGTTGCGATCCATGTGAACGAGCACCTTCTGCATCTTTCCCTGGAAGGGCATGTCGAGCAGGATCTGCTCGTTGATGCCGTCGTAGTCGTGCTCGTCGTGCGGATTGTATTGATAGTACCAGCGGGCCGCGCCGCTCGCGGGATCGCGAGCGAAGATGCCCGCGGTCCACTTGTTGTCCCCGGGACGCTGATCGGCGTTCCACGGACCTGGGTTGCCGGTGCCGTGATACAACACGTTCAGCTCGGCGTCATAGGTGATCCATCCCCAGACGTTGCCGCCGCCGATCTTCCATGCGCCGGGCGGCCAGCTCTTCACGCCGAGATCCTGGCCGCGATCCGCAGCGTAGAACGGCTTGAACTCCGGCCCGATGAGCACGTCCTTGTCGGGACCGGTATTGAAGGACTTCCACGCCAGCTTGCCGGTGTCCTCATCCAGGGCAACCACCCAGCCGCGCACTCCGAGCTCGCCGCCGGAGTTGCCGACATACACATGTCCGTTGGCGACCACGGGCGCCATGGTGATCGTCTCGCCCGTGTTGATGTTGGCCAGCCGGGTCCGCCAGAGCGCCTTGCCGGTGTCCGCATCCAGGGCGATCACCTGGCCATCGAGCGTGGTGAAGATGTATTTGCCGTGGTCGTACGAGCCGCCTCTGTTGACGACGTCGCAGCAGGCCATGCCCTGGCTTGCGGGCGCGGGCTTGGGCGAGAACTTCCATTTCAATGGCGCTCCGGGCTTGCTGAGATCCAGCGCATAGACATAGTTGGGATACGCGGTCACGACGTACATGGTGTTGTTGGCGACGATCGGGGCTGCTTCCTGGCCCTTGTTGACCGCCAGCGAGAAGGTGAACTGGGGCTGCAGTCCTTTCACGTTCTGGGGAGTCAGCTCGGTCAAGGAGGAGAAGCGCGTCGATGCGTAGTTTTTCGATGGCATCGTCCACTGACCGTCGTCCTTGGGGGCATTGGCTTCGCTGGGCGCTGTGCGCCCGGCATCCGGCGTCGGCGGGGCGAGCGCGTGTCCGATCTGCTCACGGGTGAACACGTCGCTCTGCGGCACTGGAGCCGGCACGGTTTGAGCCAGAGCTGCGCTGGTAGCAAGCGACAGGGCAAGAACGATTGCAGAAGATCGCATCGAAGTGTTCCTCAGCCCGCGCATCGCGGCAGTACGATATACGCGACGGCGGTGACCAATGTGGCGGCTGCGAACCCGGCTCCGTACGCCACTCCCCACAGCGCCAGGAAATGAGTGCGGCGAATACCGGGTTCGAGCGCGTGTTTTTCAGAGGATTTGTGCTGCGTACGGCTCAGCAGTCGCCATGACACCAGGCAGGCCGCGAGCGCGACCAGCACACCGAAGATCAGGATGGCGATCAGGGCAGGCCACGTCCATCCGAAGCCATCCAGAGGCGTTGGGCGGCGCACGTCGTGCGGGAAGCAGGGGCCGCTCGCGAGAGCGTAGCCTGCACACAACTGCATGTACCAGGCTGCAGGTCCGCCGAGCAGACCGAAGACGCTCGCCAGCCAGGTGCCACGGTGGCCCGGCGGAGGCAGCCGGGCGACGAGGCCGCTGTGTGGGACGCTCATGTGCCGAACCCCAGGTACGGTGTTACGTAATAAGTGGTGAACACGCACAGCCACACGATATCGACGAAGTGCCAATAGATCACACCCGCGGAGACGGCCAGCTGACGCCGGGGGCTGAAGTAGTCGAGCAGCGTCCAGCCGAACAGCGCCGCCAGTACCGCCAATCCGATCAGGACGTGCGCCATGTGAAAACCCGTCGTGACGAAATACAGCGAGGCGTAGCTGGAATCCCCGAGGACGAACGGCTTGGCGTGCCACTCCAGGCCCTGCACGATCGCGAACCCGAGTCCCATCAGGAAGGCCCCGCCGAAACCGATGAGCGCCCGGGCGCGATTGCGTCGCAGCACCCCGGTCTCGCCGATCCAGGCAACTACGCTCGACAACAGCAGCAGGATGGTGTTGGGGAGTGCGAGCTCGAGCGGTGGGTGCGTTTCACTGACCCAGCCGGCGGGAGCCGTGGCGCCAACGTAGTAATACGCAAACAGCAGGTAGGCGAATAGCGCTCCTTCGGTGGCAACGAGTGTCCCGACACCCCAATAGCCATTACCGCGCCGTCCGACCGGCCCCACGGGAAGGTCGCCCGACACCGCAACGACGGCCTGAGCAGGCGGAGCAACCACTTCAGCCATGGGCAGCCTCCCTTTCGCGCAACTCGCGTCGCGGCCACAGCCAAACCAGGATCGACAGCGCCGACACGACGGCGCCGGCGATGGCCAGCGGCCAGACTTTGAGCAGCAGCCCGACGAACAGGATGGAAATCCCCACGGTGAGAACGAACGGCGCGGGCGTGTCCTCGGGCATCTCCATGATCATCTCGGGGGAGGCGTCCATGGGAGAGGTTGCGATCGTCTCCTTGCCCTGGTCGAGCAGCATGCCGCGGTCCACTGCAGATACGATCCCCGACTCGCTCAGCCGCCCGTCCCACAGCGGGTGCCGCGATACGACGGTCGGAATAACCGAAAAGTTGTAAGGCGGCGGCGGTGACGGGACCGACCACTCCAGCGTCGGCGCGTCCCAGGGGTTCGCCGGAGCCGCTGCCCCCGACCTCAGGCTCTTGAAGACGTTGATGAACAGGAGCAGCACGCCGACGGCAAACACGAAGCTGCCGACGGAGATGATCATGTTCAGCGTGTCCCATCCCATGCCATCGGCATACGTGTAGACCCGCCGCGGCATGCCCAGCAGGCCCGTGATGTGCATGGGCAGGAAGGCGAGGTTGAACCCCAGGAACATGGTCCAGAAATTCCAGCGCCCGAGCTTCTCGTCCAGGAACTTTCCGGTCATCTTCGGGAACCAGAAATAGGTGGCGCCGACGACCGGAAACACGTTGATGCCGATCAGCACATAGTGCAGGTGGGCGACGACAAAATAGGTGTCCGTCAACTGCCAGTCCACCGGCACGCTCGCGGTCATGAAGCCGGACACGCCGCCGATCACGAACAGCAGAATCATCGAAGCGAAGAACAGGAAGGCGGTCGTGATCACCGGCCGGCCGAGCCAGAGGGTCGCGAGCCAGGCAAACACGGCAACTGCCGAGGGCACCACGATCACGATCGAGGCGGCTGAGAAGAAGGACAGTCCCAGACCGGGCAGGCCGGTGGCGAACATGTGATGCACCCACACGCCGAACCCGAGAATCATGGTGGCCACCGTCGAGAGGGCGACGAGCGAGTAGCCCACCAGGGGGCGACGGCAGAACACCGGCAGGCCGTCGGAGACCATGCCCATGGCCGGCAGCACGATGGCGTACACCCACGGATGGCCGAATATCCAGAACAGGTGCTGCCACAGCAGCGGTTGCCCGTTGTTGGCCGAATCGTAGAAGTGCGTGCCGAACTGCCGGTCCATCCACAGCAGGAAGAAAGCGAGGCTCACCGCGGGGATGACCACCAGATTGGCGGCACTGGCCGTCAGGGTTCCCCAGACCAGGATCGGGATGCGATCGATCGACATGCCGGGGGCGCGCGTGCGGAATGCCGTCACGATGAAATTGGCGGCCCCCGCCGTGACGGAGATGCCGAGGAACACCATGCCGAGCGAGTAGAAGTCCTCGTTCAGGCCGGGGTTATAGTCCCGCGATGCGTACGGAACGTAGTTGAACCAGCCGTCGTTCGGCCCGTTGCCGCTCAGAAATCCGACGTAGAGAAAGATGCCGCTGGCGAGGTAGATCCAGTAGGAGAACGCGTTCAGCCTCGGGAAAGCCATGTCGCGGCTGCCCAGCAGCAGCGGCCACAGATAATTGGAGAAGCCCGACAGGATAGGCGAGGCGTACAGGAAGATCATCGTCATGCCGTGCGTCGAGAACAACTGGTCGTATTGCTGCGGAGTCAGCAATGTGTGGTTGGGGCCGGCGAGCTGCAGGCGCATGATGAGCGCCTCGATGCCGCCGCAGGCCAGGAACACGAAGGCGGTGACGATGTAACGGATGCCGATCACCTTGTGATCGGTCGTCCCGAGCAGCCCTTTCAGGCCGGGCGCCGTTTCCCACAGGTCCAGCAGCCGTGCCCGGTGCTCGACGCTGTCCGCCCCGATGGTCGGTGTGCGGAAGTCGACGCCTCTCATTTCCCTCATTTCAGCGTCTCCAGATATGCCAACACGTCCGTGAGCTGCTGCTGTGGCAGGTTCTGATTCGGCATGAGATTTCCGGGCTTGAGTGCCTGCGGTGCTTCGATCCATTCCGCCAGCGTGCCGGGGCCGGTGGGCAGCGTCCCCGAGGCGATGGTGCGCCGGCTCATGAGGTGCGTCAGATCGGGAGCGGCGAGGGCTCCCGCCTGCGTGCCGCGCACCTGATGACAGGCGCCGCACCGATATTCCACCAATGACATCCCCCGGGTCTGCTCGGGGGTGGCGGGCCGAGGTGCCGGGGCGAGCTGATGCGCTCGCCACTGCTCGAACTGCGCCGGCGGTTCGGCAATCACCTCGAATGCCATGTGCGCGTGCTGCAGGCCGCAATATTCCGTGCACTGGCCGCTGTAGCGGCCAGCTCGAGAGGCCTGCATCCAACTGAGGTTCGTCTGGCCGGGAATGGTGTCGGTCTTGCCCGTCAGTTTCGGTACCCAGAAGCTGTGAATGACATCCCCACCGTGCAACCGCACGAGAACTCTCTCGCCTACGGGAATGTGAATCTCGTTGGCCGTTGCGAAGGTATGGTCGGGCTCTGCTGCGTCGTACCGGACTTCCCACCACCACTGGTGTGCGGTGATGTCGAGCGTCAAGCCGGGGTGCGCGGGCGGACCCGACACATCTGCCAGCGCGACCATCGTCCAAACCAGCGTGACGAGCAGCGGCACTGCAGAGATCGCGATGCCGATGCCGATCCACCTCACTCCGCTGCTGCCGCGGTCGATGGGTATGGCTCGAGTCTCGGCCGCACCGCCGTTGGAAGCCGCGCGACGCACCCCGAGCCACAGGAGAATGCCGATGATGATGCAGACGGCTATCGAGATAGCCAGTGTCAGCCACGTGAGCGGCAGAACCGCCTGGGCGCGCTCTCCGGCCGCTTCAAGATAGCCGAGCGGTGTCATGCTGGCCCATGCCTTCCAATGTGTGCCACAGGCGTCGCAGGGAGCGAATGGCAACGCCCAGGAAAAGGAGGACTCCCGGCACCCACATCAGCGTGCCGCCGAGCTGCTGATCCTGCAGGGGCGAGAGCCCCCATGCCGCCGTCGTGAGGAGGTGGGGATAGAACAAGGGGTGTGTAGAGAGTGCCAATACGGCCCCGAGCAGCCCCATCTGAACGCAGGTCAGCATGCCCACGACCAAGGCATCTACGGTCCTGCGAAGCGCGTGATGCAGGAGCTCACGCCACAGCAGCACCGCACTTCCGAACAGGGTCACGTGCATGGCCCAGTAGAGCGCTGTCGACCTGAACGTAGCGTCGTACGGCGCGGGCATGTGCCATGTCCACAGCGCGATGAAGAAGGCGGTCCCGTACACCCACAGTGCCCAGCCGCTCCTGCTTCCGGTGGGACGCAGTGCCAGGGCCAGCAGCGGCGCGGCGACCAGCACGAGGAGCATGTGTTGCCCGACGCGCGCTGAAAACAAGGACACCGACAGCGCGCATAGTGGCGACAGCAAAGCCACAGCGGCGATTGCCCAGCCACATGCGGCCGCCGCGCGCAGGCGCACGGTGTTCGTGTTGATGAGATGCGCGACGGCCAGTGCCGCCAGGATCACCATCAGCACGGGGTCGAGGTTGAAGCGTGACAGCAGCTCGCCGGGATCCGGCGGGGCGCCACAGTAAGGTAACACTTGCAAAGCTGACATGTAGGATTCCCGCACGACCGCAAGCGGCAGCCGCTGGCGCGAAAGCAAGCAACTTTCACGCCCAGTCGTTTATATCGCACTACGACATGTCGCCCGTGTGGGAATCATTTCTGCTGACCTTGCCGGCAGATTCACGCACTCGGAGACGGCGATGCTCAAAGGCAAGAAGGTGGCAATTCTGGTGGCGGAGGGCTTCGAGCAGGTGGAGCTGACGGAGCCGCGCAAAGCTCTGGACGAAGCGGGCGCGAAGACGCAGATCGTCTCCCCGGCCGATCAAGAGGTGCAGGGTTGGAAGCATTTCGACAAGGCGGACAAGTTCAAGGTGGATGTCCCGCTCGAGTCTGCCCAGGCCGCTGACTATGACGCGCTGTTGTTGCCGGGTGGCGTTGCCAATCCCGATCAGCTGCGCGCGAATCCGCGCGCCGTGGCGTTCGTGCGTGCTTTCTACGATTCGGGCAAGCCGATCGCGGCCATCTGCCATGGACCCTGGACGCTCATCGATGCCGGCATCGTCGACGGCCGCCGCATGACCTCATGGCCGTCGCTGCGTAAGGATCTCAGCAATGCCGGTGCAAAGTGGGTGGACGAGGAGGTTGTCGTGGACAAGGAGCTGGTGTCCAGCCGCAAGCCGCAGGACATTCCCGCGTTCAATCGCGAAATGATCGCGCTCTTCGATAGGTCGCCTGCGCAGTAGAGCGGGATGGCGCTCCGGCCTGCCGCTTTCTGCCAGCCATTCCGGTGAGGATGGCGGTGGCGGCCAGTGCGGCCACGACGATTGCAAAGATCCCGTGCGCGGTCGCAGGCATGAGCAGCGTGGCAAGCAGGCCCACGCCCAGAACCGGCAGGGAGTTGCCCAGGTAACACATCATCAGATAGCCGGAGACTACCTCGGCTCGCTTCTCCTGGGGAGCAATCTCATTGACGACCTGGAGACTCCCTCGATAGGAGAGGGCCATGGCCGCGCCGCCGACGGCGGCGGCTACCATCAGCAGCGTCATCGAGCGCCGCAGCTCGGCGGCAATGAGTAGTGCAACGGCGGGGAATACACAGCCGGCGCCCCAGAACATGGCCGTCCAGCTCGTCACCGCGCAGCTGAGCGTGGCGGCCAGGCTCGCAGCAACAAAGAACAGCGTGACAATTCCACCCACCACGGCGACGTTCGACAGATGGATCTCGCGAGTGATGAGGCCGGGTATCAAAGCGGCAAAGAAGCCGCCGATGGCAAACGCCGCAAATGCCATGCAGGCCGGTGCTACGAACTGAAAACGGATGTCGGCGGGAACCCCTATGCGCGGACGCAGATCGAGCTTGGCGATTGCGTGCGCCTTGCGTTGCACCGTCTCATCTACTCGCAAGAGCAGGACGGTCGTAATGATCAGCGCTGCGATGTAGAGAACGAAGACTGCCCGCAGCGGATTGGGAAAGTATTGTGCGAGCAAACCCGCGACAGCACCGCCCACCGCCAGACCTGCCAGGTTGCCTGCGCTCGCAATCACTGCTGCACGAGCACGATTCTTCTGCGGTTCCAGCTCCGCGATCCACGCTGTGAGTGCGCCGGCTCCCAGGCCAGCTGCAAAACCGTTGATGGCTCGCCCCGTGAGCAGAGCCGCTGAGCCACCAGCGAGCAGAAACACGATCGCACTCACGAGCGTGAGACCCAGTGCCGCCAATGTGACGCCGCGGCGACCGAGTTGGTCCGACAGCCTCCCGAACAAAAACAACACTGTCAGGTTGCCGACGACGTACACGGCATAGACGATGGTGACTGTCAGCTGAGAGATCCCGAAGGCGGTGCGATAGAGCGGATAGAGAGGGGTCAGTATCGTGCTCCCTGCGTACAGCGCGGCAATCGCAAGCGTAGCTAGCCACATCTCGAGCAGCCTCGTCCTTGGTTCATTGACCGTCGGTAGTTCGCAAGAGGTGCTCCCGCTTGGCGGTTTCCGGCGCTGCCGGAACGCGATTTGCTCGCAGTGCCACTGGCCCTGCTCCTGCTACCGGAATCATGCGATGGGGCAGGTGACGCAGCAGCGGAAGACTTGCGGCGGGCGCTGCTATCGCGCGCGGGCGCAACCTTGCGTCGAGGATCCGCGTCCCAAGTAGGTCAGCGGGCGAGCGGGTCGGGCGCATCCTGCCACTGCAGCGGCTCGTTACCCGAGGCCACTTTGAGCGGACTACGGGCAAGCAGCAATGCAGGGGACGGCGGAGCCGGCGTTCGATCGGCGAGCAATTGCACGATCCAGGGAGAGTACTCGCTCCACTCGACCGCGATGCCCTCGGGGAGGCAGCGCACGACCTGGCCATCGATGGAGGGCCGGCCACCGACGAGAATTTCCAGCGAGACATACGCG
The DNA here is from genome assembly GCA_035552975.1 of Steroidobacteraceae bacterium. Taxonomy (GTDB): domain Bacteria; phylum Pseudomonadota; class Gammaproteobacteria; order Steroidobacterales; family Steroidobacteraceae; genus 13-2-20CM-66-19. The sequence goes on from DATNEN010000155.1 coordinate 20,141, forward strand.
AGCGCTCGAATGGGCAGCGTCGTGCGAACGAAGCCACCGGAGATACTGACCTCGCGCAGCTGTCCGATCGACGACACAACACCGTGAAGACTGCGTGCGTAGACGCCTACATCGATCGGGTACCGCATGCCGCAGCGGTGTTCCATGACGATTCTTTTCAGGCACGGAGCAAGCGTGCCGTTGTCGATGAAATCCCTAGAGCACCTGGATGAGACCGGGTGCGACTATGAGGATGTGACCGGCGCGTAATCAATCTCCGGGCGCCGAAGATCGTGTCGGCGTTTGTCCTACAGCTTGCTGCATAGCAGGTGCAGATCTTGCGCAGGTCAAGGCTCACTTCATTGGTTGCGATGACATGACAGATTCCGAATCGGCAAACGCTGAGGCCGGGCGCGGCCTCGCGCCCGGCAAGTCATGCTGGTGGAGAACGCTCGGACCGGGCCTGATCACCGGCGCCGCCGACGATGACCCCAGCGGCATCGCTACCTATGCCCAGGCGGGCACCCAGTTCGGATTGGGAATCGCCTGGACGCTGATCCTCACCTATCCGCTGATGGTGGCCATCCAGGCCATCTGCGCCCGGATCGGCCGCACGACCGGGCATGGGATCGCCGGCAACCTGCGCAAGTATTATCCGAACTGGATCCTGCAGGGGATTGTGGCGCTGTTGTTTACCGCGAATGTCCTCAATCTGGGCGCGGACCTGGGGGCGATGGCGGAGTCGACTCGTCTGTTGATTCCGGTCCCTGCGTGGATCGCGGTGATCGTGTTCGGCGCCATCACAATCTGGGGACAGGTAGTCCTCAAACACACGCGCTATGTGGCGGTGCTCAAGTGGCTGACGCTTTCGCTATTTGCGTACTTCGGCACGCTCGCGACGGTCAGGATCCCGTGGGGCGAGCTGGTTCGCGGTCTGGTGTGGCCGCAATTGAGCCTGAACCGCGAGTTCTGGGTCATGGTGGTGGCGATCCTCGGCACCACCATCAGCCCCTATCTGTTCTTCTGGCAAGCCGCCCAGGAAGTGGAGGACACCAAGGCCCGCCCTTCGTGGGAGCCGCTGCTGCAGGCGCCGAGCCAGGCTCCGGAGGCGATCGCGCGCATTCGCGCCGACACGCTCGTCGGAATGGCTTTTTCCAATCTCGTGGGGCTTGCGATTCTGGTGACTTCCGCCGTCACTCTTCATGCACACGGGGTGAGGGATGTCGGGACGGCTGCCCAGGCCGCCGAAGCCCTGCGGCCCGTCGCAGGCACCTGGGCTTTCACGCTGTTCGCTCTTGGGATTGTGGGTACAGGACTTTTGTCTGTGCCCGTTCTCGCCACGTCTGCCGCCTATGCGTTGGGCGAGGCGAGGCATTGGCCCGTGGGTCTGTCCCAGTCTCCAAGGCGGGCGCGCGCATTTTACGCCGCCATCGTGCTCGCGACCGGGTTGGGTGCCGTGGGCAACGTGCTGAAGCTCAGTCCGATCAAAGCGTTGGTGTGGGCAGCGGTGATCAACGGAATCGTTGCTGTGCCCGTCATGGTGTTGGTGGTGCTGCTCGGCACGCGCTCGGATGTGATGGGAAGGTTTCGAATCTCGAGGCGCTTGAGTGTGGCCGGATGGTGCGCCACCGCAGTCATGGCAGGGGCGTCGGTCCTGTTTGTGTGCTCATTGTTCTGGCCTTGATCAGCCCGGGCGACGGGCCTCGATAAAGATTCGGCCGATCGAGGGATGGCGCGAGCGGATCGCGTCTTCGATGGAGCTCACGGCGGCGAGGTGATCCTGCGCCGAGATGTCATCGCGGAACTCGACGTCCAGATTCAGCAGCACCTCCTGGGGTCCCAGCTGCATCGTCAAAGGAGTGTGCACCGTACGCACCCGGTGATCTCGCGAGGCAATGGCGCGGATATCTGCTACTACCTGCGGACTCGCACTCTCGCCAAGCAGCAGGTTCTTGCTCTCGTAGGCAAGCGCGAGCGCGGCGCCGCTGAGAATGACGCCGATCACGATGGAGGCGACGCCGTCGATGTAGGGATTCTTCAGGTGATAGCTGAGCCAGGTGCCGACGAACGCGGTGCCGAGTCCCAGGAGTGCGGCGAAGTCCTCGATCAGCACCGAGAACACCGTAGGGTCCTTGCTATGGTGAATCTTGAGCCAGAGCGGACCCTTTCCAGGCCTGCGCCGCATCGCGATCAGGGCGATGACGAACGAGATCCCGTCGAACACGGCCGCCATGGCGATCACGATGAACGTCACCAGCGGGCTGCGCAGCGGCTCCGGCTCCCGCAGGTGCATGATCCCCTGGTAGATCGCCATCGCGCCACCGCCGCCGAACAGCAGCAGGGCGACGATGAACGTCCAGAAGTACAGCTCGCGGGCGTAGCCGAACGGGAACTCCCGGTCCGGCGGCCGGGCGCTGCGCCCCATCCCCAGGAGAATCAGCAATTCATTGCCGGTATCGACGACCGAGTGGATGCCCTCGGAGAGCATCGCCGAGCTTCCGGAGATCGCCGCGGCGATGAACTTGGCTGCGGCGATGGCCAAGTTGGCCGCGATGGCCGAATAGACGACGAAACGAGATTTCGGCTCGGCGGCCATACCCTACTGCCGCACGGAGACGTCGAGTTGCTTGCGGGCCTTGCGGACCGCCCTGGCTGTCGTGGGTTGGGCCGCGTGACCCCAACTGTTGCGCACATAGGTGGTTACCGCGGCTACCTGAGCATCGCTCAACTGCCACTTGAAGGAGGGCATTGCCGGACCGGTCGGCTCATCTTGCGTGGCCACCGTCTTCGCCCCATTCAGCACGACTCGAACGATGGAGGTCGGCTGGTCGGAAGCGACCGAGGCGGAGCCGGCCAGGTCGGGTATCAGATAGGGAATTCCGCGACCATCGCCACGGTGGCAGGCCGAGCACAGATCCTGATAGATCGCGCCGCCGGCCACCATTGCGGGGTCCCGGACCGATACGGAGGGGACCTGTGAGGCTTGGCTGCGCTGGTCCTTCAGATATTCGGCCATGGCCAGAAGATCGGCATCGCTCAGGTGTGAGCTGCCGTTGGCCACTTCGTCACCCATCGGGCCTGCCGCCCCCGCAAAGCGATTGTGGCCGTTCTTCAGATACTCGACGATATCCTGCGGCGACCAGTCCCCGAGTCCGCGCCGCGAGTCATTGGTGATGTCGGGGGCGAACCAGCCCTGTATCGAATACCCCTGCAGCGGCTTGCCGATCACATCCGCGCCAAGGGGGGTCTTGGGCGTGTGACACGCTCCGCAGTGTCCCGGTCCCGTCACGAGATAGGCACCGCGGTTCCAGCTCGGCGACTTTCTGGAGTCCGGCTGGTAGACCCCCGGCTTGAAGTAGAGCGCGTCCCAGACCCGCATGCTCGCGCGGATGTTGAACGGAAAGGGCAGCTGGTTCGAATGCACCTCGTGGCGAACGGGAGCCAGCGTATTCAGATACGCCCGGAGGGCCTGCACATCCTCTTTGTTCATCCTGGCGTAGTACGGGTAGGGCATCGCCGGGTACAGCCGGCTTCCGCCGGGCATCTTCCCACCACGCACCGCGGCATCGAACTCGGCGTCGCTCCACGCGCCGATACCCGTGTCGCGATCGGGAGTGATGTTCGCCGCCAGAACCCGGCCGAAAGGTGTTTGGATCGGGCGCCCGCCGGCATACGGGCGCCCCCCTTGCGGGTCGGTATGACATCCGCTGCAATCCGCCGCGGCGGCGAGGTATCGGCCTCGCTCGATCTGCTGGAAGTCCTGGGCGCCCGTCTCATTTGCAATTCCCGGCGGTGCGCAGGCAGGGACGCCCAGAAGCCCGGTCAGCAGGAGTGCGCGCAGCGGCGTTGCGATGCTCGTCGTCATGGATCGCGCACGCACCGGCGATGCGATGTGCGCCGTCGCGAACCGCGAGTGCGCCGGCGTCGACGGGCGGCTCCTAGGCATGAACCAGCGGCCCGGGATGCTTCAGGTATTGCGAGCAGATCTGCGCCACGGACCAGTAGGCGAGCGCCGCCACGGTGCCCGTCGGGTTGTAGCCAGCGTTCTGTGGGAACGCGCTCGCCCCCATCACAAACAGGTTGGGCACATCCCAGCTCTGCAAATACCGATTCAGGGCGCTGGTGCTGGGATCTGTCCCCATGATCGCTCCACCGCACAGGTGGGTCGTCTGATACGCGGTGATGTCGTAGGGAGCTTTCCGGTATTCCTTCACGACCTGCCGTGCGCCCATGGCGTGAAAGATTTCCGCAAACCGATCCGTGAGAAAGACGTTCTGCTTCAGCTCGTTCGCATGGAAGTCCATGGTGATCCTGACCAGCGGGCGTTGGAATCGGTCGCAGTAGGTGGGATCCAGGTCCAGGTAGACGTCGCGATAGCTGTACATGCTGCCGTGCACACCCGTGCCCGGCTTGAGCGCACTCTGATAGTTCTCGCGCACGGCCTGCTTCCACTGGGCACCCCAGGAGGGAGTGCCCGGCGGGACCGGGGTACTCTCGATGGGCCGGCCGTTCGTCTGGACCTGGCCCATGTAGCCTCCGCCCACAAACCCGTGCGGTCCATGATCGAAGTTGTCGCCATTGAACTCATCGATGCACATCCCGATGGCACCGGAGGCGATGAACGGGTTGAACACGAATCTGGCGGAATCGAAGAAGCTGCCCACATCGGAGATGGTCTGGTGAGTAAAGTTGCGGCCGATCACTCCGCGGTTGGCGACCGGGTCATAGCGTTGCCCGATCCCCGAGAGCATCAGCAGCTGCACGTTGAAGATCGTGTAGGCCGCCAGGATCACCAGCTCCGCCGGCTGCTCGAATTCCTTGCCGGCGCTATCGACGAACGTCACGCCGGCGGCGTGCTTGCCCGAGGAGTCGAGGTTGATGCGCGTCACCTCGCAGTTGTCCCGTGCCTGGAAGTTCGACTTGCGCACCAGTACCGGCAGAACGGTCGTCTGCGGACTCGACTTGGAGTAATTCGCACAGCCGAACCATTCGCAGAAGCCACAGTACGTGCACGGCCCGAGACGCACGCCCAAGGGATTCCTGTAGGCACGCGACATGTTGCCTGAGGGCTGCGGGAAGGGTTTGTAGCCCAGCTCGCGCGCAGCCTTGGCGAACAGCGTGTGGCTGAAGGGTTGCTCTTGTGCGGGGTTGGGATACTCGCGCGAGCGAGGGCCTTCGAACGGATTCCCGCCCTCGCGGATCTCGCCCTTGAGATTACCCGCCGTTCCTGAGGTCCCGCAGAGGTATTCGAACTGGTCGTAGTGGGGCTCCAGCTCCTCGTAAGTCACTCCCCAGTCCTGGATCGTCATGTCCGCGGGCAGGAAGTGCGCTCCATAGCGCTGCTTGAGATGGGACGCGGCCACGAAATCCGACGGCAGGAAGCGCCAGGTCTCGCCATTCCAGTGCACACCGCCCCCGCCCACGCCGTTCGGCGGCATGAACGCACCCCAATTGCGGATGGGCAGCGCCGTCTGAGACATTTTGTTGCGGAAGGTGAACGTGGTCTGATCGGGCCGCAGAAAAAGCTCGTGGCGAATGCGATAGCGAAGCTCGTCCTGCGCATAATTCGGGGCATAGCTCATGGCGGCATCGCGCCACGGTCCGCGCTCGATGGCCATGACCTGCAGTCCCGCATCGGCCAGCTCGTTGGCGACGATCGAGCCGGTCCAGCCCAGTCCCACGATCACGACGTCCTTGGCGGGGAGGCGCTCGGTCATCGCATCGCGCTCAGCGCTTCTTCACGGACCACTCCGGCCTGCCGGCGATGCTGACCGGTGGCAGGGGGTAACGCTCGTTGTGGCGGCCCACCCAGTCGCGATAGTCGTAGCGCGCACCGGGAAATCCGATCATCTTCCACGCGCACATGTCGCGGTTGCCGCCGTAGATCGGATCTGCAAAGAAGCCCTGCTGGACGTCCTTGACCAGCTGCTGGAAGAAAGTCTTGCCATCGACGCCCTCGAGCGCGAGCGTTCCCGCTTCCAGCCCACTGAGAATGCCGTCCTGCTGCTGCGCCGACAGTTCGGCAAACGATCGGCCGCCTTCGCTCATGCGGCAGTGGCGGTCGAGTGCCGCCAGGCCGCTTCGATAGAGTGCCTCGGGCCCTTGCGAGGATTGCGGCCCCTGCTGCTTGCTGCCCTTGACGAACGGCCCCTGGAGGTACTCTCCCTCGCGATGTCCGTACGGTCCGGCGAGCTGACGGTCGATGAAAACGGCACAGCCGGCCTGCTTGCCGCCCGGCGTCTGGGGATCGGGAGGGATGATCCTGTCTGCGAGGGCTTCGGCCGCAGCGCCTTCGGCGGCAGTGAAGAATCGCCACGGCCCGGGATGCACAGCTTGCGGGGCGGATTCAACGCCGGGCTTCCACGGCAGATCCCCCTGGATCACCTCGCCTTGCGCCACCCCTTCGGCGGTCAATGCCAAGGCCGTGCCCGTGATGAGCTCGCGTCGCGTGATAGTGGTCATCCAAACTCAGTAAAGCAAACTGCGTGCCCCGGCGATGCTGCCAAGCGGGCATGACGGTTGCGTTGGAGGGTGCTGTTCACCGTTCGCAAAACACGGACGGCCGGGAGCTGCGCGCATGATTGGGCACCGAACCTGGGCAATCGCTGAAGGATATATTCCCGGTGGCAGCGTCAGCGAGTCGCGCGAGCTGCAATCGCATGAAGCCGCGTGCGTCCTGAACGCGACCGACTGGGATGCTTCCGTGGAGATTACGTTGTATTTCGAGGACCGCGAGCCCGCCGGCCCATATCGGTTCAAAGTCGGCGCGAAGCGCACGCGGCACCTGCGCTTCAACGATCTCACGGACCCCGAGCCGGTGCCGCGCGACACGCCGTACTCGTCGATCATTATTTCTAACGTTCCCGTTGTGGTGCAGCACACGCGGCTGGACTCGCGGAATACGCACATCGCACTGCTGAGTACCGTCGCTTTTCCCGTTGAAGGGTGAGCGCTTGCTGGAGGGTCAATGTCTACTGCATCTTCTCGAGAGCCTCGTACCGTCATCATCACTGGAGGCGCGGCAGGAATCGGCCGGGCGATCGCCCAGCGCTTCGCTCGCGCTGGAGACCGCATCGGCCTCATCGCTCGTGACGCTCCCTCTCTCGAGCGAGTGAGTCAGGAGCTGCAGTCAACGGGTGCGGAGGTCGCCGTCGAGGCCGTGGACGTTGCGGACGCCGAAGCGATGTTTGCCGCGGCCGAGCGGCTCGAGCAGAAGCTCGGAAAGATCGATATCTGGATCAACGATGCCATGGTGACGGTCTTCTCCAGGGTCGCGGACATCACTCCCCAGGAGTTTCGACGCGTAACCGAGGTGACCTACCTCGGCGTCGTACACGGCACGATGGCAGCGCTGAAGTCGATGCGGCCGAGGCGCAAGGGTCGGATCATCCAGATCGGCTCTGCGCTCGCCTATCGTGGCATTCCCCTTCAGTCCGCGTATTGCGGCGCCAAGCACGCCATTCGCGGCTTCACGGACTCATTGAGGGCCGAGCTGCTGCATGAAGGGTCGGATATCCGCCTGAGCATCGTGGAGCTTCCGGCAGTCAACACGCCGCAATTTGACTGGGCCAGAGCGCATATCGGTCATGCACCGCGCCCCATGGGTCGACCGATAGAGCCCGAGGTCGTCGCCGACGCCGTGTTCCGCGTTGCTCACGGGCGGTGGCGCGAGTATTGGCTCGGCACGCCGACGCTCCTGACGATTCTTGGAGATGCGCTGTTGCCGGGCTTCCTGGATCGGTATCTCGCTCGGACGGCCTTCGCCGGCCAGCAGACCGAGCGCCCGATCGGAAGGGAGCGGCGCGACAACCTGGATCGGCCGGTGACGGACCTGCACCGGACTCGCGGCTCGTTTGAGCAGGAATCACGAACGCACGCCCCGTTGGTAGTTGGCGAGATAGCGCGCGTGGGCGCGTTCGCAGGCATGGCCGCGGCGTTTCTGGCGCTGGGGGTCGGTGTGGGCTGGTTGTCGCGCCGGCGGTGAGGCGGCTTGCCGGCGCGGATCGGCGGTCGGTGAGTGGAATCAGGGGCGAGTCGCGAATATTCGCTCGAGCTCATAAGGTTGGGTGACCTCGAGCTGGTCATAGCGGCAGTCCTTCGGTCGCTTATCGGGGCGCCAGCGCAGAAACTGCGCCGCGTGACGGAAACGATCGCCCTGCATGTGATCGTACTTCACCTCGCAGACGCGCTCGACGCGCAGAGGCTCCCATGACAGATCTTTGCCCGCGCTCCAGCGGCTCTGCGCGCCGGGCATCCGGGACGATTCGGGGGCGGCTGCCCACTCGCGCCAGGGATGCTCCGCCATAGCGTTCTTGCGTAATGGGGCGAGCTCCTTTACGAGGCTCCTGCGAGTGGTCATCGTGAAGGACGAGGTGACTCCGACATGTTGGAGCATTCCGTCCTCGTCATAGAGGCCCAGTAGCAGCGACCCTACAGCATCCTTGCCGCTCTTGTGCCAGCGGAATCCCGCTACGACACACTCGGCAGTGCGAGCGTGCTTTATCTTGATCATCGCGCGTGTGCCAGGCAGGTACGTACCCGACTCCAGCTTGGCGACGATCCCATCCAGTCCTGCTCCCTCGAAGCGCTGCAGCCAGTCCAGCGCAACTGCGCGGTCGCGCGTGACAGGGGTGAGGTGAACAGGGCGTTTCACGCTCCCGAGCAGCTCCTCCAGGGCCGCGCGTCGCGCCTCCTGCGGGGTCGTCATGAGGTTAACTTTGCCCACCGCAAGTACATCGAAAGCGATGAAGGAAGAGGGGGTCTGTTGCGCAAGTTTCGCGACTCGGGATGCCGCCGGATGCAGTCGCAGCTGCAGCGCATCGAAGTCCAGCCCGTGCGCGCTCGCGATGACGATCTCCCCGTCAACCACGCAGCCCTCCGGAATGCGATCGAGCAGGGCCGCGTGCAGGTCCGGAAAGTAGCGATCCAGCGGGCGCGCGTCGCGGCTCTGGATGTAGACATCGTTCCTGCTGCGGAACACGAGGGCGCGGAACCCGTCCCATTTGGGCTCATATAAATAGTGTCCCGTGGGCACCTCATCCCCGAGCTTGGCCAGCATGGGCTCGATCGGCGGCTTTACGGAGAGCCCGGCATAGGGCTCCTCTCCGGCGCGGAACAAATCCAACTTCGGCGACTTCACATTTTGAACCCTGTTGGAGTAAAGCGTCGTGGTCCGCAAACTTCTCACTGTCGTTGCCAGTGCAATGCTCGCAACGTGCGTAGTGTCCACTGCCCTGGCAGATGATGTCGTTGCCCCGCTCGGACTGTACCTCGGCGGTGCGCTCGGCCGCGCGAACGTCAGAGTCGACAGTCGCACGACGGGCAACCTTTTCGATCTGGATGCGGACGATCTGGGCTGGAAGGCGATGCTCGGCGTGCGGCCCATCCCTGCGTTGGGCGCCGAGTTCGAGTACATCGACTTCGGCCATCCCAGTCGCACTCTGGATGCCGTGCGAACGGACTCCAGGGCGCGCGGCGCCGGCTTGTTCGCGGTTGGCTATCTGCCGGTGCCGGTCGTCGATGTCTTCGGCAAGGTCGGCGTGGCACGGCTGCAGACGATCGCCAAGGGCGCTTCGGAGACCGTGCAGCCCTCGGGCGAGGTGTGCAATAACTCCTCCCTCTCGTGCCTGTTCGACAGCGACCACACCGACACGCGATTCGCATACGGCGGCGGAGTGCAGTTCAAGATCTCCCGGCTGGGAATCCGTGCCGAGTACGAGCGCATCAGCGCCCGCGGAGGAGATCCGAGTCTGCTGTCCGTCGGGGCGATCTGGACGTTCTGAAGGCCATGGTGAATCGGCAGATCGTGGTTCATCGCTCGTTGCGGGCACTCGCCTGGATTGGCGGCATCCTGGGCGGGCTGATCGTCATGGTTCTGATCGCGATCGCTTTGATCGACTGGGACGGGATGAAAGGCCCTCTCGAGCGAGTGGCATCGGCCAAGACGGGCCGCCCCGTCTCGATTGGCGGTCGGTTGTCCGTACACCCCTACTCGTTGAGCGCTTCGGTTGAGAATCTCACCGTGGGCAATCCGGCGTGGGAGAAACGGGCGCCACCCCTGCTGCGGGTGGGCAGACTGGAATTGAAGCTGAGCTTCTGGCCTCTGCTCAAGGGCAATATCGTCCTGCCGCGCCTGGAGCTGATTCATCCGCAGGTCTATCTGCACCGCGACGGCCAAGGGCGTGCCAACTGGACGTTCGAGAACACGAAGCCGACCAATGCCCCCTCCAGCGGGCCGGCCAGAGTGCCGGCGGTGCGCGATCTGCTGATCGATGACGGCAAGCTGGTGGTGCACGATGAGATCCTGAAGCTCTCCCTCGATGGCAGCATTGCCGCCCGGCAAAAGGCGTCGCAAGACAATCCGAAGGCGTTTCGCCTGCAGGGCAAGGGCACGCTCAACGAGAAGCCCTTTGCGACGGACATCACCGGAGGACCCCTCGTCAATATCGATCCGGATCGTCCCTATCCGTTCGACATCCAGATCGAGGCGGGAGACATCCGCGTCACCGCCGGTGGCAAGATCAACAAACCGTTCGATCTGGGCAGCGGCTCGCTGGACGTGACCGCCAGCGGTAGCGACCTGGCCGACCAGTACTACCTCACCCAACTCGCATTGCCCAACACGCCGCCTTACAAGCTGGCGCTGCACATCGATCGCGACGGGTCGATGATCCATGTGCCGAAGCTCGAGGGCACGGTGGGGGGAAGCGATCTGGAGGGCGATCTGCTGGTGGATGTCTCGCGCAAGCGCCCCTCGATCTCGGGGCACCTGAAGTCCAAGGTGCTGTCGCTGGCGGATCTGGAGGCGCCCTTGGGAGCCGACTCGAAGGCTCCGGGGAGTGTGGCCAAGCCGGGGGAGAAGGCGAAGCCTTCCAAAAAGGGCGCGGCCGAGCCGGCGCCGGCGAACAAGCCGCTGTTCCCGAGCGCTCGCCTGCAGGTGAAGCGCGTGCGCGCCATGGATGCGGATGTAACCTACGATGCGGACTCCATCAAGGCGGGTTCGCTTCCCATGCGGCACGTCTCCTTCCACATCAAGCTGAACGATGGGGACCTCGCGCTGGAGCCGTTTTCCTTCGAGATGAACCAGGGAAAGCTGAACGGCGCGGTTTCCATCAACACCCACGGGACCAAGCCGCGCACCCAGTTCGACCTGCGCATCCGCGATTTTCAGCTGAATCAGCTCAAAGGGAAGGCGCCGGATGCCAAGCCGCCGTTCGTCGGCGTGCTGCAGGGACGCGTACTGCTCAACGGGGTCGGGGATTCCGTGCATGACTTCGTCGCCGATTCCAACGGGCAACTCACTGTAGTGATCCCGGACGGCCAGATCACGGCGGCTTTCCCTGAGCTGACCGGGATCGATGTGGCTCGCGGGCTGGGCTTGCTCCTGAAGGGCAATGACGCGCGCACCCAACTGCGGTGCGGCGTGATGCAGTTTGCCGTCGAGGATGGGACGATGAAGTCGAAGATCCTGGTCTTCGACACGACGGATGTGAAGATCACCGGAAGCGGAGACATCCGCCTGGGACCGGAGCAGCTGGACCTGCAGATCAAGGGCGAGCCCAAGAAGTTTCGCTTCACGCGCCTGCGGACACCGATCTATATCGATGGCCAGATCCGCAAGCCCAAAGTGGGTGTCAACGCCGGCAAGCTCGCTGCACAGGGGGCCGTCGCCGCGGTGCTCGGAGCGGCCCTGACGCCGTTCGCCGCGATCGCCGCCTTTGTCGATCCGGGGCTGGCGAAAGATGCGAATTGCGCCGGCCTGCTGCAGCAGTCGCGGACGCCGCCGACCAAGACCGCATCCAAGTCCGACAACGGGGCGCCCGTGCGCCGCTGACCGGCCCCACCAGGGCAATGCGGTCGCGGGCAGCGAGCTCCCGCGCGAGTCTCTACAGCTCGCCGCGGGCGGCCAGCGCGCGGATCCGGTCCGCGGTACGGCAGGCGATCGCCTGAATCGTGAGCGATGGATTGACGCCGCCAACGGTGGGAAAGACCGAGCCGTCGCAGATCCACAGGTTGCGGATGTCCCAGCAGCGGCAATCGGCATCCACGACGCTGTTGGAGGGATCGTCCCCCATCCGCGCCGTGCCGTTCAGATGACAGGTATCGTCAGTCTCATCCCAGACATCCCGCGCCCCCGCGGCTTCCAGGGCGGTGCGCATGAATTGCAGCGAGTGTTGGATGAGGCGCCGGTCGTTGTCGCAGAACGAGTAGGTCACGCGCGGTACCGGCAGACCATACTGATCCTTCAGGTCCGTCAGGGTCACGCGATTGCGCTCCTGCGGCAGGCACTCGCCCACGATCTTCAGCCCCACCTGATGATTGTAGTTCTCCATCTCATCGAGCAGCCTCTGCCCCCACAGTCCGCGCTGGCCGGAAAGCGTTTCCGCCCACACGACCGGCAACGGACCTTGACTCATGTAGCAGTAGCCGCCGAAGAAGTCCTTGCCCTCATCGGTATAGTTCCAGTGCTCCGTGATCGCCAGCGACGGGGGGCCCTTGTAGGAGCGGATCTCCGCGTCCATCCGTCCCCATACGGCCTGGTTGGACTGCACCATGAGGTTCCTGCCGAGGAGCCCGGAGGAGTTGGCGAGCCCGTGAGGAAAACGATCGGTGGCGGAATTCAGCAGCAGGCGCGGGGTCTCGATCGCGTAGCCGGCGACGACGACGTTGCGCGCCTTCTGAAAATGCCACTGTCCTTCACGAAAATAGTGCACACCGGCGGCTCTGCCGCTCCGGTCATGCTCGACGCGCCCGACCATCGCGAGATCGCGGACCTCGGCACCCGCTGCGAGCGCGCGCGGTAACCAAGTGACGAGCACGCTCTGCTTGGCGTTCGTAGCGCACCCGATGACGCACATTCCTCGATAGACGCACGGGTGCGCCAGCCCCCGCGGCGCTGAAAGCGTAGCCAGCGGGGTGGGTGTCCATTCGATTCCGAGCGCCTCGGCGCCGCGCGCAAGAACGAGTGCCGCGGCGTTCAGCTCGTGAGGCCGGTAGGGATAGCGTGGCCGTGGTGGTCCCCACGGGTAGCGCACAGGTCCGGAGATTTTCAGGGTCTGCTCCACCTCCTGGTAATAAGTCCACATCTCGCGCCAATCGATCGGCCAATCGACACCGTAACCCAGGGCGGTGCGCGCCTTGAACCACTCAGGACGGAATCGTAGCGAGACCATTGCGAAGTGAACGGTGGAGCCGCCTACCGACTTTCCGGAGTTGTTCGCCCCGAGCTGCAGAGGATTGTCGCCGTCGACGATGCGCTCATCCGTCCAGTAGAGCTTTCCCTGGTGCAGCTCGTCCGAGGCGAAATCCTCGAGCGGCCGCCAGTACGGTCCGGCATCCAGCGCGACGACGGAGAACCCATACTCGGCGAGCTTGCAGGCGAGCGTCCCGCCGCCGGCACCGGTGCCGACGATGGCGAAATCGACCGCTTCATCGTCGGAATACTCCCGCATCGGTGCCCATCCGCCGAGACGGAAAACGTCAGGTGCGCGGCCGTGAATCGCACGCGGTGTATCAGTTGGATCCGATGCGGGCATTCTCCCTCCGGGCTTGCTCCTCGCGTCCCGGACGGGCTTCGGAGGCCTCCCACGGGTCTCGCCGGTCGAAATTCATGCGCACATACCCGCGCGGTGCCGCCGGTCCTCCAAAGCCGATCTCATTCCATGCCGTCGGATGGCCGTAGTAGAGGCGAGTGATATCGTGCAGCATGCGATCTTCGAAGAAGGTTTTCGCTGGCAGGGTCTCCCAGGCTTTGTCGTGCACATCACCGTGTTGTACTCGGCTCAGCAGGGCGTCCTGCTGCAGAGCCTCCAACTCGTGGAAGCGACGTCCATGAAAGTGGAGCGACTCGGCATCCAGGGCGCGAACGGCCTGCTTCCACGCCTCTCGCATCGGTGGCAGGCGAGCATCGCGATAGCCCTCGGTGCCTGAATGGTGGAGCTGCTCGTCGAGTAGGGCTGCGATCGGCACGCGGCCGTGCTTGTCCTGCGGCTGAGGGATCACGCGGTCACAAACGGCACGCACCGTAGGCCACTCTTCATCAGAGAAAAAGTGATGAGTATCGGGGCCCACGGCCAGGCGCTGGTCGATGACCCGGCGCGTTTGTGAGTTCCAGGAAGGGGAGTCGCGCTTGGCGAGAACGTCATAGCCGGGATAGCGCGGGCTCAGGTTGGGCTGACCTTCGCGATGACTCATCGGCGGCCGCGCTCGTCCATCATGCTGAGGGCGGCCAGACCGGACAGGGCGAGGCCGGTGAAACTCGGCGGAGCGGGCAGGGGCGGTCCATTCAGGACGTTCTGGCGCCAGTTGCGCCAACCACCCATGTTGCGGGACACCCCGTAGACGTGGAAGCCAACGCCTGCAAAGCCCAGCAGCGCGGTCAGCTTCAACCACAAGCGCGCCCACCGCGACATCCTGCGATGCCCCGTCACTGCGGCCGCTCCCAGCAGCGTGGCAGCCACGGGCGGTACAGTTACCGGGGCGATCATCGCCGGGTTGTGAAAGGCCCCGCGGAAATGCATCAAGGCCGCCTCAGCCGCGGTACCGGCGAGGCCTGCGGCACTGACCCCCGCCAGCACGCGACCGCTGGCGCGGCGTGAGGCGCTTCTGGGGCGCAAGAAGCCAGTGTGCCGCGTGCTTTCGGCACTCCGGCCGAGCAGTCCGGCCAGAACGAGGGCCATCGGCGCGCCGATCGGCGCAGCATAGAAGAGGTTGAGCCACGAGAGGCCACCAGGACGCTTGCCGATGTTGAAGAAATGGAACCCGAGGCCGACTACGCCGGTCAAGGCTGCGGCGGCATAAACCACATCACGCGTCGAGTGTCGCCGCGGGCGTGTGTCGAGGGCCCCGAGGAGGCTCGCTCCCAAGGTCAGCGCGGCAACGCCCAGCGGAGTATACATAGCCGGGTTCTGGAACGAGCCGCGATAGTGTTCGACCGCGCTGTCCGCCAGGACGGAAAACGCCAACACCGCCGAGCTCAGATTGAGCTGTCGCGCCGCGCGTGTTCGTTGCAGCTGTTTCATCCTCACCCTCCCGCGTGAATGGCAAACCTCTCGGCATCCCCGGCCTTGAATGTCAGCCCATGCCCGGGCTTGCCGGGGTCGGGCCGGATCACACCGTCGCTGGCGACGGGGGCCCCGTCGAACAGCATCTGTTCGATTCGCACGTGGTCGTGAAACCATTCCACATGTCGCAGGCGAGGCAGCGCGCAAGCGACATGGCGGTGAAGCGAGGGCGCGCAGTGACCCGAAAGGTCCAGATGATGAGCCTCACAGAGTGCGCCGATCATCATCATTCCCGTGATGCCGCCGCAACGTGTGACATCCGCCTGCAGTACGTCCACAGCTTCGGCGCTCAGCAGTGCTCGCGCATCATCCAGCGTATAGATGTATTCGCCGGCGGCGACGTCGGTGGCGCCCGGAAGCAGCTCGCGTAGCGTGCCCAGGCCTGCCGGATCGTCCGAGGTCACCGGCTCCTCGAACCAGCGGATCTGCGCTTCGCGGCAGCGACCGATGAACTGCATGGCCTGTTTGACCGAGAAGGCGCCGTTGGCGTCGACGAAGAGCTGACAATCCCCGATGGCCGCCTTAGCCACGAGGACTCTGTGCGGATCACGCTCAGGCTCACTGCCGATCTTCATCTTCACGGCACGACACCCATTGCGCTCCACCCAGCCGGAGAGCTGCTCGCACAGTCGCTCATCTGCGTAGGTCGTGAAGCCGCCGCTGCCGTATATGGGCACCGCGGTCCGGGCCGCTCCGAGCAGGTGTACGAGAGGGAGGTCGAAGCAGCGCGCTTTCAGGTCCCATAGGGCCGTATCGACGGCCGAGATGGCACAGGCGGCTATTCCTGAGCGGCCGATATTGCGCACGGCGCGCTGCATGGCATTCCAACAGGCGGGGATGTCGAAGCTGCTTCTCTGGTGGATCGCTTCGGCAAGCAGGGTGTTCGCCAGCGAGGCGGCGGAGGCATCGGCGTATGTGTATCCGATGCCTGACTGTCCTCCTGCCTCGACAGTCACGACGACCAGCGTCGTCGAATTCCACGCAAACGTGCCGTCCGCCTCCGGTTGATCCGTCGGGATGCGATACGCCCGTGCGCTGAGACCCTGGATGGGGGTCCCGGTCTCACTCATCGTCGTGGTTGCGTCCCGGCAGGATGGAGCTCAGCACCTGGCGAGTCGTGTCGCGAATGATGCCACCCTCGCGCGGATCGCCCTTGAGCAATGTCCTGGTGAAGTTCAGTGCCTGCTTGAGCGTGATGTGCGGCGGCAGCGGCGGCACTTCCGGGTCGGTCTTGACCTCCAGGACGACCGGCCGCTTGCTGCCCAGCGCCTCATCCCAGGCAGCGCCCAGGGCGTCCGCCCGATCCACGTAGATGCCGTGCAATCCGATCATCTCGCCGAAGCGGTGATAGGGCACGTTGGGGATGTCCTGCGAGGCCTCGAATTTGGGGTCGCCCTCCTGGACGCGCTGCTCCCAGGTGACCTGATTCAGATCCTCGTTGTTGAACACGCAGACGATCCAGCGAGGATCCGACCACTGGCGCCAGTATTTCGCCACCGTGATGAGCTCGGCCATGTTGTTCATCTGCATGGCCCCATCGCCGACCAGCGCGATGACCGGCCGGTCCGGATGGGCGAACTTGGCGGCGATGGCATACGGCACCGCTGCACCCATCGAAGCCAATCCTCCGGAGAGGGACGCCATCATGCCGCGGCGGATCTTCAAATCACGCGCGTACCAGTTGGCGCACGAGCCGGAATCGCTGGTGATGATGGCTCTCTCAGGCAGGCGCGGCGACAGCTCCCACGCCACGGCCTGCGGATTGACCGGCACTGCCGGTTGCGTGGCCCGATCTTCGAGCGTGCGCCACCACTTGGTGAGCCCCTTGGCGATGTCGTTGCGCCAGGAGGTGTTGGATTGCTGCCGGAGGAGCGGCAGGAGCGCCCGTAGCGTTTCCGCTGCGTCACCGACGAGGTTTACCTCCATTGGGTAGCGCAGCGACAGCATGTCCGGGGCGATGTCGATCTGCACGCCCCGCGCCTGCCCCTCCTCGGGCAGGAACTCCGAGTACGGAAATCCCGAGCCGATCATCAGCAGCGTGTCGCACTCCATCATCAACTCGTAGCTGGGTTCGGTTCCCAGCAACCCGATCGATCCAGTCACCCACGGCAGATCGTCCGGGAGCGCGGCTTTGCCGAGCAGGGCCTTGGCGGCGCCGGCGCCGAGCTTGTCGGCGACCGCGATGACCTCGTCGGTCGCCCCGAGCGCACCGGCACCCACCAGCATCGCTACCTTCTTGCCGGCGTTGAGCACGTCCGCGGCGCGTTTCAGGTCGCGCTCATAAGGGACTGTCCTGGGCTTGGAGAAGCCGATCCCGGAGTGCAGCGTGCCGTGCAGGCGTGGCGGCTCCTCGTAGTCGGCTTCCTGCAGATCGTTGGGAAGGATGATTGCCGTTACGCGCCGCTCACCCACGGCCACGCGAATGGCCCGATCGACCATATGACGCACTTGTGGCGCAGCGGAGGCTTGCTGGACGAAGGCACCCGCCACATCTTTGTACAGGCTAGGTAGATCCACCTCCTGCTGGTAATGCCCGCCGAGCGCGTTACGCGACTGTTGGCCCGTAATGGCAAGCACCGGCATGTGGTCGAGCCGTGCATCGTACAAGCCGGTCACCAGGTGAGAGGCGCCGGGGCCCGAGGTGGCGATGCACACGCCCAGCTCACCGGTGAACTTGGCGTAAGCGGAAGCCATGAACGCCGCCATCTCCTCGTGGCGGGCCTGGATGAACTGGATCTTGCCGTTTGCCCGGTTGAGCGCGCCGAACACTCCGTTGATGCCGTCGCCGGGATAGCCAAAGATCTTTCTCACTCCCCAGGCGTGGAGCCGCTCGACGATGAAGTCTCCGACAGTCTGTGCCATGGTCAAAGCTCTCGCTGGTCCTTCGAGGAGACCGAGTTGAAAACACAATTCTCTAATTCCCCGTCGCGTTTGATGTTCCAATAGGGTGCAGCGCACGAGTGGAACCCTGCATCGGGCGCTGCGTGAGACGGCGCAGATCGAGACCTGAGGAGGTCGCCAACGCGGTGTTCCGCGCTAGCGGTGCTCGTGTTCGAATGCTGCCGATTCGGCTCGAGAACCTGCTGCGGACCTGAGCTTGTCCACGTGGTCCTGCTCCCGGACACCCTCGGACCTGAGGCCTGCAAGACAGGAGGTGAATTCGGCGCCGAACAGGAAAATCTGCGCGGTGTAGTAGAGCCACAGCAACAGTGCGGCGAAGGACGAAGCCGCACCATAAGCCGATGGTTGTGTGGAGTGCGCCAGATAGAGGCCGACGAGCCATCGACCGGCATCGAACAGCACCGCCGTGAGCAGCCCACCGGCAATCACGATCTTCCAGGGAAGTCGCCGTGCGGGCATATAACGGTAGATCAGCGCAAACAGCCCCGCGACCGCGACCAGCGACACCGTGAAGTCGATCACCGCGATCGCAACGACCGCCGCTGGATACGCGGTGGCTATGCGGGCGCGCAGGCTCGTGACGGCTGTGGAGAGGGTCAGTGAGATCAGCAGCAGAAATCCCAGCGTCAGGATGAATCCGAAGGACATCAGGCGCGTGCGGATCCAGCCGCGAATGCCCGAGATCGCCAGCTTCTGGCTCGCCCAGATCACCTCCAGCGCGGCTTGCAGTGCAGCCAGCACCGTAGTGGAGCCGATGGCCAGGGTCACCACGCTCACGACCGTTGCCACCGCGCCCTCGGTGTGCTGCGCACTGTGGACCGCTCCCAACAGGACCTTGGCGGTGGAGGGGCCGAACAGCGCCGTCAGTTGATGGCTGACCTGGGCGTCCGCGGCGGTCGCATTGAAAAAGAGCCCGGCAAGCGTCAGTAAAATCACCAGCAACGGAGCGATCGAGAACGCGCAGTAGAAAGCCAACGCTGCCCCGGTGCTGGAGGCGTTGTCGCTGCTCCAGTAACGGGCTGCGCATTGCAAGAGGGAGACGGTCCGCTTGATCCGGGCTTTCATCGCTCCGCTCGGGTATTTGCCGAGGCCGAGCAAGAAGTGCACCCGCAGCGGCCCGCCATCGACACTGGAGCGTAGCGTTCCTTCGGGCACGTCAAATGCTCGGGCCATCGCCATCGCTGAATGGAGCCACTCATGTTGTGCCGCGAAGTAATGCAGAGCTCAGTGCAGTGCGTGAGCACGGACACGACGGTCGCGAAGGCCGCGGCCCGCATGCGCGACGATGGGCTCGGGCTGCTGCCGATCTGCGATGCCGCCGGGAAGGTCGTAGGTACGCTGACAGACCGCGACATTGCCGTGCGCGTGGTCGCAGAGAGGCGTTCCACGCATGAGCCGGTGGAGCGGTTCATGACGCGTCCCGTGATCACCTGCCGATCCGGGGACGATTTGAGTGTGGCGCAGGACTTGATGAGCGAGATGCAGGTGGCGCGCATCATCTGCCTCGACGAGTACGGAGGCTTTGAGGGCGTGCTCAGCCTTGTCGACATCGCCCAGAGCAGCCAGCCTGCGGCTGCCACGGCAGCCCTGCGGGACATGAGTGGGCGGGAGGCGGGCGCCTGAGCCATTGCGCTTACCGTGACGGTCCGAGATCGCAGGGCCCGGCTCCATGAGCAAGCTGCGACAGTTCGCTCACAACAACGGATTGTCCCTCGCCATTTTCGGGCTGTTCCTGCTGTTCCTGGTCTGTGAAAGCGTGATTGGCTCATTTGCGTACAACAGCGATCGGCAAGACCATGGTTAGCCTCCCGTGAGCTACGCGCAGTTCCTGATGAGCGGACGCTTCATCGAATCCACGGCCGAGAACTGGGAGAGCGAGTTTCTCGAGATGGCCTTCTATGTCCTGCTCACCTCTTTTCTATATCAACGCGGCTCTGCCGAATCCAGGTCTCCGGATGGCGAGGAGGAGGATTCCCAACCCGAGCCCGCCGCCGCCGATAAGGCTACGCTCCCCTGGCCCGTGCGCAGGGGCGGGTGGGTGCTGAGGCTCTACGCACACTCATTGAGTACGGCGCTGCTGATCCTGTTTCTGATCGCCTTCACCATCCATGCCATCGGCGGCGTGCGCGACTACAACCTGTCGCAGCTCGAGCACGGCAAGCCTGCGGTGACGCTGCTGCAGTTCATCGCCACCCCGGAGTTCTGGTTTCAGTCGTTCCAGAACTGGCAGAGCGAGTTTCTGGGTCTGGGCTCGATGATCGTGCTCAGCATTTTCCTTCGACAGCGCCGCTCACCGGAGTCCAAGCCGGTAGAGGCACCCCATTCCCAGACGGGCAAGGGCTGAACGGCGGCGGCGCTTGCGGCTGAGCACCGCGCGCATTCGAGGGCTGGCGCGCGCTGCTGAACACCGCGGTTTCGGCGGCTATCGCTCGCTGCTGAACATGGCCACTGCGGCTTCGACGACCTTTTGATCCTGCTCCACCGTGCCGCCGCTGGCGCCGACGCCGCCAATGACCGCGCCGCCCGAACGCACTGGCATGCCGCCGTCGAAAATCACCACCTTGTCGTGGTTGGTGCTGTTGATGCCGAACAGGGGCTTGCCCGACTGCGCCATCTTGCCCAGCTCCTGTGTCGCCATGTCGAAGGCGCGCGCGGTGAAGGCCTTGTGTATGGAGATGTCGATGCTGCCAAGCCACGCGCCATCCATTCGGGCGTGCGCGATCAACGCGCCGCCCGCATCGACGACCGCGATGTTGTAAGGGACTCCGAGCTCCTGAGCTTTGCGTTCGCCCGCTGCGATGATGGCGCGGGCATCGCTCAAGCCCAATGTAGAGATCTGGCGTGGCATCATTCAACTCCTTGAGGATCCTGCAGCGAATTTTGGGGGTGTGGCCGTCAGTGGCTGGTGTGTCGGTGGCCCTCGTCCTCGGGCATGAACACACCGACGACGCCGAGCGACCCCGTGGCTCGCACCGATTGCACCAGGCTGCTCATAACTTCGTTCGGGACCTCCTTGCCGTGCGCGTCATGCGCATGGTATCCGACGCACTCGCAGCCACGGTCGGCACCCTCGCCGTGCGTGAGCTCCAGGACACGCTCGACCGGGTCTTCG
>DATNEN010000156.1:0-7834 GCA_035552975.1 Steroidobacteraceae bacterium
ATGGGCGAAAATTGCCTGCGGCAATGCCGCAGGGCATCGGCGGGAAAGGGACTGTCGCAGCCAATTTTCGCGGAGGCTGGGCCCGCAGCCAGTTCAGGCGGCCGGCAAAAACGTGGTTTTTGCCGGCTTGCCGACCCTCAGCGCGCGGACCCGCTCAGAACGCGACGAACGGGCCCATGCCGGCGGAGGTCGGGGAGCTCTCGATCGCGGTGTATACGTTGCGGCCGAAGAAGAACGGCAGGCCGAAGTCGAAGCTCTGCGGCAGGGAGTTGGTGCCGGCGAGATTGTCGAACACGTAGAAGGCGCCGTTGCCGTTGCTGAACAACGCATCCGCGCTGGCCACACTGAAGTTGACTGTGCCGGTGGTCACGCCGCTGTTGCTCGTAACGGTGGCGGACAAGGCCTGCGTGCTCGGCGGGCAATAGAAACCCTTCTCGCTGGAGCTGGGGTTGCAGGGCACGAGTGAGCTGTCGGTGAAGAAGTTGCCGTTGGAGCCGGAGTCCAGGAAGCTGCTCGAGAAGCTCTGGCCGAGGAAATTGACGGTCAGGTTGCCGGTACTCGGATCGACGCTCAGCACGGTCGCCGTGCCGAGCGCGTTGTTGCTCTGGGTGTCGATACCGAAAATGAGCGAGCCGGTCGCCGAGGGCGCCCCGGAGCTGGCCACCGAAGGCAGCTCCAGAATCGAGCCGTTGTTGTCGGTCGCGAACTTCGAGATGGGGTTCCAGACCTGACTGGCCAGAGGGACGGTGGTCGCCACGCAGTTGGCGGAAGACGCACAGCCGTAGTACAGCTGCGTCGTGATCTGCGGAACGGTCTCGGTGACGCACAGCGAACCGCAGTCCTGCTGGAAGTTGCCGATCCCGAGGATGCCGTTCGCACCGAACGTGCTGACCGTATCCTCCTGTTGAGCCCCACCGCTGGAACATGCGCTCGGCACCGTGGGGTAAGCAGGATCGCCGATGACCTCGATCGAGATCCCGCTGGCTTGCTCACCTCCGATCTTCGCGTCCACGAGCTTCACCGATCCCCAGCTGTAGCCGTCGGCGAACGGCAGACACTCGGCGAGCGGCCGGCCTCGAGTGTCCATGACCGTCGTGAGCGCACTGGCCAGTGAGCTCGACAGCACGGCGGCGACGACCCGCAATCCGACCGAGCCGGTGTCGACGGAGATGTGATCGATGGTCTGGCAGTTCGAGGTGCCGGGTGCACACAGGGTCACGCTGACGAAGGGAGTGTTGACCGTCTGGATCGGGCCGGCGGAAGCGTTTGCCGGGTCCGTAGGACCGGCATCGGCGATGACAGACACGACGTTGCCGGGCGTCGGCGGTGGGTTTCCACCCGAGCCCTGGGAGCCGGAGCCGCCGACAGTCGAGCCGCCACTCCCCCCGCCGCCGCAGCCGCCGGCGAGCACCATTGCGCAGGCGGCGAGCGCCGCCACGAGCGCGGAACATCCGCTTCGGCTGACCGTCATGGGTTGCTCTGCAGAAGCAGGTCGATGGACACGCCCTGCGGCACGAGTTGCGGCACGTAGGCGTTTCCGAGGAACGCACGCAGATGTCCGCCGGAGTGCACCACAAGGTCGGGCTGCTGGACGACGTCGTGCGTGTGCCCGTGTGGGCCGACACGAGGCGCCGACTGGTATTTCTGGAAGTATGCGCCGAGTGTCTGTCGCAGGTCCGGCGGGAACGGACCGCGCCACGTCACGGCAAACACGATGCCGTCGGTGTTGGCGAACTCACGCACGATCGTGCCGTTGGGCATCTGCATCTGGTGCACGGTGTAAAGACTGGAGGCCGTGGTCGTCACGGCCGCGGCCTTCATGTGCACTCTGTCTGACTCGACGGAGCTCACATCGCCGCCCAGGCTCGCCAGGGCCGCGCGTGACACCAGCAAGCAGCCCGCCGCGGCCGCCAATAGGGTTTTGCTCATGGTCGGAAATTGTCCTGCATAGCACAGACCTCGAGTAGACGTCATGATCCGATGAAAGGTTCAGCTGCCGCCAGTGATTGCCGCACACCGCTACAATCTGCAACAAGCGTCGCCGAACCCCGACAACGCTTCTGACACTGGGGCGTTCCCTCGCGGCGAACCGCCCGGATCAGTCCTCCCCGGCAGAGGTGCTCACTCGCAACGTACCGGGCGTGGCGCCACCGCCACGTCGACGCGACAGGCCGTATCGAAGTAGCGCCGGCCGTCGAGCTGTTGGAATTGCAGCACCGTGGCTCTGCCGGTGGCATCGGCCGCAGACACGGCAGTCCGCACCGCATACTGGTGTGCAATCGCACTTGTCGTTCCCGCGAGAGCCTCCGTCAGCACGCGCCCGTGCAGCTGGCCCTTGGCCGGCAGAGTCAACCCGAGCAGCTGCGCAGCCGTCATCGCGATGTCGGCATTGCTCACCGGGAGCGAGTCGCGAAAACCCTGTTTGAAGTCGGGCCCGAGCGCCGCCATGTTGTTGAACGTGTTGTCGCGGCCGAAGCCGCCGTGCGATCCCTGACCCTCCTGCAGCGTCGTGTCCGCGATCTGCACGGCCGACAACAGATTCCCCGGCTCGCGCAGAAACGTCTCGAAGGCCACGACGATCGCCGGCCGCAGCATGCGTGCGCTGCCGGCGAGTCCGATATCGCTCAGCGGCAGCGCCCCGGGGAAGTGGCCGAGCGCGGGATCGGTGAACACCGCAGCGGTGTAGTCCTGACTCAACAGGAATGTGACGATCCTGCGGACGAGCGCGCGGTCGCCCGCGGGGACGTAGATCAGGTCCGAGCCGCCGTTCGCCGCCACGACCACCTTGGGCGCGGCGCCCGCCTGGATCTGCGGACCGCCGAGCAGAGCGCTGCCGAGCGTCGGGCGCTGGCGCGATACCGGGGAAGTGGGCCGCGCCGGATCGACGGGCATATAGCGCACGCCGCTGTCGGACCGCTGTGGAGCATCGGAGTCGAACAACGGCAGACCCAAGGCGTGCGCCAGATCGATTGCGAGAAAGCCCGGCGGCAGCCAGCCGGGTGTGACCTCAGGCTTGCCGTCCGCGCCTGTGTAGGTGAACGTCGTCGAATAGCTGCTCGTGGCGCGCCCTTGGCGATCGAGCTGGTGCTTGCTGATGGTCGCAAAGCCGTGATCGGATGTGATGAGCACGTCGGTGACGGCACGCACCTGCGGATGGGTATCGAGGAAATCCAGGATCTGCCTCAAGTTGGCATCGGCGTTGGCCACGGCGGCGTGTGAGGTCTGGCCATTGATGCCGGGTGCGAGGCGGTTGAGGCTGTCGCCCTGGTTGTGCTGGGTGCCATCGGGATCGCGCGACCAGTAGAGCAGCACGAACGGTTTGCCGCTGCGCACGAACGCGGGCAGCAGCGCCTTGGTCGTTGCGTCCACCAGCCACTGCTGCTGCGCGGAGTTGGTTTGCAGAGTCCCCGGGAGCGCAACCGTGCCGCTCGGCTGGCGGCGACGCGGGGGCGCCGGCGGCAATCCCGCCTCCGCCAGCGCGGCGGCCGTGGCGGCCGAGACTGGCACGCCGACGGGCGATCCCGTCGAATCATCGAGCACGACGGTCTGCGGGGTGCGCAACTGCCCGGCCCGTCCTCCTATCTGTGTCAGGTCCTGGATCGCGACCGGGCCGAGCTTGCCGATCGCCGCAGTGTTCATCCCATGCTCGCGTGCGAGCGCGAGCAGGCTCTGCTCGCCGATGAAATTGCCATCGGGATAGCGGTCGTCCAGATCGGCCAACACCCGATCGTCCTCCAGGAAGGGCGTCGGAGTCCCCGCGCGGTTGCGGAACGAGTTGCCGCCGAGCACCGGCGCACCGCTGTATTCGGTGTTGCCGAAGATGCCCGTGTCGCCCAGGTAGTGTCCGGTCGCGATCGCCGAGGCATTGGCGGTGGTCAATGTTGGAAACAGCGAGTGGCTGTCGAGGAAATGCACTCCTAGCGTGCGGGCACGCAACAGCGTGGGCGCATCGACTGCGTTGACAGAGTCGTGGCGCAGGCCGTCGGCGATGAAGATGATGAGGTTGCGCGCGGGTCGAGCGGCCGGCGCCGCTCTCGGCGGGCTCGAGGCGCAGCCCGCGATGCACAAGAGCACGCCCAGGAGTGTGCCCAGGCACCCGCCCTGTCTTATCAAGTGTCAGTCACTGGAAAGCTTCAGGGGGGACGAAGGCGTGGACGGTAGAGTCGTCCTCGTGGACGAGGTCCTTGCGAACCTCCTCCACTAGAGTGGCGCGCACGGGGGCAGACATGGCGCTACGCAGCAACCCGATGAAGGCGGGGCCGGCCATCAGCACCGTCCGATCGAACCCGTCCCGCCGCAGGGAAGCGTCCAGCTCGGCGGCGATCTGTCTCGCGAAACGCATCGCGGCATCCCTGCGCGGACGCGGCTCGCCGCCCGAGCGCGGCGCAAAGGCAACTCTGGAGTCTACGACGGCCGTACGGTCGTATCCGCGCGTGCTGCGTTCGGCCCCGAACTCCGGCTCGCGCCCATGGGCGTGGGCCTCCGGGTCGACGATTCGGCCCGCGGGCTGCAATTGCGCATCCACGCCCGTCAGGTCGTAAAAGCGGGCTTCGCTCTGGTCGGCAACGATCACTCGGACGCGCATCTAAACCCTCTCGTTCGACCGGCGCCGCTCGCTTCGGCCCCGGTGTCGATGCGCGTCATCCTACCCAACTTCGTGGCGCGTTGGGTTGTCCCTTGCCGCGGCAGGAAACTGCCCGGCGCGGCTCGATCGGCATGCGTGGTTGGGCGCCGCGCTCTACGCGGCTTCGGACTCGCCGTGCGAATCAGGATAGATGTACCAGTCGACACATCCATAAGTAGCCGCCGCGACGGCTGCAGTCCGCCTGCTCTGAGCGGCGCGAGTCTCCGCGTCGCGTGCATTGCATATGACAGATGATCCTGGCGATCTCTGCATCGCATCCGACTGCCGGCGGCTGGACGGGGAGTCGGTGAGCAGGGCGCCGGCGGACACGATCGCATCGATCTGGGCACGGGTCAGCGCGGGGGTAGCGGCAAAGGGGGTCTTCATGACGATCTCACTTGAAGCACTTTCGACTTCATGTGTACCCGACAAGTGCTACGTTGCCATGACTTGCGTTGCAAAGCACTACACAAATGACAAACATCGCAGTTTCTGGCGCAACGCGAAAGGCGGCACCGTAAGCGGCGCCGGCCGGGCCACAATCTGATGCATCATGAACGACCGATGAACGGGTAGGTTCCCGCCCCTGTCAGGGCCCCCGCCGGGCTATTTCGGGTAGGTCAGCCGATCCTGGATCGCGAGCAACACGTCGCGTCGCGACACTTCCCCGATGAGGGTATTGCGCCATTGACCGAGTGTTACCGGTAACACGGTCGCGTTCGCGCGCAGGAAGGCATCCAATGCCGTTCCCAACGGCATGTCAGGAGCCAACGGGACCGTGGCGGGGCTCGCCACCGATTCGACCAGGACCGTACCGTCCAGGCGCCGGTTCTGCACTTCCTCCAGGACGCGCCGCGGATCGAGCCAACCAACGAGCTCGCCGGCAGAGTTGACGGCATAGACTCGCTCGAGGGGCTTGCCTGGCAACTGAGCAAGCATCTCCTGCAGCGTCAACGAGGGTAGGACCGTGGCGGTGGCGGGCTTGACCAGGGCTTCCACGGTTCGCAGGCGCCAGTCATCGGTGTTGTGGGTTCGCACGCCGCGGTTCAGCGAGGCGTGATAGATCGACTCCCCGCGGCGATAGACCTTGGCGGTGTAGTGGCCGGTCACACAGGCCAGCATCAGCGGCAGCACGATCTGGTAGTCGGCTGTCATCTCGAACAACATCAGAATGGAGGTCAGCGGCGCGTGGGTCGTCGCGGCGAGAAAGCCTCCCATGCCGATCAAGGCGTACACGGCCGGGTCCGAGGTGAACGTCGGGAGGAACCGGTGCGCCACCCCGCCGAGCAGGGCACCGACGGCGCTGCCGATGAACAGGGTCGGTGTGAACACACCGCCCACCGCCCCTGAGCCTACGGTCGCAGAGGTCGCCACGACTTTCGCCGCCAGCACCCCCAGCAGCAGCAGCCCGACGAGCTGGCCATTGAGGATGTCACCGACGACGCTGTAACCGTTGCCCCAGACCTGGGGCCAGAACATCGAGACGGCCCCGACGATCAGTCCCCCGAGGCCCAGCTGCAGGTAGGGCTTCAGGCCCAAGCTCACGAAGCGCGACTTGGCGAAATCCAGCAGGGCGAGAAAGGGCGGCGCCAGGTGCCCCAGAACCACCCCGAGGATCACGAAGAACACCAGCTCCCCGTTGGAGCCGAAGTGCAGCCGCGGCACGTCGAATACGGGCCCGTAACCCAGAAACTTGTGGATGGTGGCGCTGGAGGTCACCGAGGCCACGACCAGCGGGCCGAAGCTCTCCATGGCCGTTGAGCCGAGAACGATCTCCGATACGAACAGCGCTCCGGAGATCGGTGCGTTGTAGGCAGCGGCAATTCCGGCGGCTCCCCCGCAAGCCACCATGAGCCTCAGGCGCGGGACCGGAGCGCGGGCGATGATCCCCAGCCGTGAGCCCACCATGGCGGCGAGCTGCACCATCGGACCCTCGCGGCCGATCGAGCCACCCGAGGCGATGGTCAGCAGTGAGGAAGCGCTGTTCACCAGGGTCGAGCGCACCCCGAGGCGGCCGTCGCCCACCAGAATGGCTTCCATGTAGTCCACGGCCCGGGGAATGGTGAGGACTCGACCCGCCAGATGCAGGACCATCCCGGAGAGCACTCCGCCCACCAGCGGCACCAACGCTCGGTGCAGCGGCGGCAGCTCGGACGCCGCGTGCACCAGGCCGCCGGGCTGGCCGGTAAACATCGTCTCCAGCAGGCGGGCGCATTCCCTGAACAGAACGCTCAGGAGGGCGCCGCCAATGCCGACGAGCGCCGCCCAGAACACGATGCCGGCCAGATCTTCATGGCCGAGGAGGATGAGCCTCAGCCGGGTGAGCAGCGACAGTGGGAGCCGCGCGATCTCACGGGGCGATTCAGGCCACATCGCCTCACCCCGCCCGCGAGCAACTGGGCGTGTCTGCGCTCATGAGCTTGAATGGGCTGAGTGCATGGGCTGTGGGCCTTTCTCAGCCCCGGCCGACGTAGGGCATCTTGGTGGCCATGACGGTCATGAACAGCACGTTCGCATTCAGCGGCAGACCGGCCATGTAGAGGACCGCATCCGCCACGTGCGCGGCGTCGAAGGTGGGCTCGGACTTCAACGTGAGATCGGCCTGCAAGGTTCCGCTCACGATGTGCGCCGCAAGATCGGTCGCCACGTTGCCGATATCGATCTGCCCGCAGGCGATGTCGTAGCTGCGGCCTTCCAGGGCCGTGGACTTGGTGAGACCGGTGACGGCGTGCTTGGAGGCCGTGTAGGCGGCAATGTGCGGCCGAGGTGTCGTCGCCGAGATGGAGCCGTTGTTGATGATGCGCCCGCCGCGCGGCTGCTGAGCTTTCATCACCCGGAACGCCGCCTGGGTGCACAGGAATGCGCCGGTGATGTTGGTATCCAGGACGGCGCGCCAACTGGCGGTGGGCAGGTCTTCCAGGGGAGTGGGCGGCGCTCCGACTCCGGCGTTGTTGAAAAGCAGGTCGAGGCGCCCGAACTCCGCCGTGACGCGCGCAAACAGCGACGCCACGGAGGACTCCGCCGTGACGTCGGTCGGCACAGCCAGGCAGCGTGCGCCGCCTTCACGAGCAGCCTCCTCGAGTTGTTGTGCACGCCTCCCGGCCAGCACGACAGCGTAGCCCGCCTTCGCAAGCGCAAGCGCTACACACCGTCCGATGCCGGAACTGGCACCGGTCACGAGAGCCACCTTCATCTACAGAGCCACTCCCA
>DATNEN010000157.1:0-35520 GCA_035552975.1 Steroidobacteraceae bacterium
GACCAACTGCCTCGCACCGATGGCGAAGGTGCTGCACGAGAAGATCGGCATCGTCTCCGGGATCATGACGACGATCCACTCGTACACCAACGACCAGGTGCTCACCGACGTGTACCACTCGGACCTGCGCCGCGCGCGCTCGGCCACGATGTCGCAGATTCCGGCCAAGACGGGCGCGGCCTCCGCCCTCGGCCTGGTGCTTCCGGAGCTCAAGGGGAAGCTCGATGGCTTCGCAGTCAGGGTGCCGACGATCAACGTCTCGCTCGTGGACCTCACCTTCACGGCCAAGCGCGCCACCAGCGCGGACGAGATCCACCAGGCGATGAAGGAGGCGGCCACGGGCAGCCTCAAGGGCATCCTCGCCTACAACGACCTGCCGCTGGTGTCGGTGGATTTCAACGGCGATCCGCACTCTTCCATCTTCGATGCCACGCTCACCAAGGTCATCGACGGTACTCTGGTGAAGGCGTGCTCCTGGTACGACAACGAGTGGGGCTTCTCCAACCGCATGATCGACGCCACGCTCGCGTGGTCGAAGGCCACATGAAGGTCCTGCGCATGGCCGATGCGGACCTGCGCAACAAGCGGGTCCTGATCCGGGAAGACCTGAACGTGCCCGTGCACGAGGGCGTCGTCACCAGCGATGCGCGAATTCGTGCAGCCGTGCCGACGATCCGCTACGCGCTCGATCAGCACGCCAAGGTTTTCATCCTCTCGCACCTGGGCCGTCCGCAGGAGGGCAAGTACGACGAGCAGCTCTCGCTGGCTCCGGTCGCCGCCCGCTTGTCGGATCTGCTGGGCAAGCCGGTGCCGTTGCGCAAGGACTGGCTCGAGGGCGTGGATTGCGCCCCCGGCGATGCAGTGCTGTGCGAGAACGTGCGTTTCAACAAGGGTGAAAAGAAGGACGCCGAAGCGCTCGCGCGCAAGATGGCGGAGCTGTGCGATGTGTTCGTCATGGATGCGTTCGGTACCGCGCACCGCGCGGAGGCCAGCACGCATGGCGTAGCACGTTTTGCCAAGATCGCGTGCGCCGGCCCATTGCTGGCGGGGGAGCTGGAGGCTCTGGAGACGGCGCTGCACGAGCCTGCCAGGCCACTGGTCGCGATCGTCGGCGGCTCCAAGGTCTCGACCAAGCTCACCGTGCTCGAATCGCTGCTGGAGAAGGTCGACAAGCTGATCGTCGGCGGCGGCATCGCCAATACTTTTCTGGCCGCCACCGGCATCGGCGTGGGCAAGTCGTTGCACGAAGCGGAGATGCTGGACGTGGCCCGCCGCCTGATGGACAAGGCGCGCGCCGCCGGTACCGAGCTCCCGCTTCCGACGGACGTCGTCGTGGCAAAGGAGTTCGCGGCCACTGCGCACGCGGATGTGCGTTCGATTCACGACGTGCGGCCCGATGAGATGATTCTGGACATCGGCCCGGACACGGCCGACCACTTCAGCGCACTGCTGCAATCTGCCGGGACGATCATCTGGAACGGGCCCGTGGGCGTGTTCGAGTTCGAGCAGTTCGGCGAAGGCACGCGCGCGGTCGCTCTGGCCATCGCTCGCAGCAAGGCCTTCTCCCTGGCGGGCGGGGGGGACACGCTGGCGGCCATCGAGAAGTACGGCGTGGAGGATGGCATCTCCTACATCTCGACCGGAGGCGGTGCATTCCTCGAATTCGTCGAGGGCAAGACGCTTCCGGCGGTCGCTGTGCTAGAAGAACGCGCGCGGGGATGATATATCCGCAGCGGGTGATGTTCGCGCTACCACGCCCGTGGGGCTTGCGAGCGCGCTACGCGGCAAACTCTTAGGACTTATGCTCAGACGTACGAAGATTGTCGCCACGGTGGGACCGGCGACGGATGACCTTGCGGTTCTGACGTCGATGATGCAGGCGGGTGTGGACGTCGTCCGCCTCAATGCTTCACACGGCACGGCCGAGGATCGGCGCAAGCGCCTCGATCTGGTGCACGCGGCTGCGCGCAAGGCCAATAAGTGCATCGGCGTGCTGCTGGATCTGAGCGGCCCCAAGATACGGATCGAGGGATTCCGCGACGGCAAGGTCCTGTTGAAGGAAGGACAGCCGTTTGCGCTGGACATGGAGCTCGATCCCAAGGCGGGCACCCTCGAGGTGGTCGGATGCGCGTACAAGAACCTGCCGAAGGACGTGGTTGCGGGCGATACGCTGCTGCTGAATGACGGCCAGATCGTGCTGGACGTGAAAAGCGTCAGCGCGACCCGCATCGAGACGACGGTGCGAGTAGGAGGAGAGCTGTCCGATCGCAAGGGGCTCAACCGCCAGGGTGGAGGCATCTCGGCGCCGGCGCTGTCGGAGAGGGATCGCGAGGACATCAAGTTCGCCGCGGCCATGGATGTCGATTACATAGCGGTCTCGTTCGCCAGGGATGCCGCCGACATCGAGCTGGCACGCACGCTGCTGCGGCAGGCCGGCGGCGATGCACGCATCGTCGCGAAGATCGAGCGCCACGAGGCCGTTGCCAACCTCAGCGGCATCATCGAAGCCGCGGACGTGGTGATGGTGGCGCGCGGCGATCTCGGTGTGGAGATGGGATACGCGGAGCTCACCGGGCTGCAGAAGACGATCATTCACCAGAGCCGCACGCGCAATCGCATCGTGATCACGGCGACTCAGATGATGGAGTCGATGATCCAGAATCCCATCCCCACGCGAGCGGAGGTCAGCGACGTCGCCAATGCCGTGATGGACGGGAGCGATGCGGTCATGCTGTCGGCCGAGACGGCGACCGGCCGTTATCCGCTACGCGTCGTCGAGGCCATGTCCGAAGTGATCGAGGGAGCGGAGAAATACCAGCTCACCCACACGCGCTCCCGCCATCGCGCCGAGGGCCAATTCCGCGGCACCGAGGAAGCGATCGCAATGGCCGTGATGTATACGGCCAACCACATGAAGGTGAAGGCGATCGTCGCCTTGACCGAATCGGGGGCGACGCCGCTGTGGATGTCGCGCATCCGCTCCGACATCCCGATCTACGCGTTCACGCGGCACGAGGCGACCCGGCGGCGCGTGACGATCTATCGGGGTGTGTATCCTTTCATCTTCGACGTCACGACCGGCCACACGACCGAGGAGCTGTATCGCTCCTTGTTCGCTCGCCTGCTGGAGCTGAACCTGGTGAAGGCCAACGATCTGGTGATTCTCACCAAGGGCGAGCTGTCCGGGGTGCAGGGCGGCACCAACTCCATGCAGATCCTCAAAGTCTCACTAGCGGGCGAAAACCACGCTTTTCGCCCAAGTCGACCTGCCAGCGCCTGAATCGATGCACCACCCCGAGCGCCAGGTCGAACTCACCACGTGGGCTGGCAGAAAGCGCTGGCCCATCACGGGCCGCAGGCGACCTTCTGCAATCAAACAATCATAAGTGAGAGTCCGTAACGTCGCGATCGCGCTGCTGGTGCTCGTGCTGGCCTTGGTCGTGGCGTTCTTCGCGTTGCTGGGCGGCTCGCTCCCCCAGCTCGACGGTGATGTCCGTGTCGCAGGGCTCACTGCCCCGATCACCATAGAGCGCGACGCTCTCGGTGTACCCACTGTCACCGCCGTGACGCGGACGGATCTCGCTTATGCGACGGGTTTCCTGCACGGCCAGGATCGTTTCTTCCAGATGGACCTGTCGCGCCGCCTGGCCGCCGGGGAGCTGTCGGAGATCATCGGCGCCGCGGCGCTGGCGCAAGACGAATCCGCGCGTATCTTCCGCTTCCGACAAGTTGCCAGAGCGGTCCTCGAGCAGGCGACACCCGAACAGCGCGCCATCCTCGAGTCGTACTCGCGTGGCGTGAACGACGGGCTCGCCAGCCTGCACGTGCGTCCGTGGGAATACCTCGCCCTGCGCGCCAGAGCGGCACCGTGGCGCCCCGAAGACTCAGTTCTCGTGCTGCATGCGATGTGGTGGCAGCTGCAGTACATGGGATTCCACCGCGAGATGCTGCGGCAGGAAGTCAACGACCGCCTGGGCGGTCCACTTTGTGGACCGCGTTGGAAGTGCGCCCTGGAGTTTTTTTATCCGGCCAGAACTTCGTGGGATGCTCCTGCGGTGACTCCGGAGGTTGCTTCTGGCGCAGCCCCGCAGATCGCGCCCATACCGGGTCCGGACGTGTTGAACCTCAGAGATGCCGACCGGGTGTCGCAGTCCGCGCACGTGAGCACCACGGGTGCCGTCGTGGGCAGCAACAACTGGGCGGTGGATGGCAGTCACACTTCCACGGGCGCCGCTCTCGTCGCCAATGACATGCACCTGGGCCAGCGTGTACCGGTCATCTGGTACCGCATGCGGTTTCGAACCCACCCTGCGCAAGGGACGGGCATCGACCTGACGGGGGTGACGCTTCCGGGCGCACCCGTCATGGTGGCCGGCTCCAACGGGCACATCGCCTGGGGTTTCACCAACAGCTATGGGGACTGGCTGGACGTCACGCTCGTTCCCTGCACGGCGGTGGGCACCAGCCGGCTCACCGGACCGTCCGGCACGACGCCGTTGCAGGTGCAATGGGAGCTGATTCGCGTCCATGGAAGAGCGCCCGTGCGTTTTCCGGTCAGGAGCGGACCGGGCGGCGTCCTGCTGGAGGCGCACCCGGAACGGGGTCAATGCTGGTTTGCATCCTGGCTGGCGCAGGTGCCGGAGGCGAGCAATTTCAACCTTCTGAGCCTGGAGCACGTCAGCTCCGTACAGCAGGCACTGGCGCTCGCTCCGACGATTGGGATTCCGCATCAGAACCTGGTGGTCGGCGATCGGGACGGGCACATAGGTTGGGCCATCTACGGGCGGGTGCCCGCCGCCCGGTTAGCCGGTCCCCGTATCCCCGCTGCGGTCGGCGGGCTGCGTGCTGCCGGCTCTTCGGGCTGGTTGGAGGAACCGGCCCATCCGACGGCGATTGATCCTCCTGTGGGACGCCTCTGGACAGCCAACGCGCGCGTGACTTCCGACCCTGAACAGGAGCGGGCCATCGGTGGCGACACGGCCTCGCTGGGCGCGGAGTATGACTTTGGCGCGCGGGCCGCACAGATCCGTTCCGACCTGCTGGCCCTCGATCGGCCGGCCACGCCTGCCGATATGTTGCGCATCCAGCTCGATGACCGCGCGGTGCTCCTGGGCCGGTGGCGGGAAGTGTTGCTCGGGCTCCTGGACGGCTCGAGCCTGAGCGGCCACCCGGCCCGGGCGCAGTTTCGCTCGCTCATCGAGCACTGGGATGCGGCGGCCGCCACCGATTCGGTGGGCTACCGCCTCGTGCGACGGTGGCGCGATCTGATCGAGGCGCAGGTGTGGGACATGATCCTGGATGGGCTGCACATCCCGGCGGATGCCAGCTACAGCGTTCCCACGCAATTCCAGGCGCCGCTGCTGCAGCTGCTGCGGGAACAGCCGCTGCACCTGCTGCCTCGCCGCTATGCGAGCTGGCGACAACTCATGCTCGCCGAGCTCGATACGGCCATCGCCCAGCTACAGGGCGAATGCGGCGATCTCAGCCGCTGTACCTGGGGACAACAGAACACCATCCGCATCCAGCATCCCTTGTCGCGTGCCCTGCCGTTCCTGTCCCCCTTGTTGGACATGCCGACGCTCGAGCTGCCAGGAGACCGCGACATGCCGCGTGTTCAGGGGATGACGCTCGGCTCCTCCGAGCGCTTCGCAGTGTCGCCCGGGCACGAAGCGGACGGCTATTTCCATATGCCGGGGGGCGAGAGCGGCAATCCCCTGTCACCGTACTATCGAGCGGGATTCACGGCGTGGGCCAGAGGGGTCCCGTTGCCTTTCCTGCCGGGTCCCCCGGCACACCAGATCACACTGCACCCCGGGTCCGCGGCCGTGACCCAGTAAGGCGAGCATTCAGGATCGCAGCAGTATGATCTGCTAATGGACACGCCGTTCGAATACCGCGCAGCCCGCCGGCCCACGGTCGGGCTGGTTCTGACCGGTGGCGGCGCGCGGTCGGCGTATCAGGTCGGCGTTCTGGTGGCGCTGGCGGAGCTGATGCCACGGACGCGCAATCCGTTTCGCGTCATCGTTGGGACCTCCGCCGGAGCGATTGCCGCGGGAGTGCTGGCGTCCGAAGCGCACCACTGGCGCCGCGCCGTCGCAGGCCTCGAGCGCGTGTGGGCCAACTTCCGCTCGGAGCAGGTATTCCATGTCGACCCCGTGCACATGTTGCGCGCGGGATGCCATTGGGTGCTCGCCCTCGTCTCCGGCGGCCTCGTGCTGTCGCCGCCGAAGTCGCTGCTCGATAACACGCCGCTGCGCCAATTGCTGGGTATTCACGTCGACTGCGCCGGTGTCCGCCGCAGCATCGCGCGCGGCCACCTGAACGCACTGGCGCTGTGCTCGACGAGCTACGGAACGGGTCGGTCGGTCGCCTTCTACGACGGCATAGAGTCGATCCACGAGTGGTCGCGTGAGCGCCGCATCGGGCGCCGCTCCGAGCTGACGCTGGATCATCTGATGGCGAGCTCGGCGATCCCGCTGTTGTTTCCACCCATGCGCCTGGGCGATCAGTTCTTCGGCGACGGTGCCATGCGGCAGTTGAACCCGCTGAGCCCCGCGATTCATCTCGGAGCGGACCGGCTGCTCATCATCGGTGTGCGCGCGCGACGTCAGGCTGGGGTCGTCGTGGACCGGCCCGAGATGACCATGCCGACGCCCGGTGAGATCTTCGGCTACATGCTCGATACCCTGTTCACCGATCAGGTGTACGGCGACCTGGAGCAGGTCGAGCGCATCAATCAACTCGTCACCGCCGCTCCCGAGGCCGCACGCGGGCTGCGTTATGTCGAGACGCTCATGCTGGCGCCGAGCGTCGACCCACGCGAGATCGCGCAGCGTCACGTTGCGGACATGCCACACGGGCTGCGGGCCTTGTTGCGCGTCATTGGCGGACGCGGTGCTTCCGGTCTGCAGCTCCCGAGCTACCTGATGTTCGAGGCCGGCTACACGCGCGACCTGATCAAGCTCGGGTACCACGATGCGATGGAAGCGCGTTCGCAGCTCATGGGGTTCATGAGCGGAGAGAAGGTGCCGGCAGTGCCCGTGATGGCGGCAAGTGGTGTCGCCAAAGCGGGTACGCCGGGCGTAGTCCAGGCTACCTGACGGCGGGGGGTGAGTGCGGCTCAGTCCTTGCCTTTGCGCGAGGCGGTGCGCGCCGTGTCACCGCGCGCAGATGGACGGCGCCGGTCGCGCCACCTTCAGCCATTGGCGGCCGGCGGCGCTGAGACCTTGGCGAGCTGGGAGACCGGAAGCGACCCGTGTCGCACGGTGACACGCGGGAAGCGCACGGCGAACTCGGCGGCGAGACGATCGACGATGTACACGGAGCGGTGTTGTCCGCCCGTGCACCCGACGGCAACCGTGAGGTAGCCCCGGTTGCTCGCCTGGTACTCGGGAATTCGGCCGTCGAGAAAGCGCACGATGTCCTGGATCAGCGTGGCGACATTCGTCTGGCTCTCCAGGAAGCGAATCACTTCCGGATCGCGGCCGTTCAGATTGCGCAGCCCCGGCTCCCAGTAGGGATTCGGAAGCGAGCGCGCGTCGAACACAAAATCGGCATCGCCGGGGATGCCGTGCTTGAAGCCGAACGACTCGAACGATAGCGACAGCCGTCCCGCGGCGCGCTGCTCGACGCGGTGGTGGATGATGTCGCGCAGCGCGTGGACACCCATCCTGGAGGTGTCGATGACCAGGTCCGCCGCGTTGATGATCGGGTCCAGCAGCGCGCGCTCCAGCGCCATCGCCTCGCGCAGGTCGACGTTGTTGCGGCTCATCGGGTGCTTGCGGCGTGTCTCCGCGAAGCGCCGCAGCAGCTCCTCTTCGCCGCTGACCAGAAAGATCACCTCGCACTGGATGCCGCTGCGCCGCAGCTCATCGATGAGCTGAGGAACGGTGGCGATCTCGGCTGCGGTATTGCGTGCGTCCAGCCCGATCGCGGTGCGCTCGTACATGGATTCCGGGGCGCGCACGGTGTACGAGATGAACGGCTTGAGCATTGCCGCGGGGATGTTGTCGATGCAATAGAAGCCGAGGTCCTCGAGCATGTGCAGGGCCACGCTCTTGCCGGAACCGGACAGTCCGCTGAGGATGATGATGCGCACGGCGTGCCGACGTTATCCAGCCCGCGTGACGGGTGCAAGCACTCCGAGGTCGGTACTCGACATAAGGGGGGGCAGGATGCCCGGTTACGCCCGCCCGGGGGCGGCAGTCCCCTGGGCCGCCGCAGACGGCGGCCCAGGAACGAGATTGGAGTGTCAGATGCGAAGGGCGCGGCGGGTCTCCGCGGCGTGATGATCGGTGAGCTTTTCCTTGTGTTTCTTGATGCACCGATCGAGCTTGTCGGCCATCAAGTCGATGGCCGCATACATGTCCTCTTCCGTGGCATTTGCGTGAATCGCGCTGCCGCTGACGTGCAGCGTCGCTTCGGCCTTCTGTCTCAATTTCTCCACCGTCAGCACACAGTGAACGTCGATGACCTGATCGAAGTGGCGTCCGATGCGCTCGAGCTTCCTCTCCACGTAGACGCGCAAGGCCGGGGTGACCTCCACGTGATGGCCGGTGACGTTGAGCTGCATACTCGTCTCCTTCTCGTCTGGGGTGTGAGCGGCTTACATCGCTTTAGATCCCGCGCGGCGGCGCTCGTTCGAGGGCGCTATGCCCATCGCTTCGCGGTATTTCGCGACGGTGCGGCGCGCCACGGGGATGCCCTCCCCGGATAGCAGCTCCGCAATGCGGCCGTCGCTCAATGGGTTGTCGCTGTCCTCGTCCTTGACCAGCTTGCGAATCTTGGCGCGGATGGCCGTTGAGGAGGTGCCCGACCCGTCGGCCCCCTCGACCTGGCTGGAGAAGAAATACCGCAGCTCGAAGACTCCCCGTGGGGTGTGCATGTACTTGCCGGAGGTCACGCGCGAGATGGTCGATTCGTGCATGCCGACGGCCTCGGCAATGTCCTTCAGGATCATCGGGCGCATGTGCTCATCGCCGTGCTCGAGGAACGCCGTCTGCCGCTCGACGATGGAACGGGCGACCTTGATGAGGGTCTCGTGGCGAATCTCCAGGCTCTTCAGCAGCCAGCGCGCCTCCTGGAGCTGCGCCCGCATCGTGGCATGGCTCGCGTTGCGGCCGATGAGGCTCGCGTAGCTGTTATTGAGGCGCACCCGCGGCAGGGTTGCCGCATTGATCTCCACCGCCCAGCCGTGGTCGGTGCGGCGCACGAACACATCCGGCACGACGTATTCGGCCGCACCCGAGCTGACTGTCGAGCCGGGACGCGGATGGCAGGAGCGGACCAGGGCGAGGGCGCAGGCGATCTCCTCGTCGGTCGCGCGCAGCTCGCGGCGCAACAGGGAGTGCTCCCGCTCTGCGACCAGCTCCAAGTGATGGCGTGCGATCTGGATGGCGGTGTTGAATCCGGGCGTCGTCGGGTCCAGCTGCCGCAGTTGCAATTCGATACATTCGCCGACGGAGCGTGCGCCTACACCGGGAGGATCCAGGGCCTGCACGCCTTCCAGAACCGCCCCGACCTCTACGGCGTCGCACTCGATCTCCGGACGCAGCGTGCCGGCAATCTCCTCCAGCGGCTCGGTGACATAGCCATCGTCGCTGATGGCATCCACGATGGCACGCGCGATCGCCAGCTCACGCGGCTCGAGCTTGGCGAGCTCGAGCTGCCACAGCAGGTGCTCCTGCAGGGACTGTCCCGAGGCGTCCGCGAACTCCTGCTGCCGCTCATCGTCGTCGCCGCTGTTCCAGGGAGTCTCGGCAGGACCGACGCTCTGCTCGCCCCAGCCCTCGTCCACCACCTCGACATTGCTCTCCGGGGCAGTGCGCTCGGGGGTCTCTACCTGGGTGGGGGCCTCGACTGCCTCGAACTGCCCCGTGGCCTCCGTGTCATCGACGGGCTCGAGCATGACGTTCGATTCGAGCAGCTCCCGGATGTGGGCCTGAAGCTCGAGTGCGGGCAGCTGCAGAAGTCGAATCGCCTGCTGCAGCTGCGGGGTCATGGTCAGTTGCTGACCCAGCTTGAGCTGCAGAGAGGGTTTCAGCATGGTGGCACGGGCAAACGATCGCCTTCCTATAAGTCCTTGACAGAATTAGCGTTTCCGAACCCCTCAAGGGCCTCAGAGACGGAACGACTCGCCCAAGTACACCTCACGCACTTGGGGGTTGGCAAGGATTTCTTCCGCAGAACCGGAGGCGATTACCGTCCCCTGGTTGACGATGTAGGCACGGCCGCAAACCCCCAGGGTTTCTCGCACATTGTGGTCGGTGATCAGCACCCCGATGTTGCGTGTGGTGAGCTCGCGGATGATCCGTTGGATGTCCAGGACGGACAGCGGATCGACTCCGGCGAACGGCTCGTCCAGGAGCATGAAGCGGGGTTCGGCGGCCAGGGCGCGGGCGATCTCGACACGGCGCCGCTCGCCTCCGGACAGGGACAGGCCCAGGGTGCGCCGCACGTGGCCGATGCGCAGCTCCTCCAGCAGCTTCTCCAGGCGTTGTTCGCGCGCGGCCCGGTCCAAATCGTCACGGGTCTCGAGGACCGCCATCACGTTGTTCTCGACCGACAGCTTGCGGAACACCGACGCTTCCTGGGGCAGGTATCCCAGGCCGAGCTGGGCCCGCCGGTGCATCGGCAGGAAGGTGATGTCCCGCTCATCCAGGTGGATGCTGCCCGCGTCGCACTGGATCAATCCGACGATCATGTAGAAGGCGGTCGTCTTGCCCGCGCCGTTCGGTCCGAGCAGGCCCACGACTTCCCCGTTGGCGACTTCCAGCGACAGGTCCCGCACGACCTGGCGCGATTTATAGCTCTTGGCCAGGCGCGCGGCTTTCAGTGAGCTCATGGTTGTTTTTTGGTCTCGATCTTGTCCCCGGGCGTGATCGTCATGTGGACGCGACCGTCGGTCCCGCTGGGGGTCGATGCCTTCAGTTTCTGCCCGCGCATGTCGTAGACGAGCAGCGCGCTGCTGATCTGGTTGTGCGCGTCCAGGGATATCCAGGCGTCCTTGGAGAGCTGCACGATGCCATCGCTCACGTCATAAACGATCTCTTCCGCATGACCGCGCGTCACCTGGTCCGTGCCGGCGCGCTTCTGCTCGAATTCCGCCGGCATGCCATTGACGGTGACTCGCGTGAGGCGATTGTTCTGGATCTCCACGACCGCGTGGTCGGAATGCAGGCTGCCGCGCTCCTCGGAATCCACGCGCACGTTGCCCTCGAACGTCCACTCGGACTTGTCCTGCGGGTCACCGGCCGCGTGCGCCCGGTCCGCCTGAACCGTGATGTCGTCCTGGGTGATCTTCACTTTCGTGTAGTCGATGGTGTGGTTCTTGTAATCGACTTCCGAGGATTTGGCCTCGACCTGGATTTCACTCTGGCTCGCGCCGGGCTGCTTTTCGGCCGCAGCGGCGGAGGTGCCGGCGGCGCCGACGAAGACAGCCAGCAGGCACGCCAGCACGCTGCGCAGCGCGCGGACGGGATCGGAGGGGTTATGGGAAATAGGTGCCATGGACATTCGATTTCAGATGCACCAGGCCGTCGTTCAGATTCGTGGACAGCCCTTTCGCCGTCATTTTGGCCTTCGGCGTCGTCAAGGTCACGGGGTCCTCGGTTTCCACAGTCTCGGCGCGCGTGTCGACGGAGAGTTGCTCGGTGCCGATGTTCACGCGCGTCTCACTGCCGGGCAACACTCCTGAGACCAGCACGTTGCCCGACAAGTCAACCTTGCCGACGCTGCCGGCGTCCTGCTGCGCGACCCCGCGGTCGGCCGTCCCGGTCCACTGACTTCCCGTGGAGTCGCGAAAGCCCAGGCGCACCTGCTGCAACTGGATCTCAGTGGTGCCGGGGGGCTTTTTGATGAGGGCCGCGTCCAGCGTGTACAGCGGGTGTCCATCGGCACCCGTCTCGACGACGCGCGCTTGCCGCGCCGCGTAGCCTAGGTCGGCGGCGGCATTGTCCACCGTGGTACGGGACACCGGCTCTCTCTGCTGGCCGCCAAGCATCACGGAGCCGACGATCACGGCCACGAATACCAACACGATGAATGCGCGATAGATCATCCGCGCGCTCCGCGTACGCGGGACTGCAGCAGGTAGTCACAGACTTCACGCACCGCTCCGTGCCCGCCTGCCGTTGATGTTACGACGTGTGCGGCGTTCCTGGCGTCCGGGTGCGCATCGGCTACCGCAAACGCGAGCCCGACCTTGCGCATGAGCGGTACATCCGGAGTGTCGTCACCGACGCATGCGCAGGCGGAAGCCTTGACCTGGAGGCGCACGCGCAGGCGCTCAAAAGCAACGACCTTGTCCGCTTGCCCCTGGAACAGGAGCCGCACGCCCAGCTCGCGACAGCGGGCAGCCACCATCGCAGAGGTGCGGCCGGAGATGACAGCGACGTCGATACCTGCGCGGCGGACCTGCTGGATCCCGAACCCGTCGCGCACGTGAAAGACCTTCAGGGCCTCTCCTCGCGGGCCGAAATGCAGGCGTCCGTCGGTCATCACGCCGTCGACGTCGAGTACGAGAAGGCGAATCGTGGCGGCGGTGTTACGAGACGAGCGCAGGGGCGGCATGTCGCTTCGGGCTCACATGACGCCGGCGCGAAACAGGTCGTGAACGTTGAGTGCGCCGATCAGCCGTCCATGCTCATCCGCAACCGGCAGCGCCGTGATGCGATGGAGCTCCATCAAATGCACGGCCTCGGCCGCGAGATCCCGTGGACCGATCGTCTTGCCGTTGCGCGTCATGACGGCGCTGATGGGGGTCTTGCGGACATCGACCGCCTTGTCGAGCGCGCGGCGAAGGTCGCCATCGGTGAACACGCCGAGGATCAGGTCGTCGCGATCGACGACGACGGCCATCCCCAGGCCCTTGCGCGAGACCTCGGTCAGCCCTTCGCTCAGCAGCGCCTCCGGTGAGACGCGGGGAATGGCATCTCCGACTCGCATCAGGTCTGCGACATGCACCAGCACTTTGCGCCCGAGGCTGCCTCCGGGATGGGAGCGCGCAAAGTCCTGCTTCGTGAAGCCGCGCGCCTCGAGTACCGAGACTGCGAGCGCATCCCCCATTGCGAGCGTCGCCGTCGTGCTCGCTGTTGGCGCGAGGTTGTGAGGACAGGCCTCTTCAGGAACGCTGACGTCGATTGCGACGTTGGCCGCGCGGCCGAGCGTCGAATCGAGGTTGCCGACGAGCACCAGCAGCGGTACCCCCAGGCGCTTGAGATGGGGCAACAGAAACACGAGCTCGGGCGTTTCGCCGGAATTGGAGATGGCCAGGACCACGTCCGTCCGGGTGATCATTCCCAGGTCTCCGTGCCCGGCCTCCGCGGGGTGCATGAAGAAGGCCGGCGTGCCGGTACTGGCGAGCGTGGCGGCGATCTTGCCCGCGATGTGTCCGGACTTGCCCATCCCGGTGACCACCACCCGTCCCTGACATCCCAGGCACAGCCGGCAGGCGGCGGTGAAACGCGCATCCAGCCGGGCCTGCAGCTGTTGCACCGCCCGCGTCTCGATGTCCAGGGAGCGCCGTGCGGAAATCAGCAGGATCTCATCGTCAGGCGGGGAGGCTGGGGCGGTTTGCATCGCCCTGCCATTATAGGCGCAAGGAAGTCGGTTCCATCAGCGGCAAATGCCTGAGTCCTGCGTAAAAGACGGTAAGATGACAGCTATGAATCCTGAACAAGTGGCGCAATTGATTCGCGCCGGCCTGCCGGGCGCCGAGGTCCGGGTCGAATCGGACGACAATACGCACTTCGCCGCCCGCGTGGTCGCTTCCGAGTTTGTGGGCAAGCGCAGCATTGCCCGCCATCAGCTCGTCTACCGCGCGCTCGGAGAGCGCATGGGGACGGAGATTCATGCGCTGTCGATCGAGGCGCTGACTCCCGAGGAATCTCTGATAACGCCCGGAGGGCGGCCCCGGAGGGGCGAGGCCAGCGGCGCCGAGTAATCGCAACAGAGGTGACATGGATAAGCTGCAGATCCAGGGGGGGCTGCCCCTCGAAGGAGAAGTGCGCATCTCCGGCGCCAAGAACGCGACGCTGCCGATTCTGGCCGGAGCCCTGCTCGCCGACGACCCGGTCACCGTAGCCAACGTTCCGCATCTCAACGACGTCACGACCACCGTCGAGCTGCTGGGGCGCATGGGCGCCACGGTGACCATCAACGAGAAGATGAGCATCGAGATCGACGGCTCGACCGTGAAGGAATGCTTCGCGCCCTACGAGCTCGTGAAAACCATGCGCGCCTCGATCCTCGTGCTCGGTCCGCTACTGGCGCGCTTCGGCAAGGCTGACATCTCGCTCCCCGGAGGCTGCGCCATAGGCTCGCGTCCGGTGAACATCCATATCGCCGGCATGCAGGCGATGGGCGCGGACATCACGATCGAGAACGGGTATATCCGCGCGCGGACCTCGGGCCGGCTGAAGGGCGCACGCCTGGTGCTCGATACGGTCACCGTGACGGGGACCGAGAACCTGATGATGGCCGCGACGCTCGCCGACGGCGACACGATCATCGAGAACGCCGCGCGCGAGCCGGAAGTCGTCGACCTGGCGAATTTCCTCATCGCCATGGGAGCGAAAATCCAGGGTGCGGGCACGGACAAGATCCTCGTCAAGGGGGTACCGCGATTGCGCGGGACTTCCTATGAGGTGTTACCGGACCGGATCGAGAGCGGTACGTACCTGGTTGCCGGCGCGATCACGCGCGGCATCGTACGGATCAAGAACACCCGCCCCGACCATCTGGACGCGGTGCTCGTGAAGCTGGAGGAAGCGGGCGCGAAAATCGGCGTCGGCGAGAACTGGATCGAGATCGATATGCGCGGCCGCAGGCCGGCTTCGGTGGATGTGCGCACGGCCCCGTACCCGGCCTTTCCGACCGACATGCAAGCGCAATTCGCCGCACTGAATACCATCTCCTCCAGCGTCGGTACCATTATCGAGACGATCTTCGAGAACCGCTTCATGCACATGCTGGAGATGCGACGGCTGGGAGCGGAGATCCGGCTCGAAGGCAATACGGCGATCATCCGCGGCGTGGAGAAGCTGACGGCAGCGCCGGTGATGGCGACCGACCTGCGCGCCTCCGCCAGCCTGGTTCTGGCAGGACTGGTGGCCGAAGGCCGCACGGATGTGGAGCGCATCTATCACATCGATCGCGGCTACGAGGCGATCGAGGAGAAGCTGGCGCAGCTGGGCGCCCAGATCCGCCGCGTTCCCAATTAATCGGCGAAAACAGGCCTGCGGCCCAAATGGGCCAGCCGTTTCGCAGAATTTAGGCCCTCAGCCGGCTCGGGCGGCCGGCAAAAAGCGTGTTTTTTGCCGGCGTGCCGAGTCCTTCGCGCGAATCTTCGCCACTCCAGGGTTTCAGCGTCGACGCTGCGCTCGCGCTGTCAGACGATTCCGACTGCGTAACTGTCACATCGGGGGGTAGACTGGCGCCCCCCCTCGAGGAGTCGCCATGCAAATCGGAATGATCGGGCTCGGTCGTATGGGCGCGAACATGGTGCGCCGGCTGTTGAAGGGCGGACACGAGTGCGTGGCCTACGACCGCTCAGCCGACGCGGTGAAGAGCGTCGCGGAACAAGGCGCCAAAGGCGTTGGCTCGCTGCGCGAAATGGTGGCGGCGCTCAAGGCACCGCGGGCGCTGTGGATCATGGTGCCCGCGGGCATCGTCGATGCGGTGATCGCAGACCTGCGGCCGCTGCTGCAGAAGGGTGATGTGCTGATCGACGGCGGCAACTCCCATTATCACGATGACATCCGCAGAGCCAACGAGCTGAAGTCTGCCGGCATCCACTACGTCGATGCCGGGACCAGCGGCGGGGTGCTCGGCTTCGAGCATGGCTTCTGCCTGATGATCGGCGGCGAGGCCGATGTGGTGAGCTCGCTCGATCCGAT
This sequence comes from Steroidobacteraceae bacterium, assembly GCA_035552975.1. Classification (GTDB taxonomy): domain Bacteria; phylum Pseudomonadota; class Gammaproteobacteria; order Steroidobacterales; family Steroidobacteraceae; genus 13-2-20CM-66-19. The sequence goes on from DATNEN010000157.1 coordinate 15,897, forward strand.
TTTCGCGACGCTGGCACCTGGAGAGAGCGGCGCGGGCGGCAAGCCGGGACAGCAGAGCACCGCAGCGCAGGGCTATCTGCACTGCGGGGCGCATGGCGCCGGTCATTTCGTGAAGATGGTCCACAACGGCATCGAGTACGGGCTGATGGCCGCGTATGCCGAGGGGCTCAATCTGCTGGCGCACGCGAATGCCGGAAACGAGGCTGCCAAGGAGAGCGACGCGGAGACCGCGCCGCTGGCCCATCCGGAGCTGTATCGGTACGAGCTGGACACCGCCGCCATCGCGGAGGTGTGGCGCCACGGCAGCATCATCTCCTCGCGCCTGTTGGATCTCACCGCCAGCGCGTTGGCGGCGGATCCGAAGCTGGCGCGCTTCGGCGGTCGCGTCTCCGATTCGGGGGAAGGGCGCTGGACGGTGCAGGTCGCGATCGACGTGGGGGCGCCGGCATACGTGCTGAGCGCCGCCCTGTATTCACGGTTCGAGTCGCGCGGTCGCGCGGAGTTTGCCAACAAGCTGCTGTCCTCCATGCGGCTCGGATTTGGCGGACATCTCGAGAAATCGAGCTGAAGCGAGGTCACGCCATGGAGCGTCGCGATTCGGACAGGCTGGTGATTTTCGGGGCTACGGGCGATCTGTGCTACAAAAAGATCTACCCCGCGCTCTACAACCTGGTGCGCCGTGGGGTGCTCACAGTGCCGGTGGTCGGCGTCGCGCGCGCAGGTTGGAACACCGACCAGTACGTGGCGCACGTGCGCAAGAGCGTTGCCGAGCACATCAAGCAGCCCGAGTCGGCAGTGGTCGAGAAGCTCGCTGGGCTGCTGCGCTACGTCGACGGGGACTACGGCAAGAGCGAGACGTTCGATGCGCTGTTCAAGGCGCTGGATAACTCGCAGCGCCCTCTGTTCTACCTGGCGATTCCTCCGAGTGTCTTTCCGGTGGTCATCGGCCACCTGAGCAAACAGCGGCCCGAGGGCGCGCGAGTCGTGGTCGAGAAGCCCTTCGGTCGCGACCTGGCGTCCGCGCAGGCGCTCAACCGCACGCTGCTGCAGGAATTCCCCGAGAGCAGCATCTTTCGCATCGACCACTACCTCGGCAAGGAGGCCGTGCAGAACCTGCTGTACTTCCGCTTTGCCAACTCCTTCCTCGAGCCGATCTGGAATCGCAACTTCGTGGCGAGTGTGCAGGTCACCATGGCCGAGAAGATCGGCGTGGCGGGCCGCGGCAAGTTCTACGAAGAGGCGGGCGCGATTCGCGACGTCATCCAGAATCACCTGATGCAGATCGTGGCTTTTCTGGCGATGGAGCCGCCGGTCAACACCGAGGGTGAGTCGCTGCGCGATGAGAAGGTCAAGGTGTTGAAATCCATCCGCCCGATGTCGCCGAAAAATCTGTGCCGTGGGCAGTTTCGCGGCTATCGCCAGGAGCCGGGGGTCGCCCCGGACTCGAAGGTGGAGACGTTCGCGGCCGTTCGGCTGGAGATCGATTCGTGGCGCTGGAGCGGCGTACCGTTCTATCTGCGCAGCGGCAAATGCCTGCCCGTCACGGCCACGGAGGTGGTCGTGGATCTGCGTCCACCGCCGGCTCATGTCTTCGGGGGCCTGGGCCCGGCGCAGCCGAACTACCTGCGCTTTCGTGTGGGCCCCGATGTCGCGATCGCCCTGGGCGCGCATGCGAAGAAGGCCGGACCCACCATGCACGGGCGGGACGTGGAGCTGTTCGTCGCTCAGGAGCAGGCAGGAGAGATGGACGCCTACGAGCTGCTCATCAGCAGCGCGATGATCGGCGACACCGCGCACTTTGCGCGCCAGGACGAGGTCGAGGCGGCCTGGGCGATCGTCGATCCGGTGCTCGGTACCGGCTCGCCGGTCCACGAGTACACCCCCGGTTCCTGGGGGCCTCCGGAAGCGGAGGCGATCATCACATCCGGCCCCTGCAACTGGCACAACCCCGGAGCGGATGCCCACCAGTGGACACGCTCCTGTCTCCCGGGGCCGATGAGCGATTTCGCGCCCTGACCCCTCAGGTGTCGGCGAGCCAGAGGTCGGTGGCGGTGCGGCTCTCGATGGCACGAAAAGCGGCGATCGCGGGGTCGCGGTTGATCAGCGACTGCACGGCATTGTGCTTGTCCTGGCCGGCGACGATGAATACCAGCTCGCTGAAGTGAGCGAGCACTTCGGGGGTGACGCTCACGGCCTGCATCCCGTCGGGGCGATTCACGGCTATCGCACGATGGCCGCGGGAGCGCTCCACATCCTTGGAGGTGAAGAGGGAAGCGGTGTGGCCGTCGGCTCCCAGCCCGAGCAGGCCCAGGCGAAAGCGCACACCGGCCAGCAGCAAGGCGTCGATCCGGCGCTCGTAGTCGGTAGCCGCTGCCTCGAGTGGCAGCTCCGTTCGCACGCGCAGCACGCTGCTCTCAGGCAGCGCCAGGGCGTCTATCAGCGCCAGGGACTGGTGATAATTGCTGGCCGTCGCCGTCGAAGGCACGTAACGGTCGTCGGAAAACAGGATGCTCAGGTTCGCGGCCGGCCGGGGCGAGCGGGTGGCCAGCTCGCGATAGGCCGGCATGGGGGTATGCCCGCCCGACAGCATGATGGCCGAGCCGCCACCGCCGCTGGTGATGGCCAGCTCGAGGCGTTGAATCAAGGCGGCGTCCAGCTCCGCCCTGGAGGCAAAGCGCCGTACGGCGATCACTGTGGACTGGGGCATGGTGGTCCCTCCGGAACGATCAAGGCTGATGCGGACGCTCGCCCACTGTCGCTTTGATGTCTAGCATCTTCCTGCCGCGAAGCACCTTGATCGCAAGTGTCGAGCCCGGCTTGTGTGCTGCTATGGTCACGTATGCGTCTTGCGCGCCGGTCACGGCGGCCCCCTCGACCTGCAGCAGCAGATCCCCCGGGCGCAAGCCCGCCTGCGCCCCGGGCCCCCCGACATAGGCGAGCAGCACGCCCCCTTGCGCAAGGCCCAGCTGCTCGGCCTGCTCGTTCGTGATGTCCTGCGCCACGATGCCGAGCCAGCCGCGGATCACGCGACCGTTCGCGATGATGTCGCTCACCACTCCCCGCACCATGTTGACCGGGATCGCGAAGCCGATCCCCTCCACCCCGAGGCTCTTGGCGGCCATCGCGGTGTTGATGCCGATCAGCGCACCGCTGCTGTCGATGAGTGCGCCGCCGGAGTTGCCCGAGTTGATCGGTGCGTCGGTCTGGATGAAGTCCTCCAGGTTGGCGACACCCATGTGCTGGCGGCCGGTGGCGCTGACGATGCCGTGCGTTACGGTCTGCGACAGCCCCATCGGACTGCCGATCGCCAGCACGATGTCCCCAACCTTGAGCCGGTCGGAGTGCCCGAAAGTGGCCACGGGGAGCCCGGTCAGGTCGATCTTCAGAACCGCCAGGTCCGTATCGGGGTCGCGGCCGACGACGCGAGCATTGGCAACGCGGCCGTCGGCGAGGGCCACCAGCACCGAGTCCGCGTTGGCGATCACGTGGTAATTGGTCACGATGTGACCGGCCTGGTCCACGATGACTCCGGAGCCCAGGGTGTTCTGTATCCTCGGGCGATATCGAGGCAGGAAGTCCCCGAACAGCTCCCCGAGGGAGGACGGCGCGACCCGCTCGTTCACCAGCTGCTTCGTGTAGACGTTGACGACCGAGGGGGCTGCCCGCTCTACGGCCGCAGCATAGGTCACCCGGGTGGGAGCGGGCTGCGCGGCGGTGAGCCGGGGCGTGATCAGCGGGGCGATCGGCCCGCCGCGGCGGATCAGGTCCGGACGCAGTGCCACGATCACAAAGGCGAGGGCCAGTCCCCCGACCACCGAGCCGGCCACGAAAACGAGCCCGCGGCTGAACCGTTCAATCATCTGTACTCCGGTCGGGGGATCATCTGTCACTCCGGGCGAGGAATAGGCAGCTCGCGCCGCAGAAGGGCGCGTCTGGCGCTGGACCGCAGCCGGCGAAAAAAGTGCCCGGCCGGTTTGTGTATAATGCGCCGCCCCCCGCGAGCCGGAAACAGCACCCGTGCGCACGTGCCGTACGCGCGGCAAGCGATGCGCGCAAGCGGGTGGTCGTGACTAGGTAAGCGGAGAGCCTATAAGTGGCAGACAGCATGGTCGTCGCCAATGACGAAGTCGACCTGAGCCGACGGAAGTTCCTGACCTCGGCGACGATTGGAGTCGGAGCGGTCGGAGCGGTCCTCGCCGCCATACCCTTCGTGGCATCCTGGGAACCTTCGGAGCGGGCGCGCGCCTTGGGCGTGCCGACCGACCTCGACCTGTCGAAGGTCGACCCGGGACAGATGGTGATCGTCCTGTGGCGCAAGCAGCCCATCTACGTGGTGCGGCGCACTCCGGAGATGGTCTCCAGCCTCACTGGGCATGACGATCGCCTCAAAGACCCGGAATCGAAGAGCTCCGAGCAGCCCGCCTACTGCAAGAACACCCAGCGCTCCCGCAAGGCCGATATTCTGGTGCTGATCGGGATCTGCACCCACCTGGGCTGCCTGCCCAAGCAGCACTTTGCCGCCGGCGACCCCGAGCTGGGACCGACCTGGCCGGGCGGCTACCTCTGCCCCTGTCATGGCTCGCGCTTCGATCTGGCAGGGCGCGTGTTCGATGGCTCCCCGGCCTCGGTCAATCTGCGCATTCCGCCCTACAGCTTTCCAAACCCGAACCGCCTCGTCGTGGGCGTCGATGAGAAGGGAGAGGCGTAATGGCCGTCCCCAACCAATCCGCGGCGTCCGCGACGCCGGTAAGCTCCGGCGCACCGAAGAAGGGCTTCTACGCGTGGCTCGACAAGCGCCTGCCCGTCAGTGAGTTCATCGAGAGCCAGCTCACCGGGTACTTCGCACCGAAGAACTTCAACTTCTGGTACTTCTTCGGCTTCATCGCGCTCGTGGTGCTGGTGCTGCAGCTGGTCACGGGCATCTTCCTCACGATGTTCTACAAGCCGGGCGAGGCGACCTCCTTCGACTCGGTCCAGTTCATCATGCGGGAGATCGATTTCGGCTGGCTCATCCGCTACATGCATTCCACGGGTGCGTCGGCGTTCTTCGTGGTCGTCTACCTGCACATGTTCCGCGCGTTCCTGTACGGCTCGTACAAGGCCCCGCGGGAGCTGCTCTGGCTGGTCGGCATGCTCGTCTACCTCGCGCTGATGGCGGAGGCGTTCATGGGCTATGTGCTTCCCTGGGGCAACATGTCGTTCTGGGGCGCGCAGGTGATCGTCAACATCTTCGGCACCATTCCGGTGATCGGGCCGGGGCTGGTCGAGTGGATCCGCGGCGACTACGCCATCGCCGATGCCACGGTGAACCGATTCTTCGCGCTGCACGTCGTGGCCATCCCGCTCATCCTGCTGGCGCTCGTCGGGCTGCACCTGATCGCTCTGCGGCGCACGGGGTCGAACAACCCGGACGGCATCGAGATCAAGGCAAAGGTGGGGCCCAATGGGCACCCCCTGGACGGTATTCCGTTCCATCCCTACTACACGGTGAAGGATACGGTCGGCATCTGCGCATTCCTGGTGATCTTCGCGATCATCGTGTTCTACGCACCGACCTTCGGGGGCCTGTTCCTCGAGTCCGCGAACTTCGAGCCTGCCAACCCCGTCTCGACGCCTCCGGACATCACGCCGGTGTGGTACTTCACGCCCTTCTACGCGATTTTGCGCGCGATGCCCGACCAGCGCCTGGGTACCCTGGCGATGCTGCTCGCTATCGTGGCGTTCTTCTTCCTGCCATGGCTGGACCGCTCACCGGTGAGGTCGATCCGCTACAAGGGCTGGATATCGAAAGTCGCCCTGGCCGTGTTTGTCGTCTCGTTCGTGGGACTGGGTTTCATGGGCATGCGGCCGCCGGAAGGCCTGTACGTCGTCATCGGGCGCATCTTCACCGGACTGTACTTCCTGTTCTGGATCCTGATGCCGTTCTATTCCCGCTGGGACTCCGTGAAGCCGGTGCCTGAGAGAGTGGTCTATCATGCTCATTGAGATCGGTCGCACCGGTAAGCTCATGCGTATGCTGGGTTCGTGCACCCTCGCATTGCTGCTGATCGGCGGTAGTGTCTGGGCTGCTGATGAGGCACCAGCGCAGAAGGAGCAGGCCTCCAAGGCGGAGGCCTCCTCGGCCGAGCCCACGGACTGGGAGAGCTGGAAGGCAGGCACCACCGTTTCCAATACCGCCTCCCTGCAGCGGGGCGCCCGCAATTTCGCGCAATACTGCATGGGGTGCCACTCGCTCAAATACGTGCGGTGGTCGCGGGTCGGCACGGATCTGAACATTCCTGCCAGTGAGCTGCAGGAGCTCATTCCTGCCGGCGACACCCCGGCGAGCTACGTCTCCACTCCGATGCCGTCGCAGGATGCGGAGAACTGGTTCGGCAAGGCCCCCCCCGATCTGTCGCTGATGGCGGCCGAGCGCGGCAAGGACTACATCTACCGGTTGTTCAAGACCTTCTACGTCGATCCGACCAAGCCGACGGGCACGAACAACCTGCAGCTGCCGAACATCGCCATGCCCAACATCCTCTCCTCGCTGGAGGGGCTGAAAAAGGCGGTCTACAAGAGCGTTCCGGGGGCGGACGGCAAGAGCGAGCCGGAATTCGACCATTTCGAGCAGATCGCACCGGGGAGCATGACCGAGGCGCAGTACGATGCCTTCGTCCGTGATACCGTGAACTTCCTGGACTACGCATCGGAGCCGACGCAGATGCAGCGGCATGCGCTCGGGATCTGGGTGGTGCTGTTTCTGCTGGTGCTGACGTGGCTGGCGTGGTTGCTGAAGCAGGAATACTGGAAAGACGTTCACTGACTTTGACTGATCGGCAACGCGGTTGCAGGGGGCACAGTCCCTGCAGCGGATCGCGGGGGCGGAAATTTGTCGAGCCGACGTTCCATCATGACGTTGTTTTCCGCGCCCAATGACCCGTGGAGTCATCGCACGCGCATCGTGCTTGCCGAAAAGGGCATCAGCATCGACATCGTGAGTGTCGAGCCCGGCAAGTTTCCGGAGGATCTGCTCGACCTGAACCCTTATCACAGCGTGCCGACGCTGGTCGACCGCGACCTGGTGCTGTACGACTCGCGCGTCATCATCGAGTACCTGGATGAGCGCTTTCCGCACCCGCCCCTGATGCCCGTGGATCCGGTGACGCGCGCGCAATTCCGCCTGGCGCTGTATCGGATCGAGCGCGATTGGTATGCGCTGGTGCAGCAGATCGAGCAGGAGCCGGACAAGAAGCAGACCGTGCGGCTGAAGAAGATCCTGCGCGACACCATTCTGCAGAGCACCGAGCTGTTCAAGGTCAAGCCCTACTTCCTGTCCGATGAGTTCTCGCTGGTGGATGCGACCATCGCGCCGGTGCTGTGGCGCCTGCCACATTACGAGATCGATCTGCCGCCGACGGCGCAGCCGATCATCAGGTACGCGGGCCTGATTTTCTCGCGCCCGGCCTTCCGCGAGAGCCTGTCCGATACCGAACAGGAAATGCGGCTTCTCTGAGACCCCAGACAATCGCTCATGTCCAACGCTCCTCCCAGCAAGCGACCGTATCTGCTGCGCGCCATGCACGAGTGGATGACCGACTGTGGCCACACCCCGCACGTCATCGTCGATGCGCAGCGGCCGGATGCGCAAGTGCCGCAGGCCTATGTGAAGGACGGCAAGATCGTGCTCAATCTCAGCGCGAGCGCCACCCAAAGGTTGCAGTTGGGAAATCAGGACATCGAGTTCGATGCGCGATTCGCGGGAGTCGTGCATCACGTGCGCGTTCCGATTGCTGCGGTGTTGGGTATCTACGCACGCGAGACCGGCGAGGGCATGGTGTTCTCGGAGCAGGATCTCGGACCGGAGCCGCCGAGCCGGCCGACACCGGCAGAGGATGGCGGCGGCTCGCGCGAGAGCGGCGAGAAGCGCCGTCCGCAGTTGAAGGTGGTCAAGTAGTCGAAGCTGCCCGGTTCGGGCGCCACGGGGTCGCGCTGCGCCGTCGTTTGCGCCGCGCGCCGTCAGCACACGGCAAACGCGTGCTTGATCCATCGCACCTGCGGGTTCTCCGCAAGGGCGTTGAATACGACGATGACATCGAAGCGGATGCGCATTCCCGTGTAGTCCGCGTGCTTGCTCAATAGCAGGTGGGCGGCGCGAACGATTCGGGTGCGTTTGCGCCAGTCGACGCTTGCCGCGGCACCCCCGAACTTCTGAGTCGATCGGGTGCGAACCTCGACGATCACCAGCACGGGGCCGTCGCGGGCCACCAGATCGATCTCTCCGAGCCGCCGGCGGAAGTTGCGCATGAGGACCTCGAGCCCCTGACTCGCCAGGAAACGGGCGGCGACGGCCTCGGCCGCGCGCCCTAAATCGGCCGCAGCGTGAGCGCGAGCGATGCGGACTGCGGCTGCGCGAGTTGACGCGACGGCCTCGGCTTGCGCGACGCGGCTTCCAGGTTCGCGATCCGGCGCAACGGGTTGGGCCCGCGTGTTGCGGGTGGTGGATCGGGACGGGGGGAATCTACGGGCCATCCGTGGCCTTCAAGATGTCCGCGTCGGCGCGCCCGGCGACGCCTAGCGGGTGGATGCCGCCGGGGCGCGGCTGAGCCGTTCCCTTCGGTGGGGATACCGGGACGCTGCCGGCGGCGTGGCCTGAGCCGGTGCCCCCGGCGCCGGCAACAAGCGCACCTCGCCGTTCTTGACCTGCGCCCAACTGAGCTCGCGGCGCACGTGGCCGTCCCGATCCAGGCTGAGGTGCCCCGTCAGTCCGTCGAGGCTCACCGTGCTGGCTCCTGGATGACTGCGCAGGTCGATGGCCAGGCGGTAGGCGTCGAAGCCGAACGCGAACAAGCGGTCGCGCCGGCCGCCGTTTGGCCAGGCAGCGCGGGCCGCTTCCCGCACCGCATCGGCAAGGTCGCTGCCCAGCATCCAGGGCATGTCCGGAAAGATGAGCGCCTCGAGGTCCTGATTGGCACGCGGGTCAGGCTCGAACGCATCGGATGTCGCGTACGTGGGGATGTCGCCTGCGAAGTGATATCGCAGCTGCGGACGCAGCAGGCGCTCCATGTTGGCGGGCGCAGCTGCAAAGATGAATTCGATGTCGGCGCGGCGGCGCGGCTCGAACTGAAGCTTCGTGCCCAGTATGGACTCCAGGCGCTTGCGACGGACCTCGCTGTCGCTGATGCGCAGCACTTGTGTGATCGAGTCCGCGTAGTCGGTGAGAGCCGAGTCGATCGGAGCGCTCCCGAGCACGGCACCGCCTCCGGCCTGCAGTTCTTGCGTGAACGCGGTCAACACGCGGGTGCCCCAGTCCCCCGCGGGGACGAACGCGATGCCGGCACGATGACCGTCGGCGAGGATCCGTCGAGCGACCAGGCGCGCCTCGTCCTCAGGCGACAATGCAAACTGGTAGAACGCCGCAGGGGCCGGCTTCTCCACGGGCAGAAAGTTGAGTGCGAGAATCGGAGGACGCCGGATCGCAAGCTCGGAGGCCGCCGTGATCTCCTCCTTCGTGAGGGGTCCGACGATGAAGTCGGCGCCCTCCTGGGTGGCGTGCGTGACTGCCTCGGCAACGCTGGTCCCGCCTGTGTCATAGACACGGATTTGCGGGCGCTCCGCCACGGGCTGCTGGTAGAAGGCGGTCATGAAGCCTTCCTCTACCTTGATACCCGCCGCGCCATTTCTCCCGGTCACCGGCAACAGCAGCGCGATGTGGGCCGAGGCGGTCACCGAGGGCGTTGGGGGTAGCTGCCCGTTGGGGGCCTGTCCCGAGGCGGCGAGCGTCGCCTGCTGCTGCAGTGATTGATAACGCGCCGCGTCTGCCGGGTTGGTGGGCCGCGCAATGGAGTTGAGTCGCTGCAAGGCCAGGGCCCCTTGCCCGCGGCCCAGCAGGATCTGCACATCCAACATCTGACGATCGAACGTCTGCGCCGGCGTCAGCGGCGGCTGGGCCATGGCCAGCGCGCGGGCGGCGTCGTCCGGACGGCGTGCGGCGATCCATGCATGAGCCGACTGCAGCGCGAACGTGGTTCGCTCCGCGCCGGTGTTCTGCTGTGCCAACGCTTCATAGACGTGGGCCGCGCCGGCCAGGTCCCCATGCTGCTGCAGATCCTGGGCGCGATCGACGGACGGAGGCAGCTCGGTGCGCGGCCCGAGGCTCGGGCAGCCCGCCAGGGCGAGGATCACCAGGAGCAGTGGGAGGCGCAGGATCCATCGCCTCCAGGTCAGACCCGCTTCCTCAGGTATCAATGCGCTTTCCTCGAACGTCGCGTGCCGGCATCCGCGGGTTGAAGGCCCCCGCGTTGACGGGCAGGATGAGGGCGCCGCACAGTGCTGCGCCGGAGTCCGATTATAGTGGCCAATTCTCGAGGTCGGCTGCAAGTCGTCGCTACCCCGATCGGAAATCTGAACGATCTGAGTGTTCGCGCACGCGAGGCCCTGGAATCCGCCGACGTGATCGCCGCGGAGGACACGCGCCACACGCTGGTGCTGCTGCAGTCGATCGGTGTGTCGCGCCCGCTGGTGTCGCTGCATGCCCACAACGAGACGCAGCGTGTGCCGGAGATCCTGGCGCGGCTCGAAGCTGGCGAAACAGTGGCGCTGGTGAGCGACGCCGGGACTCCGTTGTTGTCCGACCCCGGCTTTGAGCTGGTGCGAGAGGCCGCGCGTGCAGGGCACGATGTGTACGCGATACCCGGGCCCTCCGCCATCACTGCGGCCCTTGCGGTTGCCGGGCTGCCGACGAGCCGGTTCTGTTTCGAGGGGTTCCTTCCCGCGCGAGACAGTGAGCGCCGGTCGCGGCTCGCACAGCTCGCGGGCGAGACGCGCACCCTCGTGTTCTTCGAGGCCCCGCACCGTATCGCGCAGACGCTGGTCGATCTTGCGTCGGAGTTCGGCGCGGATCGACGGGCGGTGGTGGCGCGTGAGATGACTAAGACCCACGAGACTGTGTATCGCGGCACTGTGGGCGAGCTAGTCGCGCTCGCGCGCGACGAACCTAACTTTCAACGCGGCGAGATCACCATCGTTGTCGAAGGCTGCGCGGACGTCGATACCGCGGTCGATACGCGCCTGCTTCACCTGGCCGTCGAGCTGCTCTCAAAGGAGTTGCCGGCAGGAAGAGCGGCATCGATTGTTGCCAAGTTGACTGGTGCGAAACGCAGCGAGGTGTACACGCTATTGACTCGTGAGTCTGAGGCGCGCAGAGATGAACGCTAGTACGCATCCATTACGCTGCGAGTGCGGAGCGGTGCAGGGGACGATTGCTAATCCCCGCAGTTCCAACCACGCGGTTTGCTACTGCAGAGACTGTCAGGCTTTCGCGCACTACCTCGGCAAGCCGAACGAGATACTGGACGCTCGCGGCGGCTCCGACATCGTGCAAATCCAGCCGAAGAATCTCACTTTTACGCAGGGGCTCGAGCAACTCGCCTGCATTCGTCTGACGCCCAGGGGCCTGCTGCGTTGGTACAGTCGTTGCTGCCGCACTCCCATCGGCAACACCCTCGCGACTCCGAAGCTGTCTTTCATCGGCCTGCTGCATTCCTGCCTCGCCGAAGATACTGCGTCTGTGGAGCGCTCGTTTGGTCCGGTCATGGCCTGGGTGAACACGGCGAGCGCACGAGGAGAGCCCGCGCCCAAGACCGAAGGCCTGGGCAGGTCGGTCTGGTGGTTCCTGCGGACAGCGATCAGGGCCAGGGTCACGGGGGACTACCGCCAGAACCCGCTATTTCACCGCAATACCGGCGCTCCGGTGGTGCTTCCCTACGTGCTGAGCGCCGAGGAGCACACCCGGGTGATGCAGGCCGTGAGCAGTGCTCACCTTTGATTTGACTTCCCCCTGAGCGCCCTTATCGTGAGCGCGGGGAGCCGGCCGGGCAGTCGCTGCTCTCGGCGGCATCGTCCGTCGAGGGGGGAGGAAAGTCCGGGCTCCGGCGGATCAGGTGCCAGGTAACGCCTGGGGGGCGCGAGCCCACGGAAAGTGCAACAGAGAGCAGACCGCCTAAGACCTCAGGGCCGCAAGGCCGCGGGGGACGGCAAGGGTGAAACGGTGCGGTAAGAGCGCACCGCGACCCTGGTAACAGGGTTGGCACGGCAAACCCCACCTGGAGCAAGGCCAAATAGGGAAGCAGTCCCGACCCTTACGGGGACAGGGACAGCGCTGATCCGCGCGCGCTTCCGGGTAGGCCGCTAGAGGTCCGCGGCGACGCGGATCCCAGAGGAATGATTGCCCTCGACAGAACCCGGCTTACAGGCCGGCTCCCCCCGTGCGGGGCTGCATCCAGCACCGCACCAATATCAACCACTGTATGAGCTTCGGGGGGCAAGCCGCTGATTGGCAATGACCAACGGTGGCCGGTACTGGTCAGGAACCGCCCCGATCAAACATAAGTCGTTGGCAGTGCGACGAATTTCTCACTTTTCCAATTGACATAGTCGGGCTGCGGTTTATAGTGGCAGCCAGTGGGAAAAAGTGGGAGAAACTGGGCGGCCGCTACGCTCCAGGGTCATGTTCCGCGGTGCAACAAAAGTGACCTTGGACGACAAGGGCCGGATGGTTCTGCCGACGGTTTACCGGGACCAGATGCCCGCCGACGCCCAGGGGAAGCTCGTGATCACCCTCGGCAGCGGCAAGTGTCTCGTCATGTACCCACATCCGGAGTGGGAGCAGGTAGAGCGCAAGCTGCTGGCTTTGCCGTCCCTGCACCCGCAGGCGGAGCGGCTGAAGGGGTTGATGCTGGGTCACGCGATGATGCTGGAGCTCGACAGTCATTCCCGGTTCCTGCTGACGACGGAGCTGCGCGAGGTGGCCGGCCTGCAGCGCCACGCCATGTTGGTGGGACAGGGTAATTCAATCCAGCTCTGGGATGAAGCGCGCTGGATCGAGCGGCGCGACAAGTGGCTGGCGCAGGGCGACGACAACATGACGGGGCTGCCCGCGGAGTTGGAGTCGCTGCGGCTGTAGGCGAGGCTGGCTGCGGCTGACAAGGTGGCTAGCGGCGAGCGGTGGGCGAAGGCGGAGGGCGAGGGTTTGGCGGTGGGCGCGTGATGCGCCACCAAGCGGGCGGGATTCGAATCGACGGCTCGGATCCTGGAAGAAAGTGCATCGCGCTCGAGGCGAAGGCGCGCGATGAAAGAGAACAGCGAAGCTTTTCGGGGGGCGGGTCTCAACAGCCGCTTCTATCGTGGATGAGCACACACCGGTGCTTGTCGGAGAGGCGCTCGCGGCTTTAGCCCTCCAGGCGGGCGGTTACTATGTCGATGCGACGTTCGGGCGCGGCGGTCATACGGCATCCATTCTCCAGGCCCTGGGTCGAGAAGGCCGCGTGCTCGCGATCGACCGGGATCCTGAGGCCGTCGCGGCCGGCAGGCAACGCTTTGCCGACGAAGTGCGGCTTACGCTCGTCCATGCGTCGTTTGCCGATCTCGCCACGCTCGTGCCGGCGCACGCGCACGGCCAACCTTGCAGGGGCGTGCTCTTCGACCTCGGCGTCTCATCACCGCAGCTCGACGACGCGGGCCGGGGCTTCAGCTTCCGCTCGGACGGTCCGGTCGACATGCGTATGGACCCGACACGCGGCGAGCCAATCTCTGCGTGGCTCGCTCGGGCGAGCCTCGACGAGATTCGCGAAGTGATTGCCACGCTGGGAGAAGAGCGCTTTGCGCGTCGCATAGCTCAGGCCATCGTTGCGACACGTGACGAGCATCCGTTGACGCGCACCAGCGAGCTGGCGGCACTCGTGTCCCGCGCGGTCCGTACCCGCGAGCCGGGGAAGCACCCGGCCACGCGCACGTTCCAGGCATTGCGAATGTTCGTCAACGACGAGCTGGGGCAGTTGCGCAGAGGCCTGAGCGCGGCCGTTGAGGTGCTCACGCCCGGCGGACGCCTGGCCGTCATCAGCTTCCATTCGCTCGAGGATCGGGAGGTCAAGAACTTCCTGCGCGACCAGTCCCAGGTCGATCCCGTCCTTCTCGATCTGCCGGTGCTGCCTCCTGAGGCTCAACCGCGGCTGAAGCTCATCGGCCGCAAGAGTCGCCCGAGCGACGTCGAGGTGAAGCGCAATCCACGCGCGCGCAGCGCGCTCTTGCGCGTGGCGGAGAAAGTCGTATGAGTGGCAAGGTACTCGCGATTGCTGTGGCGGTGCTGTGGGTTGCGGCACTCGGTTCGGCGGCTGGCGCGATCTACTGCAAGCATCGCGCGCGCGAGCTGTTCGTCCAGCTCGAGAGGCTCAGCGGACAACGCGACAACCTCCAGATCGAGTGGGGACAGTTGCAGCTCGAGCAGAGCGCGTGGTCCACGCATGCGTTTGTCGAGCGCGTTGCCAGCACCAAGCTGCACATGGCGATGCCGCCGCCCAAGGAGATCGAGATCATCGCTCCATGAAGGCACGTAACGCACGAGACGCCTCTGCCTCGTTCCGGTGGAGATCGTACCTGCTCGTCGGGCTGCTCGTTTGCGGGGCGCTCGCTCTCGTGTGGCGTGCGGTCGACTTGCAGCTCGTCGATCACAGTTTCCTCGCAAAGGAAGGCAACAACCGCTTCTCGCGCGTTGCGGTCATCGCAGCGCATCGCGGAACGATCACCGACAGATACGGCGAGCCTCTCGCTGTGAGCACGCCGGTCGATTCGGTGTGGGTGAACCCCAGAGAATTCCCGCTGGATCAGATTCCGCGGCTCGCCAGCGCACTGAGAATCGATCGCCCGGAGCTGACACGTCGTGTAACGAGCAATCTCGATCGCGACTTTCTCTACGTGGCCCGCGGCCGGCAACCTGCCGAGGCTGCGCAGATCAAAGCGCTCGGCATCCCGGGCGTCTATACCTCGCGTGAGTACCGCCGGTATTACCCAGCGGGCGAGGTAGCCGGCCACATTCTGGGGTTCACGAACGTCGATGACGCGGGTCAGGAAGGTCTGGAGCTGGCATTCGATCACTGGCTCGCCGGTGAGAACGGCGAGAAGCGGGTCATCCAGGATCGCTACGGTCGTATCGTGCAGGACGTGGAGAGCATTCGCCCGGCGCGCCCCGGCCGCGATCTGGTGTTGTCCGTCGACCTGCGCATCCAGTATCTGGCGTATCGGGAGCTGAAGGCGGCCGTCCGGGATACGCACGCGAAGTCCGGCTCGGTCGTGGTGCTGGACATCAGCACCGGGGAAGTCCTGGCGATGGTGAACCAGCCGGCCTTCAATCCCAACGACCGCGACCAGTTCGTCGCCAGCACCTATCGCAACCGGGCGGCGACCGACATCCTCGAGCCGGGCTCCTCGATCAAGCCGTTCTTCGTCGCCGCCGGCATCGCCTCCGGCAAGTACGACGACCACAGCGTCATCGACACCTCGCCGGGCTTCTTCAAAGTGGGCGCGAAGATCGAGGAGGACGACCACAACCTCGGCCCGGTCAATCTCGCCACCATCCTGGCCAAGAGCTCCAACGTCGGCATGGCGCGCCTGGCACTGAGCCTGGAGCCGGAGCGCATCTGGTCGACGCTGGATCGACTCGGCTTCGGCCAGGTCACCACCAGCGGCTTTCCGGGTGAGTCGGCCGGCATGTTCCCTAACTACTCGCAGTGGCGGCCCATCACCATCGCGACGATGTCCCACGGGTACAACATCTCGGTGACGCCACTGCAACTCGCGCACGCCTATGCGAGCGTGGGCGCCTTCGGCATAGCGCGGCCGGTGACGTTCCTGCGCGTCGACTCACCTCCCGCGGGTCATCGCGTCCTGGACGATCACGTCTGTCGCGAACTGTTGACGATGCTCAAGTCCGTGGTTGTCATGGAAGGGGCGACAGGGTGGCGCGCGGCGATTCCCGGCTATCAGGTGTCTGGCAAGACCGGCACCGCGGAAAAGACGGCCGCCGGTGGCGGCTACAACACGGATCACTTCAACGCAGTGTTCGGTGGCGTCGCGCCCTCCACCAGCCCGCGGCTGGCAGCCGTGGTCGTCCTCGAAGACCCGACCGTCGGAGGGCATCAGGGCGGACAGGCATCTGCGCCGGTGTTTTCCGCAGTCGTCGGCGGCGCCCTCCGGTTGCTGGCCGTTGCCCCGGACAAGCCCATCAACGCGCCGGAGGACATTCCGTCCTCTTCTCCCAGGACGCCGCCGGTGCGCACGGCGGCCTTGCCATGAGCACGCGCTCGCTCAGGGAGATCACCGCCGGGCTCGTGCCTGTCAATGTTCCGGCGGAGGTCTGCGTCAGTGATGTGACGCTCGACAGCCGTTCTGTCTCTCCAGGGGCGTTGTTCCTTGCATGTCGCGGCGGGACGCGGCACGGGTTGGAGTTTGCACAGCAGGCCGTCGCTCGCGGTGCGCGCGCTGTTCTGTACGAGGGCGAGGCGTCAGCAAAGCCCAGCCTCGAGTCCGAGATATTTGTCGCAGCCGTTCCGCATCTCAGCCGCCACGTAGGCACCATCGCGGACCGCTTCTTTGGGTCACCCGCGCAGGCGCTCACCGTCGCCGGGATCACGGGGACCAATGGCAAGACTACGTGTGCGTGGCTGCTCGCGCAGGCTCTCCAGATCTGCAACCGGCGTGCAGCAGTCATGGGCACGCTGGGATTCGGTGTACCTCCGAAGCTCACTCCGACGGAGCACACGACCTCCGATGCGGTGAGCATTCATCGGCAGTTCGCCGCGCTGCGCAACCTCGGTGCCGAATGCGTGAGCATGGAAGTCTCCTCGCACGCGATCGAGCAGCATCGGGTGGCCGCCGTGCGTTTCGAGACGGCCGCGTTCACCAATCTCACGCGCGACCATCTCGACTACCACGGAACGATGGAAGCGTACGGTGCCACGAAGGCCCGGCTGTTCGCGTGGCCACAGCTCGCGCACCGGGTCATCAACGTCGACGATCCGTTCGGTGCGCAGCTGGCAGCGCAGCCTTCACCGGCGCGCCTGATCATCACGAGTCGGCACACCGCCGCCGCGCGCGCGTTCGGCGGGCGAGGCGCGGCCGCCGCAGCGTCGCGTGACGCGGGCATCGTGAGCGCAAGCCGAGTGACGCGCGATTCGGCAGGCTTGCGAATCGGCGTCGAGTCGAGCTGGGGACCGGGCGAGCTGGCCGTGCCTCTCGTCGGCGATTTCAACATCGACAATGTGCTTACGGTGCTCGCGGTCCTGCTGGCATGGAACGTTCCGCTCGCACAGTCGCTGGCCGCCCTGGGCGCGTGCAGGCCTCCGAGCGGCCGCATGGAAGTGTTTGGCGGCACTGACGGAATGCCTCTGGCCATCGTCGACTATGCGCACACGCCCGATGGGTTGACCAAAGCGCTGACTGCCGCGCGTGCGCATTGCCGTGGACGACTGCGCGTCGTGTTCGGATGTGGTGGGGATCGTGATCCGGGCAAGCGCCCCATGATGGGACAGATCGCCAGCGAGCTCGCGGACGAGGCGATCATCACGGACGACAACCCTCGCACCGAGGATCCGGCGAAAATCGTCGCCGCCATTGTTGCCGGCTTCGCAAGTCCGCGTGCGCCGCTGGTGGAGCACGATCGGGCGGTCGCGATCCGCACCGCTCTGCAGCGCAGTGCTGCGGAAGACGTCGTGCTCGTGGCCGGCAAGGGACACGAGGACTATCAGATCTACGGGACGGCACGCCGCCCCTTCAGTGACCAGGCGATCCTGCGCGACGTGCTCTCCGGGGGGCGAGCATGAAGCGCACGCTCGCCGATTTCGCGAAGGAATGCAGTGGCACGCTGCGGGGAGCCGATCAAAGCTTCTCGGGCGTCTCCAGCGATACCCGCACGCTCAAGCCCGGAGAGCTGTTCGTAGCCTTGCGCGGCCCGCGCTTCGATGCCAACCAGTTCGTGAGCGCGGCGCACTCCGCAGGTGCTGCAGGGGCCGTCGTCGACTCCCCGCAGGAATCGGCGATCTCGCAGATCGTCGTACAGGACACGCAGGCGGCTCTCGAGCGGCTCGGACACAGTTGGCGCAACCAGTTCGCCATCCCGGTGATCGGAGTCGCGGGCAGCAACGGAAAAACCACCACCAAGGAAATGACGGCGACGATCCTGGCGCAGGCAGGCAGTTGTCTGGCCACCCGCGGCACTCTGAACAACCATATCGGAGTGCCGCTGACATTGCTGCGACTCCAGGCCACGGATAAGTTTGCAGTCATCGAGATGGGCGCGAATCACCCTGGCGAGGTAGCCGCCCTGGTGCGCATCGCGCGCCCCACCGTGGGCTTGATCACGAATGCCGGTGCTGAGCATCTGGAAGGCTTCGGCAGCCTGGAAGGCGTCGCGCGCGCGGAAGGCGAGATGGTGGAAGGGCTCGCTGGGACCGCCACCGCGGTGATCAACGCTGACGATGAGTTCGCCAGTCTCTGGCGCCAGATGACTCCGGCCCGGATCGTCAGCTTCGGTGTCGAGAAGAGCGCTGACTTTGCCGCCACCGATATCCGCACTTCGATCGGTGCGGAAGGCTTCGTGACCCATTTCGTACTCGAGAGCCCGCTGGGACCGGGTACGCCCGTCGAGCTGCACATGGGCGGCCGGCACAACGTCGCCAACGCGCTGGCGGCCGCTGCGGCGGCCAGCGCAGCCGGCGCCACGCTGCACCACGTCGTCGCGGGACTGGCTGCGGTGCGCGCAGTGCCCGGACGCCTGCAATTCAAGCGAGCGGCCGGGGGTGCCTGGCTCATCGACGACTCCTACAACGCCAATCCGAGCTCCGTGCGGGCCGGCATCGAGGTGCTCGCCAGCCTGGAAGGTCACAAGTGGCTGGTGCTCGGTGACATGGCCGAGCTCGGGGAGTACGCGCACAGCTCCCATCGTGAGATCGGCGAGCTCGCTCGCAAATGCGGCATCGAGCGGTTGTATGCGACGGGCGAGCTTGCGGCGCTGGCCGTGGAAAGCTTCGGACCCGGCGCACAGTGGTTTGCGGACGCTACGGCGCTGGCGCACGCACTTGAAGCCGCCACCGCGGACGTGCGGATGCTGATCAAGGGATCACGCGTCAACAGGCTCGAGCGCGTCGTCGAGGCGCTCGTGGGCTCCACCATCAAACAGGGCGGGGTGTAAGTGCTCTTCTGGGTCGCACAGCACTTGACCGGCTTCTATTCCGGTTTCAACGTGTTCTCGTACCTCACCTTCCGCGCGATTCTCGCGGTGGTCTCCGCGCTCGCGATCTCGCTGCTCGTCGGACCGAGGATGATCGCCAATCTTTCGCGCTACCAGATCGGCCAGGTGGTACGCGATGACGGTCCCAAGAGCCATCTGCCCAAGGCGGGCACGCCGACGATGGGCGGAACGCTGATTCTGGTCACGACGCTCGTCAGCACCCTGCTGTGGGCCGAGCTTTCCAACCGCTTCATCTGGACGGTCCTGGGGGTCACCTTCGCGTTCGGCCTCATCGGCTTCTACGACGACTATCTGAAGCTGGTGGTCCGCAATTCCAAGGGACTCGTGCCGCGCTGGAAGTATTTCTGGCAGTCGGTGGCGGGGCTGTCGACGGCGGCGGTGCTCTACTACAGCGCCACCCAGCGCTCCGAGACGACGCTGTTCCTGCCGTTCGTGAAGAGCTTCGCCGAGCCGCTGTCGGCGTTCAGCTTCATCGCGATCGGCTACCTGATGATCGTCGGCATGAGCAACGCGGTGAATCTCACCGACGGGCTGGATGGGCTGGCCATCATGCCCGCCGCGCTG
>DATNEN010000158.1:0-7508 GCA_035552975.1 Steroidobacteraceae bacterium
GCAGGTGGTGCAGACAACCCGGGCAGATGCTCAGACTTTCGAGAATGACCGCCTTGCAGTGCGGACAGGTGCGCGTCTTGCCCGTGGGCACCGGGCGAGAGGCCACATTCATGAAGCGCTACCGTATCCTTTGGCCTCGACTTTGCGTGCGCCGCTGTCTTCCCAGCCGAATTCGACCTGGCCACGCATGCGCGAGCCCGCCGCCACGGTGAGAGAGCCCGCCTTGACGTCGCCACTGATCACGCCGCCCTCGAGCAGCTCGACCCGCTTGGCGTTCTCGATGTTCCCGACCAGCTCCCCGCCCACGACCACGACGCTGGCGCGGACCTGGCCTTCCAGGTGGGCGCCGGTGTCGAGCGTGACATTGCCGTCGACCTGAACGTCACCCTTGAACCGGCCGGCGATACGGATATGGCCGGAGCCGAGGATCTTGCCTTCGATCGTCAGATCGGAGTTGACGACGGATTCTTTCATATCCAGGCGCTGCGCCTCCTTGACGGGCCGTCTAGCGGCCTCGGGAGTGAGGGATGCCACGTTGGTCTTCTCCGGCTCGCGAAGGGGTTGCGCGCCAAGAGCTACCCCGGCCGGCCCCGGTGAGGGTGCGGGCGGAGAGCCGGGTCCTGCATTCGTATCTTTCCAAAGCGCCATGAGTCTCACTGCCCCCGATTGATGTGGGAAGGTGGAAGGTACCTGCCAGGGAACCTGCAGCCAATGTCTCTAGCTGCAGACAGGCCTGGCTTCGGCTTAAGCGATTTCTCCCGCTGAGGTCTCCTACCGGACGAGGCCGGCGACAAGCAAGCTCGAGCTCCAGCGGTCCTGTGCCCTCAAGTTCCAGTCGGCCACGCTGACCCCCAGTTGCAGATCGTACTCCGCGGCCGAATTTCACAAAAGGCGGAACGTTGTATCACGCATCGGCACGGCAATAGGGGTGCACGGCGCACATTGTCCACACGCGCGCGGATCGCGTCGGCCGCGCGGCGGAGTGTGGGCGCGCCGATCGCGGCGGCCGCGCGGCGGGATTGCCGGCTGCGCTGCGGCGGACAGCGAGGGCTCTAGCCTATCGCCGCCGACGGTCCCGGGGTCCGATCCGGCTGCAGGGCGGCGAGCAGAACCCTGAAATCGCAGCCCTTGGTGACGAAGGCGGCTGCCCCGCGACGCTTGGCCTCGCGCTCGACTTCTTCCGTGTTGGCGAGCCCGCTGAAGACAATCACCCGCAGATGTGGAATCGCCGAGGTGAGCTGCTCGATGAGGGGGAATCCACTGCCTCCCTGCAGCATCAGGTCCAGAATCAGCACGTCGGCGTCGGTCTCGCGCGCCGCAGGCAGAACCCGGCTGGCTTCGGACACCGTGGCGACACAGTGCATGCCCGGCTCGGAGTCGATGAGCTGGCTCATCACCTCACTCAGATCGCGATGGTTCTCCGCGATCATCACTCGCAAGGGCCTAGCCTCCAAATTTCTACTCCAGGGTGGGAACCAGCTTGAGCGGTGACGCGTTGACGCAAATTGCGTACCTGCACGCAAGCGCCCTCACTGATCGAGCATTTTCAGCAGCTCCGCGGTCTTCTCCTGCATCAGCGCCTCACTGCCGCGCGATTCCACGTTCAGCCGCACCAGCGGCTCGGTGTTGGATGCCCGCAGGTTGAAGCGCCAGCGCCCGCGCGTCTCACCCTCGAACTCCATCGACAACCCGTCGGTGAAATCGATACCGGTGGCAGCCGACTCGTAGTGCTTCTGCACACGCGCCAGGATCGTCTTCGGGTCTGCGTGCAGATGGCGATTGATCTCGCCGCTGGCAGGAAACAGGCGCATCCGCTCGCCCACCAGGGAGGACAGCGTCTGTCCGCTCGCCACGATCTGCTGGAGTACCAGCAGCCAGGGAATCATGCCGCTGTCGCAATACGAGAACTTGCGGAAGTAGTGATGCGCGCTCATCTCTCCGCCGTAAGCGCCGTCCACTTCGCGCATCTTCTGCTTGATGAACGCATGCCCGGACTTGCAGAGCACCGGCACACCGCCATGCCTGCGAACGATGTCCACGGTATTCCAGGTGAGTCGGGGATCGTGCACGATGCGGGCGCCCGGCTCGCTCCCCAGGAAAGCCGCGGCCAACAGGCCCACCAGATAGTAGCCCTCGATGAACCGACCCTGCTCGTCGAAGAAGAAGCACCGGTCGTAGTCGCCGTCCCAGGCGAGCCCCACATCCGCCCCCGCGCGGCGCACGGCATCGGCCGTGGCGGCGCGATTCTCCTCGAGCATGGGGTTGGGAATGCCGTTGGGAAAAGTCCCGTCCGGAGCGTGATTGATCTTGATGAACTCGAACGGCAGGTGCGGCTCGAGCTGATCGACGATGAGCCCCGCTCCGCCGTTGCCCGCATTGACGACGACCTTCAATCGCGGCGCGCCGGCCCTGCGCAGCCCGGCCAGATCTACGTAGCTCAGCAGATGCGCAAGATAACTGTCCCGCAGGTCCAGGGGCCGCTCGGTGCCGCGGGCAGCCGAGCGCGGCGGCAACCGGCCGGACTCGATCAGCTGGCGCATCTCCTTCAGGCCGGTGTCACCGCTGATCGGGCGCGCCCCCTCGCGCACGAACTTCATGCCGTTGTAGTCGGGAGGGTTGTGGCTGGCGGTCACCATGATCCCGCCGTCGAGCTCGTGCGCGAAGGTCGCGAAATACGAGCCCTCCGTCCCGCACAACCCGATGTCGTAGACGTCGCTGCCGCAGTCCATCAGGCCGCGCTTGAGCGCGGCGGCCAGCCCGGGGCTGGACAGGCGGATGTCGTAGCCGACGGCCACCTTCTTCGGGCGCACGAAAGCCGCATAGGCGCGGCCGATGTCGTAGGCCAGAGACTCGTTGAGCTCCGTGGGCAGGCGCCCGCGGACATCGTAGGCTTTGAACGCTGTGAGTACCTGGGTCATGCTGGCCGCCGTTCCCGAATGACGGGCGGATTATACGAGCAGGAGCCCGCCCGTGGCTGTCTGCGCCGGTCCGGGGGGCGCGCCAGCGCAGGGTGGCGGCTCGCTCAGCCGGTGGTTCCCCGCCGCCCGTACTGATCCTCGAAGCGCACGATATCGTCTTCGCCCAGGTACGACCCGGACTGCACCTCGATGATGTGCAGCGGAATCTTCCCGGGATTCTCGATGCGATGCTTCACACCGATCGGGATATAGGTGGACTGGTTCTCCTCCAACAGGAACACCTCCTCCCCGCGCGTGATCCGCGCAGTCCCGGAGACCACGACCCAGTGTTCTGCGCGATGGTGGTGCATCTGCAGCGAAAGAGTGGCGCCGGGCTTCACGCTCAGCCGCTTGACCTGGAATCGCGGGCCGTTCTCGATGCTGTCGTAGCTGCCCCAGGGGCGGAATACCTCGCGGTGCAGCGAATGCTCGTAGCGGCCCTGCTCTTTCAGGCGGGCCACGAGTTTTTTCACGTCTTGTACGCGGTCGCGCGGCGCGACCAGCACGGCGTCCTTGGTCTCCACGACGACGTGATCCTTCAATCCGACGGCGCTCACCAGGCGGCTCTCGGAATACAGATAACACCCTTCGGAGTCCTCGACGATGACATCGCCGCGCACCACATTGCCCCGACTGTCGCTTTCGGTCGCATCGTGCAGCGCGGCCCACGAGCCCACATCGCTCCAACCGGCTGCGAGCGGGACGACGACGGCGTCCGCGGTCTTCTCCATGACAGCGTAGTCGATGGAGTCGCTCGGGCAAGCCTCGAAGCCTTGCTTGTCGACCCGTGTGAAATCCAGGTCGGTCTGCGCCGCCTGGAACACAGCGCGGCAGACCTGCGCGATCTGCGGAGCGTAGCGCTCCAACTCCTCCAGATAGCGGCTCGCACGGAACATGAACATGCCGCTGTTCCAGTAGTAGTCGCCGGACTTCACGAACTCACGAGCGCGCTCGGGCGAGGGCTTCTCGATAAAGCGAGCGATCCGATGCAGCGCCCCGTCGGCCGCCCCGTGCTGGATGTAGCCGTACCCGGTCTCTGCGGCGGTGGGCACGATTCCAAAGGTGACCAGACGGCCCTGCTCGGCCGCAGGAAGGGCGGTGCGGACTGCTTTCTGAAAGGCGGGGACGTCACGGATCACATGGTCCGCAGGCAGGACCAGCAACACGGGCTCCGCTGCGTTGGCTTCACGCGCCCCCTTGGCCACGGCAGCGAGAGCCGCGAGGGCAATCGCCGGGGCGGTGTTGCGGCCAAAAGGCTCGAGCACCAGCGCCCGCGGCTCGACCCCGAGCTGACGCAGTTGCTCGGCCACCAGGAACCGGTGTGCTTCGTTGCACACGACGACCGGCGCCGAGGCGGCCAGTCCGTCCAGCCGCAGCACCGTCTGCTGCAGCATGGTGCGGTCGCCGGTGAGCGCCAGGAGTTGTTTGGGATGCAGCTCGCGCGAGAGCGGCCAAAGCCGCGTGCCCGCACCACCCGAGAGAATGACTGGAGTGAGCATGTGCGTGCTGACGCTCCTCTTATGCCGGGGGCAGCGCTCTGCCGCGACCGATGGCGTAATAGGTGAATCCGAACCGGCCCGCCATGCCCGGATCGTACAGATTGCGTCCGTCGAAAATGACAGGGGCCTGCAGCAGCTCCTTCAACCGGTCGAAGTCCGGGCTGCGGAACTCCTGCCACTCGGTCACGATGGCGAGCGCATCGGCGCCCGTGGCGGCCTCGTAGGCGCTCTTGCAGAGCACCACATCCTGCTTGCCGCCGAAGATCCGCGCTGCTTCCCCCGCCGCGACGGGATCGTAGGCACGCACCCGCGCGCCCTCTTTCAACAGCGAATCGACGATGGCGAGCGAGGGGGCCTGACGCATGTCATCCGTGTTGGGCTTGAATGACAGCCCCCACAGAGCGAAGGTCCGTCCCCGCAGCCTGCCGGCGTAGTGGCCGCGCATCTTGTGCACGAGCACCTGCTTCTGGCGCTCGTTGACTGCCTCGACGGCATGCAGAATGTCCGGGGTGTGCTGCACCTCGTTGGCCGAGCGGATCAGCGCCTGCACGTCCTTCGGGAAGCACGAGCCGCCGTAGCCGGTGCCCGGGTAGATGAAGCTGTAGCCGATGCGCGGATCCGAGCCGATGCCGACGCGCACTTTCTCGATGTCCGCCCCCAGGCGCTCGGCGATATTGGACAGCTCGTTCATGAAGCTGATCTTGGTGGCAAGCATCGCGTTGGCGGCGTACTTGGTCAGCTCCGAGGAGCGGATGTCCATCACGATCAGGCGGTCGTGATTGCGGGTGAAGGGCTCATACAGCGCCCGCATCAGCTCGGTGGTGCGCGGATTGTCGGTGCCGATGACGACCCGATCGGGCTTCATGAAGTCCTGGATCGCCGCGCCCTCTTTCAGGAACTCGGGGTTGGAGACCACGTCGAAATCGACCGCCGCGTTGCGCGCGGCCAGCGTCGTGGTGATCTCCTTGCGAACCTTGTCCGCGGTGCCCACGGGCACCGTCGACTTGGTAATGACGATGCAATAGCGGCTCATGTTCTTACCGATGGTGCGCGCGACCGCCAGCACGTAGCGCAGGTCGGCCGAGCCGTCCTCATCCGGCGGAGTCCCAACGGCGATGAGCTGAAACAGGCCGTGCTCGACCCCCTTCACCGCATCGGTGGTGAACTCGAGGCGCCCGGCCTCGGCGTTGCGTTTGATCAGCGCATCCAGCCCCGGCTCGTGGATCGGTACCTCGCCGCGGTTCAGCCGCTCGATCTTGCTCGCGTCCACGTCGACGCAGACCACGTGGTTGCCGGCATCGGCGAGGCAGGCGCCGGTCACCAACCCCACGTAGCCAGAGCCGAAAATAGTCACGCGCATTTTGGTAAGTTCTTGATTTAGAGAGAAAAGAGGCCGACAGGGTAAAGCAAGCGGCGAGGCTGCTCAAGCCGGGAGGCACAAAATTGCGAGGCCGTACGCGCCCGCTCGAGCCTACGTCTGCGCGTGTACCGCTTGTGTACCATAGGCGCCTTCGGATGCCGCGGCCGATCGAATGCAAAAATACTCTCTGCGCAAGCGCATCCTGGTCACCGGCGGGGCTGGATTCCTGGGCTCCCATCTGTGCGAGCGGTTGCTGGCGGAGGGTTGCGACGTGCTGTGCGTCGATAACTTTTTCACCGGTACCCGGCACAACGTCGAGCACCTGCTGCCGAACCCGGCCTTCGAGCTGCTGCGCCACGACGTCACCTTCCCCTTGTATGTCGAGGTCGATGAAATCTACAACCTCGCCTGCCCCGCCTCCCCGGTGCACTACCAGTTCGACCCCGTGCAGACGACCAAGACCAGCGTCATGGGGGCGATCAACATGCTGGGCCTGGCCAAGCGCACCAAGGCGCAGATCCTGCAGGCCTCGACCAGCGAGGTCTACGGCAGCCCCGATGTGCACCCGCAGCCGGAGGCCTACTGGGGCAACGTCAATCCGATCGGTCCGCGCAGCTGCTATGACGAGGGCAAGCGCTGCGCCGAGACCCTGTTCTTCGACTACCACCGGCAGCACGCGCTGCAGATCCGGGTAGCCCGGATCTTCAACACCTACGGCCCGCGAATGCACCCGCGCGACGGCCGCGTGGTGAGCAATTTCATCGTCCAGGCGCTGCGCGGGGAGCCGATCACCCTCTATGGGGACGGGCTGCAGACGCGCAGTTTCTGTTATGTCGACGATCTGATCGACGGGCTGGTGCGGATGATGAACAACCCCAGCGGCTTCGCCGGCCCTGTGAATATCGGCAATCCGGTCGAGTTCACGATGCTGCAGCTGGCGCAGACCGTCATTCGCCTGACCGGATCGGACAGCCCGCTGGTGTTCGGACCCCTGCCCAACGACGATCCGCGCCAGCGGCGGCCGGATATCGCACAAGCCAGGGAGCGCCTCGGCTGGGAGCCCACGGTCGCACTCGAGGCGGGGCTGGAGCGCACCATCGGCTACTTCCGCCAGGTCCTCGAATCGCCGTAACTGGTTGATTTCAATCCGGGGACGGCGCCCCCTTTGATGAGGCGGGGCTGCGATCCCGCCAGCGCCGAAATCGTTCCCCTCGCCAGAACCGTCCGCCCGCGAACGTGTACCTACTGCATGGAACGTTTTTGGCGCAGGCGTGACCCTGGGTGTCCGACCTTCGAGTACCGAGGGTACCCCGGCAGAGACGTTTGACTCGAGGTTGTGCGCACGGTGACACGGCGACTCGAACATGGTGCAGCTTCTTTTAAAAAGGTTTTCCGGGTGTACGGCAACGCCTCGGCTATACCTTTGCGAAACGAGGGGAATGACCGGGCGGTATTCGCTCGGGAAAAGGAGTGCTTTTGTCCCCCCGCAATGAGTTCTACGGACTCATCGACCGTATCGTTTGCGGCTGTCGCGCCCATGGCGCACTGCACCGGCCAACATCGCCGGTCTCGTGGCAGCAGAACCCGATCCTCGCCACCCCTCTTTGGCTGTCGCAACACGGCGTCGCTCGCAACTTCACCGCGGGTGCGGAGCTTGCTGCTGACATGGCCACCAGGGACTCGCAATCCGCT
>DATNEN010000159.1:0-19743 GCA_035552975.1 Steroidobacteraceae bacterium
CCGTTCCGTCCCTCTGCTCGCCGTGACGGGCATCGTTTCGTCACGGTTGAGCGGAGTCGACCCTAAGGGTGCCTTGGTGACAGGCCGGCCTCGGGCGCCCAAAATGACGACTCCGGGGCGCGTCGCCGAGGTCGGTATCGAGGTCGGTTTTACTCGGCGCACCGTGGCGACGCGTGCACATACAGCTTGGCAATGCCAACTGTCGAACACACACGACTTCTTGAGGGCGCGCTCGTGGGCAACCGAATTCTCGTCCTCTACGGCTCCTACAGGGCCGACCGCAAAGGCATCCGATTGGCAGACTTCACCGTGCATAGGCTGCGCGACCGCGGCGAGGATGCCGAGCTCATCGACGCCAAGGCGATCGGTCTGCCGATGCTGGATCGCATGCTGAAGGAATATGCTCCGGGCACTGCGCCCGCGGCGATGGAGACACTCGGCGCCAAGATCCGCGAGGCTGATGCCTTCGTTTTTGTGACTGGCGAGTACAACTGGGGGGTGCAGCCTGGGCTCAAGAACCTGACTGACCACTTTCTCGAGGAGTGGTTCTGGCGCCCGGCGGCGATTGCAAGCTATTCGGCGGGCCGGCTGTCGGGCACTCGGTCGAGCTATGCCTGGCACAACACGCTGTCCGAGATGGGGATGGTAGTCATCTCCAGTACGCTGACGGTCGGACCGATCGCCGGCACGTTGGACGGGGCGGGCGAGCCGATCGGTGAAGCCGGAGCGGCCCTCGAACGTGCGTTCGGGCGGTTCGCCGACGACCTCGTTTGGTGGACCGAGGCCGCCAAGAGTCAGCGCTCGAGGCGAGCACCGCCGTATTGAGCTGTGAGGCACCAATGAAGCAGCCTGATCCAAGAGGCGGCGTCGCGACGATCACCTGCGCAAGTCCTACGCTCGGCTCCAATTCCCTCCTGTAGCTCACATGCGCACGAGCCACGCGCACATCCGCGCCCGACGTGCCGGTGCGCTACACCTCGATCCCTTGCGACTCGAGGTATTCATCATATGTGCCGTGAAAATCCGCGATGCTCCCGCCCGGTTGCAACTCGATGATGCGCGTAGCGAGGCCGCCGACGAACTCCCGGTCGTGTGAGACGAACAGCAGAGTGCCCGGGTATTTCTCCAGGCCGATCTGCAGCGACTCGATGGTTTCCATATCCATGTGGTTGGTCGGCTCGTCCATCAACAGCACGTTGGGCCGGGTCAGCATCAGCTTTCCATAGATCATCCGCCCCTTCTCGCCGCCGGACAGAACGCTCACCGACTTCTTGGTCTCATCACCCGAGAACAGCAGCCTGCCCAGCGTGGCGCGCACGATCTGATCGTCGTCGGCTTTGCCGGTCCAGGTCGACATCCACGTGAACAGGTCCGTCCTTTCCGCGAACTCGGCCTGCGGATCCTGGGGCATGTAGCCGGGCTGGGCGTTTTCCACCCAGGTGATGCGGCCCGCGCCGGGCGTCAGCTCGCCCGCGAGACAGCGCATCAGCGTGGTTTTGCCGATGCCGTTGGGGCCGATGATGGCGACCCGCTCGCCCGCCTCGATGTTGAAATTGACGTTGTTCAGCACGGCGACGTTCGAGCCCGGGTAGCTGAAGGTCAGCTTTTCCGCGGTGACCGCCGAACGGTACAGCTTCTTGGCCTGCTCGAAGCGGATGTAGGGATTCTGGCGCGAGGACGGCCTGACCTCCTCGATCCGGATCTTCTCGATCTGCCTGCGGCGCGAGGTGGCCTGCCGTGCCTTGGAAGCGTTGGCGGAGAAGCGCCGCACGAACTCCTGCAAGTCCGAAATCCGCTCCTTGGCTTTGGCATTCGCCGCTTCGACCCGTTGGCGGGCCTGCGTAGATGCCAGCATGAAATCATCGTAGTTTCCGGGATAGACCTTGAGCTGCTGGAAGTCCAGGTCCGCGATGTGGGTGCACACCTGATTCAGGAAATGCCGGTCGTGGCTGATGATGATCATGGTGGCGGCGTAGTCGTTGAGCACCCCTTCCAGCCAGCGGATCGAATGGATATCCAGGTTGTTGGTCGGCTCATCGAGCAGCAGCACGTCGGGTCTGGAGAACAACGCCTGTGCGAGCAGCACACGCAGCTTCAAACCGGGGGGCACCTCGCGCATCGGCCCGTTGTGCAACGCTTCGGCAATGCCGGCATCCGCCAGGATGCTGACGGCGCGCGCCTCTGCATCGTAGCCACCGTACTCGGCGAACTTGCCCTCGAGCTCCGCAGCTCGCATGTAGTCGGCGTCGGTCGCCTGGGGGTCGGCGTAGATCCGGTCGCGCTCCTGCATCGCCTGCCACATCTCCATGTGGCCCTGCATGACGACGTCGAGCACTCGCTCGTCTTCGTAGGCGAACTGGTTCTGGTTCAACTTTCCGAGCCGCATGCCTGCCTGCAGCATGACATCGCCCGTGCTTTGCTCCAGCTCGCCGCCGAGGATTTTCATGAGGGTGGATTTGCCGCACCCGTTTGCGCCGATCAGGCCATAGCGGTTGCCATCGGAGAACTTGACGGTGACTTGCTCGAAAAGCGGCTTGGCACCGAATTGGATCGCGACATTGGAAGTAGCAAGCATGAGTAACCAATCAATATAACGAGCGCGGCACGTGGTACCACGTGCGCGGCACTACAGGGTTTCAGCAACTGGTGAGCATCCGGCCGGGCACGCGCTCTTGCGCATGTCCACGGCGGCGACGCTTCAATGCCGGAGGAACGAAGGCGGCTCGCGAGAGCCACTTTCCTGGCGAGGATATTCTACCGGATCGGCGCTGCAGCCGCAGGGTTCGGGCGCGTCGACCCGCGCCGAGCCAGGCGCGCAGCTGCGACCGGAGTGGCGGCCTTTTTTGCCCTGGATTTCCCAGCGGAATCCGCGGCTTACGTGAGCGCCCCCGAGGATCCGACCGGCCGTGCGTTCCGTCCGACCAGCCGTGTGACGAGGGAGCTTTCGCCTGATATGTTCCGATCTCCGCTGTCAGGCAGGCGATGCCCGATCCGAGGAATAGCGACGTGACTGCAGACATCACCCGGCGGCGCGCCATGGGGCTGATGGCCGCCGCGCCGACATTTCTCTCGGAGCGAACCAGCGCGGCGGCCGCCGCAGTGGACGAGACCGGCTTCGTCCGGATCGGTGGGATCGACCAATGGGTCGGCATTCAAGGCGGTGACGCCCGCAATCCCGCGATTCTCTACCTCCATGGCGGACCCGGCGAAGCCCAGTCTCCCTTTCTGAAAGAGTTCGTGCCATGGGAGACAGACTTCACGGTGGTGAACTGGGACCAGCGCGGAAGCGGCCGCACCTATGGCAAGTACGGGCCTGCAACGCCGGGGATGTCTACGCCGGAGATGGCGCTCGAACGGGTATGTGAGGATGCCCGCGAGGTCGCGCAATACGTCTGCAGACGCCTTTCCAAGAAGAAGATCATTCTGGTCGGCCAGAGCTGGGGGGCGGAGCTCGGACTGCGCGTCGTGAAGCGATGGCCCGAGCTGTTCCACGCCTTTGTGGGAACGGGTCAGCCCGTCAGCTGGCATCTCAAGATAGAGAGTCAGGAGCGCTGGGCGCGGGAACAAGCGACCGCGGCCGGCGATCAGGAGACCTTGAAAGCGCTCAATGACACGGTATCGCTGCCCGAGAGCGACCGGAGACGGATCATGGCATCCGGCAAGTACCGGATGGCCCCGAGCGACCTCGAGTACATCAACCTCTACAAGGAGTTTCTCGGGCCTCCACCGCTCCCCCCTCACGGTGATGCGGCCGACTGGCTCGCGGGCGGTCGATTCACAGCTGAGAAGCTTGCGCCCATCGAATATTCGTTGGACGCGCGCAAGCTCGGGCTCGATTTCTCCATTCCCTTCTTCGTGATACAGGGTCGCGACGATCACATCGCCCCATTTGCAGTGGCGGAGGCCTACGTAGCGGAGGTTCGCGCTCCAGAGAAGGCCTTCATTCCCATCGCGGGTGGGCACTGGGCTTGCTTCACCAATGCGACCGCGTTTGTCGAAGCCCTCCGCCAGCATGTGCGGCCGTTAGCCGCTCGGTGAAATCCAGGCACCCAATTGAAGGGCTTGACCCCCAGTCGCGATGCAATCACGGACTTCCTCGAAGAC
The DNA here is from genome assembly GCA_035552975.1 of Steroidobacteraceae bacterium. GTDB lineage: Bacteria > Pseudomonadota > Gammaproteobacteria > Steroidobacterales > Steroidobacteraceae > 13-2-20CM-66-19. Next base: position 4,105 of record DATNEN010000159.1, read on the forward strand.
ACGCTGCCCGAGTGAACAGGCCATTCACGCGAGCCCGGGTAGCGGCTCAACCGCTACCCGGGCCCGGGACGCTCACTGGAAGTTGTAGTTGAGCTGGATGCCGACGATACGTGGGGTAGGCACCATGGCGGTCACGAACGGCGTGAACACGATGAACTTCGAACAGCTCGGCCCACCGGATACCGAGCAGCCGCTGCCGCCGAAGGAGCTCATGCCGGCCGCGTTCTGCGGGTTTTCCCACGCCTGCCGGTTCAGCAGGTTGTAGGTGTACAGCTGCACATCGCCCCAGCGGAAGTTCATGCCGGCACGCAGATTGACGAGGAACCACGCCGGGTAGTTGCTGTAGGGCGTGAAGCCGCTCAACGGATACGGAGTGCCGGCACTGTAGGCGCCCTGGTACTGCCAGTCGCTGCGCACGAAGCTCCGTTGGCCAAAAAGCGGCAGGTTGTACTGAATGCCGAAGTTGGCCGTGAACTTCGGGACGTTGAAGGGCTGGCCGGATTCGATCACCGTGGTCGGCGGCGAGCCGTTCAATGGCGTGGGGCCTTCGACGGCGGTGGCGTGGTACGCATCGTCGTATTCCGCGCGCAAGTCGAAATTGAGCGCATCGACCGGCGCGTACTGCAGTTGCAGATCGACGCCGCGGCTGACCGCCTTGCCGCCGTTCTCCGTCCAGCCGGTGTTGCACCCCGGAGGAGTCGGGATCGAGGATTGCATGTTGGTCCAGTTGATCCAGAATGCCGACAGATTCAGCTGCATGCGCCGGTCGAGCATCCCCAGCTTCGTGCCGAGCTCGTAGCTCCACACCTCGTCGGGGCCGTAGGTCTTGGGGATGTCGCTGACGGTCAGGCCGTAGAGCTGCAGGGGAGCGGCGCAGGCGAAGGCATTGAGCGGCTCGTTGACGCCGCCGGCGCGAAAGCCCTTGGACCCGGTCGCGAACACCATGGCGTTGGGCGTGAAGTTGTACTGCACGCCGGCCATCGGCGCGACCGGGTTGTTCTGGCGGGTGCCGACGGCGAGCGCCAGCGGACTGTCGGCCGTGTCCTGGCTCTCCTGCCCGAAGTTGGTCTGCCAGAAGTCCAGGTCGATGCGCGAGACGCGCACCCCGCCGGTCAGGCGCAGTTTGTCGGTGGCATTGAAGTTGATATTGGCGTACGCCGATTTATCGATGTTGGTGACGTACAGCCGGTACGTGCCGGTGCGCAGGCCCGGCTGGTCGGGTATCCCGAAGTATTGATACGAGCTGATGCCGTACAGCTGCTCGGTGGTCTCGTTCGTGGGAGTGAACAAGTCGTAGGAGGTGTACAGCCGGGCTTTCGCGTAGTACAGGCCGGCGACCCAGCTCCAGCGGCTATCGGAGGAAGCCGGGCTGCTCACGCGAAACTCCTGCGAGACCGTGTTGCCGGTGTTGTTGCCGACGGCGATGCCGGTGTAGTTCGGATCGCCGGGGTTGAGAGGATAGTTGGCGGTGCCGGGATACTCCTGGACGCCGAGGGCGCGGCCGCCCACGTTGCGATCGATGTAGTCCGCATTGGTGAAGGTGCGGACGTAGGACGAGATCGACTTGAACTCCAGCCTGCCGAAGTCGTAGGTGAAGGTCAGCGCCGGAACCTGCATCTTGGTCAGCTGGCTGGAGGGCGGATAGTTCAGATAGGCATTGCCGACGATCACCGCATCGGTGCCGTTGAGGAAGTCCCAGGGTCCGGTGGTCATCGCGGGCCGCTCGTACACGCCGGCCGGCAGTGGCGCACCCGCGGCGGGGCAGTTCACCGTGGGCGGCTTGCCGCCGCCCACTTTCGCCGCCGCGGTGTTGTAGCAGGCCTGCGGCGTCGTGAATGTCTGGCCGGGCGCCAGGGGCTCGGTGGGCCCGTTCAGCACGGCGTTCAGGAAATTCTGGTGGTGGTAGTAGTTGAACTGCAGCCGCGCGTCGTCCGACAACTTGACGAGGAATGAGACCCGGCCGGCAAACTCCTCGCTCCAGTTGGAATTGGACTGGATGTCCTGATCCGGGAACACCCCGGTCGAGTAGGGGTTGTAGACATCGAGCCAGCCGCCGGTCTTGTGATCGACCAGGCTCGCCCGAAAGCCGCTCTCATTCTCCACGATCGGCCCGCCAAAGGCTGCGCCGTACAGGTAGCCCGGTGCGCCGTACCAGGTGTCCTCCACTTGCGCGCGTGCGAAACCCGAATACTGTGTCAGGCTCGGCGTGGGAGTGATGAAGCGCACCGTGCCGCCCTCGGAGGAGCCGCCGTAGAGCGTGCCCTGCGGCCCCTCCAGCACTTCAACGCGCTCGAGGTCGAAGAATTCCGGCACCGGAGCGCCGTTGCTCTGGTCCACGCCCGTGCCCTGGTACTGCGTGAGCGGGGTGTCGTCGAGGTATACGCCGGTGGTCGCGGCGCCCACCGTCGAGCCGATGCCGCGCAGCGTAAAGGTTTGCTTGCCGGCGATACCGTTGCCGGCATTCAGGCCCGGAACGGCGGCGGCGAGCGAGGAGGCGTCCGTGATGCCGATCTTGTCGAGAGCATCCTGTGTCACGGCGGACATGGTGATCGCTACGTGGTTGACGCCTTCCTCGACGTGCGTGGCCGTGACGACCACTTCCTGCAGTCCGCCCTCCTGGTCGCCGGTATTGACCGCAGGGCCCTGCGCACCTTTCGTAGCGGCTGCGCCCTGGGCACACGCCGCGGAGGCTGCGAGAGCAAGCATGATTGCCCCGGCCGGCAGGGATGCCGCACGGAGCACGTCGAACTTCGTCTTCATCGATCTCCCCCTTCCAAGAACGTCAAATGGGTCGGGGGGTTGTCTGCAACTGCGTACAACGATGTGCACGCTCCGGCATGAACGGGACCCGCATGCCGGCGCGCGCGCTCCCCTGACTCTGCGAGCCTGTGCCGCGAACTGCCGCAGAATCGCAAGGCGATATCCGTCAGGGCAATGTGAGGAATTAAATAGCGGTTATTCGAAAATCCGAATATGGGAGCGCCACAGAGTGAAGAATTATCAAGCCTTATCCGGGCAATGAATCCGATCGCCTGCGAGCGTTGACCCGCCGTCGAAGGGTGTGATACCCCAACGCAGCTGCAATGAACGGGTGAGGCGAGTCTGGTCGGGGCGGACGAGCCACGTCGCTTCGAGAGGGACATGCATCTGCGGAAGAATTCTCGGCGTCACGCTGAATCTCCTTCAGCGGCGCTGCGCGCTGGGCAACGCCGCCGTCGCCTCGATCTGGATCAACTCGCTGTCCTGGTGGCAATGGACGACACCCGGAGCGTGAGCGCAGCCGCGCTGGCCCTGGGAATGAGCCAGCCGCAGGTGAGCGTTGCGCTCGGCAAGCTGCGCGAGCTGTTCAACGATGCGGTGTTCGTGCGCACGACCAATGGCATGCAGCCCACCCCCCGGGCCGTGGTGCTCGCCAAGTCGGCGCGCGGTGTGTTGGCGCAGATCGACCAGGACCTGTTCGTCGAGGACAGCTTCGATCCGGCGACCACACAGCGGCCTTTCGTACTCGCCCTTTCGGATGCCGGCGAAGCGGTGATGATGCCGCGGATGCTGACCGTCCTGCGGCAAGCGGCACCGTACGCGCCCGTCCGCTCTGTGAATCTACGCGTCGCGGATGTCGCACGCGGCCTCGAGTCAGGCGAGATCGATCTGGCGGTCGGCTACCTGCCGGACCTGTGCAAGAGGAACTTCTTTCAGCAGACGCTGTTCACCGACGGCTACGTCAGCCTGGTGCGTGCCGGTCATCCGATCACCGCCGCGCAGTTCGGCATCGAGCAGTTCCTGGAGTTCGAGCATGCCGTGGTGCGCGCGCCGATCCGTCACCAGGAGCCGATCGATCTGCACCTGGCTCGCCGGCGCATCCGCTGTCGTGTTGGGTTCATCTGTCCCCACGTAGTCACCCTGCCGGGTATCGCGGCCGAATCCGACATGATCATCACGGTCGCCCGGCGCGTGGCGGAGCATTTCCTGGCGCTCGGGGCTCCGTTGCGCAAAGTCGAGCTGCCGTTTCCCGTGCCAGCCGTGGAGATTCGCCAGCACTGGCATTCCAAGTTCCGCCACGATGCCCGCAGCAAGTGGCTGCGCTCCCTGATTGCCGGGGCCTTTCACGAGCACTCGGCGGCGGCCGAGGGACGCTCGCCGCTGGCCCGGAGGGCGCGGCTGAGGTCTCACTGTGGACGTGTTCTCAAAACGCATTCTTGAGGGGCGTCAGGAGCCCCGCAGCGGCCATGTGGCGGTGCATATAGCCTCTATTCAAAAAGCAGAATGAGCCTTCCCGGTGAGCCCAATTAAGATAGTCACGCGAGCACGGCAGGTGCGAGGGGTATGAGGGTGGAGCGCAGGCGATTTCTCAAGTCCGCGGCCGCTGGGGCGGCTGGCCTCACGCTGTCGCGCTGGGCAGCGGCTGGACTGCTCCCCGGCTCTGCGCCGGCCTTGGCCGTCACCCGCCTGAGCGACAACCTGGTGGTGATCTCCGGTGCCGGCGGCAATGTGGTTGCGCTGAGCGGGCCGGAGGGCTTGTTGCTGGTGGATTGCGGAGCAGCCGAGCACTCGCGCCGCCTGCAGCAGACCCTGGCCACTCTTGCGGGCGGAGGACGCGTCCGTACCGTGTTCAATACGCATTGGCACGTGGACCACACCGGGGGCAACGATCTCTTCAAGCGTGCAGGCGCCAACGTCATCGCCCACGAGAGCACCTGGCTGTGGATGGGTACGGAAATCCGGGAACAGTGGGAGAACCGCATCTACAAGCCCCGCCCACGCGAGGCGTGGCCCACCGAGACGTTCTACTACAAGTCCTGCAAGATGACCTTCGCCGGTGAGCCGATCGAATACGGCTACCTGCCCCAGGCTCACACCGATGGGGACATCTATGTCTACTTCCGCCGCCAGAACGTCCTGGTCGCGGGCGGGGTCGTGTCCGTGGGCAGGTATCCGGTCCTCGACTATTGCACCGGTGGGTGGATCGTCGGAATGACCAATGCGACGCAGCAGCTGCTCGCTCTGACCGATGAGCACACGCGCATCATTCCGGGTACCGGACCGGTGCAGACCCGCGCTGATCTGCAGGCCGAGCACGACATGCTCGCTGCTGTGTATGCGACTCTGTGGAAGATGATGCGCGAGAGCCTGTCGGCCAACGACATGATCGCGGCGCGTCCGACGGCCCAGTACGACGCCAAGTGGGGCGACCCCGAGCTTTTTATCTCCAATGCGTATGAGGGCCTGTACGGCCACATTGCCGAATACCTTGGCAAGGGGGTTGTCTGACGTGACGCGCCATTTCCTCATCGCTGCGGTCGTGGGCATTGCGATGTCAGCCATGGGCGCCGCCCGCGCCAGCGACACGGCGCACGCTACCGATGCGGCCGGCCAGCAGCACTGGCAGATGCTCGGCACCTACTGCGAGAAGTGCCACAACGTCACGGACTGGGCCGGGGGGGTCGCGTTCGACACGATGGAGCCTGGGGAGATTGCGCAGGACGCCAAGACCTGGGAGGCGGCCGTCGGCAAGCTGCAGGGGCGTCTCATGCCCCCGCCCGGGGAGAAGCAACCCAGCCAGGGGACACTGGACGGCTTCGTGTCCTGGATGGAGACACGGCTGGATCAGGCCGGCAACACCAACCCCGGGTACGTGACACTGCACCGCCTCAACCGCACGCAGTATGCGCGCTCGGTACAGCAACTCCTCGGGGTGTCGGTGGATGTCAGCACGTTGCTCCCGAAGGACACGCTCGAGGACGGGTTCGATGACATCGCCAATGTCCTGAAGGTCTCCCCGACGTTCCTCGACCAGTACATCACTGCCGCCAGCACCGTGGCTACGCTGGCCATGGGTAATCCGCAGGCTCCCAGGAAGACCGTGACTCTGAAGGCTGAGCCGCACGATCAGACTCAGCACGTCGAGGGTCTGCCGCTGGGCACACGCGGCGGGTTCGTCGCGCGGCACGACTTTCCGGCCGACGGCGAGTATGAGCTGGAGTTCGGCGGCGGCGGCCGCCGCGGCGGAGGCTACAACGGCGGCCTGCAGTTCGAGGACCGGCTGCTGTTGCTGATCGATGGCACGCAGGTGTTCGAGCAGACTCTCGGCGGGGCGAAGGATTTCAAGGAGGCCGACCAGCATCGGCTGGCCTGGGCCGAGGAGCTCAAGAAGCGCCTCCCGCCGGTTCGCGTTCACGTGACTGCGGGGCCGCACGAGATCGGCGTCGCCTTCGTGGAGAGATCCGAAGCGGAAGGGGATGACTGGCTGCAGTCGCTGGATCCCAGCGGCGGCCTGGAGCGCCAGGGACAGCTCTCGGGCCTGCAGGTCGTGGGGCCGTTGCAGCCGCTGGGTGTCAGCGACACGCCGAGCCGCCGGAAGATTCTCATCTGCCATCCAGCCAGCGAGACCGAGGAGCTGCCGTGTGCGAAGCAGATCATCTCCAAGCTGCAGCGCGAGGCCTTCCGGCGACCGATCACTCAAGCCGACCTGGCCGTGCCGATGGAGTTCTTCGCCCAGGGACGCAAGGCCGGAAGCTTCGACGATGGGATCGAGAACGCCATCATCGCGATTCTCTCCAGCCCGAATTTTCTCTACCGTATCGAGCACACACCGGCCAACCTGCAGGCCGGCGCCACGTTCCGGCTCAGCGACCTCGAGCTGGCCTCGCGCCTGTCGTTCTTTCTATGGAGCCAGGGGCCGGATGAGACTTTGCTGAAGCTGGCGGTGGCGGACAAGCTGCACGATCCGCAGGTTCTCGCAACCCAGGTGCACCGCATGCTCGCGGATCCGAAGGCCGAGTCGCTGGTGACGAGCTTTGCGTTCCAGTGGCTGCAGGTGAGCGACATGGACGGGGTCACGCCCGATCCTTCGATCTACCCGGACTTCGACCAGGACCTGCGCGCGGCTTTCAAGCAGGAGATGAAGCTCTTCCTGGAGAGCGTGCTGCTGCAGGACCACGATGTGTGCGACCTGTTGACGGCCGACTACACCTTCGTCAACGGACGGCTGGCGTTGCATTACGGCATTCCCCATGTGCGCGGGGACCAGTTCCGTCGCGTGACCCTCCAGGATCCGAACCGCTGGGGATTGCTGGGCAAAGGGGCGATCCTGATGGGCACCTCCTACGGCAATCGGACTGCGCCGGTGCTGCGCGGAGCGTGGGTGTTCAACGACATCATCGGCGAGCCCCCGCATGCTCCACCGGCCAACATTCCACCGCTGAAGGAGAATGTGCCGGGCGCGAAGCCGCTGACCATCCGCGAGCGCATGGTGATGCACCGGGCGTTGCCTTCCTGCAATGCCTGCCATGGCTTGATGGATCCGATCGGGCTGGCGATGGAGAATTTCGACGCCATCGGCCGGTGGAGGCAGAAGGATTACGACACCGGCACGCCCATCGAGGCCTCGGGGGAGATGGCGGGCGGCATTCCCGTCAAGGGGCCGAGCGATGTCCGCAAGGCACTGATGGCCCACCCGCAGCAGTTCGTGCAGACGGTCGCGGAGAAGCTGATGACCTATGCGCTGGGACGGCCGCTGGAGTCCTACGACATGCCCACAGTCAGGTCCATCGTGCGAGCGGCGGCCAAGGACGACGATCGCTTCTCGGCCATCATTCTGGGCGTCGTCACGAGTCCCGCATTCCAGATGCAGCGGCTTCCCGGCAACGAAGGCGAGGGCAGCCTCAAGACCGCTCAGGCGATGCGCACGCCTGAGCCATCGGCCCGGTAGGTTGCGCCGGCAGCGTTTCAGGAGAGAGCCATGTTCATCACCAAGAAGCACCTTTCCCGCCGTACCGTGTTGCGCGGAGTAGGCGCATCGATCGCGCTGCCGTTGTTGGATGCCATGGTGCCCGCCTCCACGGCGCTGGCGCTGACGGCCGCGGCGCCGAAATTGAAGATGGCCTTCATCTACTTCCCGCACGGGGCCGTCATGCTCCCGGGGAACGATCAGTGGACGCCGCAGGGGCAGGGCCGCGACTTCAAGCTGTCCCGCATCCTCACCCCGCTTGCCCCGTACCAGAAGCAGCTCGTCGTCGTCAGCAATCTCGGCAATCGACCGGCGGAGAGCGCTTCGCCCCATGCCATCGTTCCGGGCACGTGGTTGTCGTGCGTGCACCCGCAGGAGACTCAGGCTCCCCACGGCGGAGTGACGGTCGACCAGATCGCCGCACAACACATCGGCCAGGACACACCGATGCCTTCGCTGGAGGTGAGCACCGAAGCGGCGGCAGGCGGCAATGCCGGCACCTGCGACCGCTCTTATGGGTGCAGCTTCTCCGAGACGATCTCCTTCCGCACACCCACGATGCCCCTGCCGATGGAGCACCAGCCGCACGTCGTGTTCGAGCGGATGTTTGGTCGCGGTGATACGCCGGCGGCGCGCAAGGCCGTGGGGCAGCGCTACGACAGTATTCTCGATGCCGTGACGGGAGAGGCCGGGTCGCTGCGACGCGAGCTCGGCCCGGCCGACCGTTCGGTTCTCGATGACTACCTGGGGAGCGTGCGCGAGATCGAGCGGCGCGTGCAGGAGCTGCAGAAAGTAGACCTGTCGCGCTTCAACGTGCCGAAAGTGCCCGAGGAGATGCCCACCAGCTTCCCCGAGGAGCAGGCCCTGATGCTCGAGCTGATCGCGCTCGCCTGGCAGGCGAACATGACACGCATCTCGAGCATGACGCTGGCCCATGAGGGGAGCAACATGACCTTCCCCTTCATCGGCGTCCCCGATCCTTTTCACCCCACCTCCCATCACCAGTTCGATCCGGTGAAGCTGGAGAAGCTGGCGAAGATCCAGACCTATCACACCCAGAAGGTGGCTGACTTCCTGAAGCGCCTGTCCAAGACGCCCGACGGCGAGGGAACGCTGCTCGACAACGCCATGGTCCTGTACGGAAGCAACATGGGCAACAGCAACGCGCACAACCAGTATCCCTTGCCGACGGCGCTGATCGGCGGAGCCTGTGGGAAGATCAAGGGCGGCCAACATCTGGTGTATCCCGAGCACACCCCGCTTGCCAACCTGCTCCTGACCATGCTGCGCCGCGCCGGCGTGCCGCAGGACAAGGTCGGCGACAGCACGGGTGAGATTGCGGAGATCTGACCGATGAAAGCGGCATGGCTGAGCCTGGCCTTGTTGACCGCCACGGGAGCCGCATTCGGCACCCAGGCAAGCGGTGAGTCCTCACTGGTGGAAACGGCCGAAAGCGGCCGGACGGCGGCGGCGATTGCGCTGCTCGCCCAGGGTACCGACGTCAACGCCCCATCGAAGGATGGCACCACGGCGTTGATGTGGGCCGCGCACCGGGACGACCGCGCGCTGCTCGAGGCTCTGCTGAAGGCACACGCAGACGTCAAGGCCGCCAACCGTTATGGAGCGACGGCCCTGTCGGAGGCTGCAGGCTTTGGGGATGTCGCGGTGATCAAGGAATTGCTCGAGGCAGGAGCCGATCCGGACTCGGCGAACGCAGACGGACAGACCGCGTTGATGCTCGTTGCGCGCGCCGGGAATGTGCCGGCGGCTGAGCTGCTGCTCCATTACGGCGCCCACGTCAACGCCACCGAGCAGGTGCGTGGCCAGACGGCGCTGCATTGGGCGGCGGCCGAGAGCCAGGGCGATATGGTGAAGCTGCTCCTGCAGCATCACGCCGACCCGCAGGCCCGCTCCGTGATCGATCGCGATCGCCGGCAGGTGAGCTCCGAGCCGCGCATCCAGTGGCGCCGACCCGGCGGAATGACTCCCCTGTTGTATGCGGCGCGGCAGGGATGTCTGGCCTGTACGGAGGCGCTTCTGAAAGCGGGCGCGGATCCCAACCTGCCCGACCCGGATGGCATCTCCCCGATGCTGATCGCCACCGAGAATCTGCACTTCGACGTGGCGGCCTTGCTGTTGAAGAAAGGCGCCAATCCCAACCAGTGGGACTGGTGGGGTCGCACTCCTCTCTACGCCGCCGTGGATATGCATACGCTGCCTACCGGAGGCAGACCGGACCATCTGTCGCTCGATGGCACCACGAGCCTGAAGATGATCGAGCTGCTGCTGCAGGCCGGAGCGAATCCGAATGCGCAACTGAAGCTTTTCCCGCCGTTCCGGTCCATCGGTGCCGACCGCGGCGCCGATTTGATGCTGACCATCGGTACGACGCCGCTCATTCGCGCCGCGAAGGCGGGAGACACGGAGGCCATCAAGCTGCTGCTGGCGCACGGCGCCAACCCCAACCTGCCCAACAGCCTCGGGATCACGCCGCTCATGGCGGCGGCGGGTCTGGGGTCCGATGAGATCGACACCCGAGGAGCGTTCGCGACTCAGCAGGAATTGATTTCGTCCATTGGAGTGCTGCTCGCGGCGGGTGCGGATATCAATGTCGTCGACAACAAAGGACAGGGAGCGCTCCATGGCGCTGCCTACTGTGGCCGGGATGATGTGGTCAAGTACCTCGTCGCGAACCACGCCGATCTGTACGCGAAAGATCTGCGCGGCTTCACACCCGTGGATACCGCCCTGGGCAAATCTGACGGCCACGGCCGCAACGCGGGGCAATTCATTGCTCATGAGCAAACGGCCGCGTTGCTCAAGCAACTGATGGCCAGTGCTCCTCAGGCGGGCGCCGCTGCCGCGCCTGTACGGCTGGCGCGCGATCAGATCTGAGCGGCGCCGGGCAGCTTCAGCTCGCCGCCTCGACGGCGACCAGGCGGTGTACCTCACGGCGCGTGCTGGCGATCAACCCGGCTTGCGCCGCGGCGATGGCCGTCATGCTCAGCACACGGCGGAATGTGGAGGAGGGCGTCAGCACATGGGCGGGCCGATCGACTCCCATCAGAATCGGGCCGACGGTCGTACCCTCGCCGTCCACGATCTTCAGCACGTTGAACAGGATGTTGGCGGAGTCGATGTTCGGGCAGATGAGGATATTCGCCTCGCCCGTCAGGCGGCTTTCCATCAGCAAGCCCCGGCGAGTGATCTCGGAGAGCGCTGCATCGCCATGCATCTCGCCGTCGCATTCCACGTCCGGGTTCTGCCTCACGAAGATGTCGTAGGCGTTGCGAACGCGTTTGGCGGACTCGCGGCGCGAGGAGCCGTAGTTGGAGTGCGACAGGAAGGCGACCTTCGGCGTCATGCCGAACAAGCGCACCTCACGCACTGCCTGGCGCGCAATGCACGCCAGCAGCTCCGCTGAAGGAACATCATTCACGTAGGTGTCGGCGATGAACAGCGTGCGCTCGTCGATCGTGATCCCCGACAACGTCGCAAGCGCCGTCTCGCCTTCCCTCAGACCTATCACATCTCGGATGTGTTCCAGATGCGCGTCATAGCGGCCATGCAGGCCGCAGAGCATTCCATCGGCATCGCCCAGATGCACCATCAGCGCCGCGACGGTTGTCGTTGAGCGGAGCACCGCGGCTTTCGCCGCATCAGGGCTCACGCCGCGGCGACCCATGATGTGATGGTAGGCCTGCCAGTACTGCTTGAAGCGCGGGTCGTCGTCCTGGTTGACCACCGTGACGTCCGCACCCAGTTTCATGCGCAGGCCGGCCTTCTTGATGCGTGCCTCGATCACTGCCGGGCGGCCTATGAGAATGGGTGAGGCAAGATCTTCATCCAGAGCCACCTGTGCGGCTCGAAGTACGCGCTCGTCCTCACCTTCCGCGTACGCGATGCGCTTGCAGTTGGAGGCTCGCGCCGTACCGAATACCGGGCGCGTGAGCATGCCGCCTGAGGAGAATTGGCGCGCCAGCTCCTGGCGATAGGCTTCGAGGTCGGCGATGGGACGAGTCGCTACACCCGAGGCGGCAGCGGCGGCGGCCACGGCTGGAGCAATTCGCAGGATCAGCCGCGAATCGAAGGGCTTGGGGATGATGTAGTCCTTGCCGAAGGCCAGGTCCTGACCGGCGTAGGCGCTGGCGACTTCCTCGCTGATCTCCGCCTTCGCCAGATCGGCGATTTCCTTCACGCAGGCGAGCTTCATCTGCGCGGTGATCTTGGTCGCGCCGGTGTCGAGCGCTCCCCGGAAAATGTACGGGAAGCACAGGACGTTGTTCACCTGGTTGGGATAGTCCGAGCGGCCGGTGGCCACGATACAGTCCGGACGTGCTGCCTTGGCGAGCTCCGGGCGGATCTCCGGCTCCGGATTGGCGAGCGCCAGGATGATCGGCTTGCCGGCCATGCCCTTGACCATGTCCGGCGTCAACACGCCGCCGGTGGAGCAGCCCAGGAACACATCGGCATCCGGCATCACGTCCGCGAGCGTGCGCAGCGGTGTCTTCTGGGCGTAACGCGCCTTCTCGGGGTTGTACGAATCGCCGCGGCCCTCGTAGATGAGGCCCTTCGAGTCGCAGGCGAAGACGTTGGTGCGGTTGAGTCCCAGCCCCACCAGCAGGTCGAGGATCGCGATCGAGGCGGCACCGGCACCGGAGACCACCAGTTTCACCTTGCCGATCTTCTTGCCGACCAGCTCCAGGCCATTGTGGATCGCCGCCGCGGCGATGATGGCCGTGCCGTGTTGATCGTCGTGGAAGACCGGTATGTTCAGCCGTTCGGTCAACTTGCGCTCGATGTAGAAACACTCGGGGGCCTTGATGTCCTCCAGGTTGATGCCGCCGAGCGTCGGTTCCAGTGCGGCGATGACCTCGATCAGCTTGTCCGGGTCGCGCTCGGCCAGCTCGATGTCGAACACATCGATGCCGGCGAACTTCTTGAACAGGCAGCCTTTGCCTTCCATTACCGGCTTCGCCGCCAGCGGCCCGATATCGCCGAGTCCCAATACCGCCGTGCCGTTCGTGACGACGCCTACGAGATTGCCGCGAGAGGTGTAATCCGCGGCCGTGCGCGCGTCCTCGGCGATGTCCAGACAGGGATAGGCCACGCCGGGCGAGTAGGCCAACGACAGGTCTCGCTGGTTGGTGAGCGGCTTGGTCGGTGAGACAGCGATTTTGCCCGGGGTGGGCAGGCGGTGGTAGTCGAGGGCGGCCTCGCGGAGCGCGGCCTCGGTGGGCGTCAATTTCTGGGGCATGCGGGTATCAGCGTCGATGATAGGAGGACCGATTCTCTTCCCGTGGGCTGCGGAACGCCATGGTATAGCCGGTGGACTACCGCACTGAGGACGCTCGCCGCTCCCTGGGGGCGGCCGAATCGCGTGCCGTCTGCCGGATGAAGTGGCGCAGAGAGTCGAGTTGATCGTCGGTGAGCTCCTGGAACGCAGGCATGCCACGCTCTCGCAGAGCCCCGTCACGCACGACATGCGCAAATGCTGCACGCGACAATGGGACGGGCGAAGAGCGCAGGTCCGGTGCGATTCCGCCGGCGATGACCCCCATTCCGTGGCAGAGCGTGCAACGCGAATACTCCCGCTCACCCGCGGAAACCTTGGCGGCGTCCACCTGAAATTGCGGAGCAACCAGCGCAACTGCCGGGCTGCGTGGTGGCGTCGGTGGCAGTTTTGCGCTTGCATCCAAGGCAAACGTCAATAGGCGTCTCGGGTGGATGCGCGCGTCCCAGCCCCAACGCGCTGAGATCGACCCGAACGCGGCTGAGGCGCCGCCCAAGGGGCCTGCCGTAATGCTGATGTACTGCTTGTTCCCAACACGGTAAGTGATCGGCACTCCCGTGACGGCGACGCCGCAGAAGAATGACCAGAGATCCTTGCCTGTGCGGGCCGCATACGCATGCAGGTAGCCGTCGGCCAAACCTTCGATGACCAGATCGCCCGCGCTCGCGAGCACTCCGCCGTTGGAAATCCCTGCCGTCTCGACCTGCCAGATGACTTTCGAGCCGATCGGGTCCCACGCCTTGAGCACGCTGTGTCCGGCATCGGCGGGAACGTCGCCACCGCCGATGGACAGACCGCTGTACTCGGGAGTGAGCTTCTTGGGCTGCCAATGCTTCAGGTCGACGCCCTGGTCACCGAAGCTCGCCGGCATCTCCAGTGTCGGCTCGTACATCAGGCCGGTGAGAGGGTCAAAGGCCTGGGGAATCCAGTGATGGACGGCCTCGAAACTCGGCCACAGCAGCATGGGGCGATGTTCGTAACGGGCCCCCGGGGTCACGACCGGACGTCCGCTCTTCAGGTCGACGTGATCGGCCCACGTCACCGTACCCAGCTTGCGCGCCGAGATCAGATGGCCATCGCTGCGGTCGATGACATAGAAGAAGCCGTTCTTGGCCGCGTGCAGCAGGACCTTGCGCTCGCGACCCTCTATCTGCAGCGTCGCAAGTGTCATGTCGGTGGAGGAATCGTAGTCCCACGAGTCCCCCGGGGTCGTCTGGTAGTGCCAGACGTAGTGGCCGTCATCGGCATCGACCGCCACCACGGAGGCGATGAAGAGGTTGTCGCCGCCGGCGGGACTGCGCAGCTTCCAGTTCATCGGGCTGCCGTTGCCCGTGCCGAGATAGATGCGATTGAACTCCGGGTCGTAGGTGATCGCGTTCCAGACGGCGCCGCCGCCACCGCGCTTCCACCACTCGCCGGTCCAGGTGTTGGCCGCCATTTTCATGGCGTCATCGGAGGCCGCGTGGTCGCTCGTGCCCGGTTTGCCTGGCACGAGATAGAAGCGCCAGGCCTGCCGCCCGGTCTCTGCATCGTAGGCGGTGACGTAGCCGCGCAACGGCCCGAAGTCCTCGCCCGAGAACCCGATAATGACCTTACCGTTGAATGCACGCGGCGCGCCGGTGATGACCGCGCCGTTGTCGGGGTCTACGGTTTGCACGCTCCACAACAGTTTGCCGTCGGCCGCATCGAGAGCCAGCAGCCGGCCATCGACCGTTCCGGCATACACGCGGCCCTTCCAGAAGGCCAGGCCGCGGATGCCCCAGTTGAGTCGCAGCTTTTTACCCGCCACGTCCGGCGCGTGCGAGTCGTAGCGCCACAGGAGCTTGCCGCTGACAGCCTCGACGGCATAGACCACCCCGTAGCCCGCGCCGACATAGACGACCCCGCCAACCTCCAGGGGTGCCGTGATGGAGTTGGTGACATCCAGGTCGAGCGACCAGGCGAGTCCCAGGCGACTGACGTTGGCGGCGTCGATCTGCGACAGGGGACTGAAGTGGGCCTCGCTGAACGTGCGGCCATAGGCCGGCCAGTCGTTGCCGTCCTGCTCGTTCGACAGCGCGGCATTGTCGATCGCGGCTTTTGTCGTGCCCGCCGCAACAGCGCCTGACAGCGCAAGGAGTGCAACTGGGATCTTTCTCACGGCGCGCGCCTGCTTCGAAACAAGAGGCGGGAGCCTGGGCTGAATGCGCCGGCAAGGCAACTCGAGGCGAGGATTGTTGCAACGCAGCATCGCCTGCGATTCCATTGCATCCGTCGTGCACCTGCTTACGTATAGACCCGGTAGTGACCCTTATTGCCGAGGCAATCGCATGCCACGACATTCCTGCGGACGTTGAATCCGCACTCGCTGCATCGATGGCGTGCGCAAACCCGTTGGGCTACGCTCACCGCCGGCCGATCAAGGCTGAGCCTCTCGTGACCCACGCATGAGCGTTACGAGCGCCGTTCCCGAGCACGATGAGCTTGATGCGCTGATGCTGCGCATCGCGCAATGCGATCGCGCGGCTTTTGCGGAGCTCTATCGCCGGACCTCGCCGCGCCTTCTCGGTGTCTGTGTGCGCATGCTCGTGGACCGGCGCGAGGCTGAGGAGGTCCTGCAGGAAGCGTACGTGACGGTCTG
>DATNEN010000160.1:0-44328 GCA_035552975.1 Steroidobacteraceae bacterium
TGATCTTCGGGGGTCGTGGCTGCACATCCATGATCAGCCACGAGATTGATTGGTGGAGCGGAAGGGGATCGAACCCTCGACCTCCGCATTGCGAACGCGGCGCTCTCCCAGCTGAGCTACCGCCCCACCGCAAGGCGCGCGATTCTAGCATCGCCTCCGAGGACGTCCAATCAATCGGCTGGCTGCGCCGGTACAGGCACGCCTGGGGCCGGCGAGCCGTGCCCCTGACTGTCCCCCGCTTTGGGGGCTATGATAAAGAACAATGCTGGCACTCGGCACGCGCGCACCAGAGTTCACGCTACCGGATCAGGACGGACGTAACGTCTCCCTGACCACCCTCCTCAACTCCGGCCCGCTGATCCTGTACTTCTACCCAGCTGACTTCACCCCGGGGTGCACGCGCGAGGCCTGTGTCATGCGCGACCTGCACACGGAGCTGAAAAAAGCAGGACTCGACGTGGCGGGCGTCAGCCCCCAGAGCCCGGAAAGCCATCGCGATTTCCGGGCCAAGTACAAGCTGCCCTTCACCCTGCTGTCCGACCCGGAGAAATTCGTCACCCGGATGTACGAGCTCAACGGTCCTCTTGGCATCGGGGTGCGGCGGGGGACTTACCTCATCGACCAGGGACGGCACATCCGGGATGCCGTGCTGGCGGACTTTCGCATCGCCCTGCACGAGGCCTTCATTCGACGCGCGGCCGCAATGTCCACGCCGCTCGTCAATCACTAGCGCCTGGGGAGTCGGCCACCGCTGGCTGCGCCCGGCGGAAGCCGCGCGCCCGCGTGCTCGGGTCGCTTCAATACTTCATCCGCAGCACGTTCGCATCGCCGAAAGTCGGCACGCTGATGACGAATACGGTGTCGTATTCATCGTCCTTCGCCGCGACCACGTCGCGACCGGTCAGCTCGCGTAACACCTGCAGGACATTGGCTTTCGTGCCGATGAGCATCGCCGTCCCTCCGTCATGCTCGCGCAGCATGCGGCTTGCCGTGCCGCCTGGATCGTTCTCCGGAACGAGGATGGGATGCAGGCCAAGGCGATCGGCCAGGGGCGCCGCTGTCTGCTGCGCACTGCGTGTCTGGCTGACGTACAGGGCGCCCAGTGCGCCGCGGCTCTCGCCGAACATCTGGGCAAGCTGCTGGGCGCGCTGCTCACCGTCGGAGGACAGCGGTGGGTCGTCGATGGTTCCGACCGACTTTTCCGCCGGTCCGACCAGCACGATGACGGTGGTGGTCGCGGAACGGAAAATCGCGACCGCGATTCCAATGGCGATCACGACGGCCAGCATGGTCAGCCAGACGGGGAAGAGAAACGGGCGTCTTTGGCGGGTGATGACCGGCGGTTCCATCCGCCAATGATAGTGTGGCGCGCCAACGGATGCGCGTCGCATTGCGCCCGAGGGCGGCGGCCGCCACGTGACATCACGGTCCGCCGTCGCAGCTACGGGGTTCCGACCTCAGCCGAACTACAACCCGGCTCGCGGCCCAAGACCTCAGCCGAAGCGAAAACCGGCTACCGGCTTGCCGAGCAGGCGGTCGTGGAACGCTCGCTTGCCGATGTCGGACCCCGCCGCGCCGGCGGCGACCATCAGGGGGAGCAGGTGCTCCGGCCGGGGATGACAGCTGCGAGCGCCCGCCGCCGACATCCACCCGCGCAGGCGACTGTCGCGCTCGGCTGTGTCCGGATGGGTAGCCGCCGCGTTGAGCCAGAGGTCGAATTGCTCCGCGGCGCTCACGGCCCGTGGATCGGCGGAATAGAAATCCCGGAGGTTGTGATAGCTCATGCCGCTTCCGACGATGAGCACGCCCTCCTCGCGCAGCGGACTCAAGGCGCGACCGATCTCCAGATGGGTCGCGGCATCGAGATTGCGATTCAGCGACAGCTGCACCATCGGCACGTCCGCATCCGGGTAAATCAGCTTGAACGGAACGAAGACTCCGTGGTCAAGACCGCGATTCCCCTCCTCCTGCGAGTCGATTCCAGCGGCCGCGAGGACTGCGCGGACGCGCGCGGCGACCGCGGGAGAACCATGCGCGGGATAGGTCAGCTGATAGGTATGAGCCGGAAATCCGTAGTAGTCGAACAGCAGCGGCGGTTGTGCGCCCGTGTTGACGGTGGGATGCTCCATCTCCCAGTGGCCGGAAATCACCAGTACCGCCCTGGGTCTCGCGCCGAGTGACCGGTCCAGGCCGCGCAGATAGGCCGCCATACGGTCCCACAGGTCCGGCGGCAACCCCGGAGAGACTTCCATGAAAAAGCACGGTCCCCCTCCATGCGGAATGTAGAGCGTCGGCAGTCTTGCGGTTTTCTCCGGCATGTGGGAAGGGTACTGCTTATTTGCCTGCCCGGCGTGACTGCCGCATCGGGCACCGGTCTGCGGCAGGTGCACGTGGACGCCTCCGCCCCCACAGGCACGCTGCGATCGCTCGCCGGAGTGGATGGCGCACCGGCTCCGGGGATGCACAAGCCGCAGAACTTCACCTTCGGCGGCTGGAACATGCCGGAGCAGGTCGACGCCTCACCCGGCTATGAGCGGGCGCGCATCGATCTGGTCCGTACGCACGACGCGTACGGGCCCGGAGACATCGACTCGAGATTCGAAACCAACGAGGCCCCTGGCGGGGCGCTCATTTCCGCCCAGCGCGATGTGTACACCCTGTTTCCGAACCCCGGCGCGGACCCGGAGGATCCGGCGAGCTACCGCTTCGGCCCGACGGACAAGCTGGTCACCTCGATCATCAAGCTCGGGGCGCAAGCGATCTTCCGCCTGGGACGCAGCGAAGGCGCCAACCCGCAGCCGCCGCCGGACTTCGATCGCTACGCCGACATCGCCAAGCACATCGTCCTGCACTACAACGGCGGCTGGGCCAACGGCTATCGCTACGGCATCCGCTATTGGGAGATCTGGAACGAGCCGGACCTGGGCAAGGTGTTCTGGGGCGGCAGTGCCGAGCAGTATTTTTCTCTGTACGCGAAGATCGCGCGCGCCGTGAAGCAGGCCGACCCCCATGCCCTGGTGGGAGGGCCCGCAATCGCCCGGCCGAACGACGACTCCGCGTATCGCGATGCCTTCATGGCGTACGTGCAGAGGACCCACACGCCGCTGGATTTCTACTCGTGGCATTGGTACGCCACCGATTCGGATGACCCGCTGGACTTCGTGCGCATCGCCACCGACCTGCGCTCGCGGCTCGACCGTCACGGCCTGCACGCCACGCAGTCGATCCTCTCCGAGTGGAACTACGGACTCTCCGACAAACCCCCTCCACCGCTGGTACGCGCCAGCTTCGTTGCGAGCGCACTGATCTATATGCAGGGCGCCCCCATCGACGCGGCCACTCTCTATCGTGCCGACAACGTGTTTGGCGCGGACGGGGCAACACCGGACAAGACGGGACAGGCGTTGATCGCCCTCGGACGGATGAAAGCGACCCCCGTGCGCCTGAAGGCTACGGGCGCCGATCTGGGTGGATTTGCCGTCGAGGCCGGACGCTCCAGCGACGGCCGGGTGGTGCAGGTCCTGATCAGCAACTACCAGATCCCCGCCGCGGAGCTCGGCCCTCGCCACACCGACGACACCCTGCACGTGCCTCACGTGTTCGACGTCAAGCTCCTGCCGCGTCGCACGCTCGGATATAGCGACAATGGCGGCTTTGACCTCACGATCGACCACCTCCCCACCGGCGCGCCGCACGTCGTTGAACTCTGTCTCATTTCCGCGGGCCGTAATTTCGCTTCAGGAACGCTGGCGGAGCAGTCGGGCCCCACGGTGAGGGTCCATCAGGTGCTGCCGCCCCCCGGAATAGCCTTGATTACGGTCCGCACGGCAGCAACCGGGGTGTCCGCGACCCGCCAGGAGCCCGCCGCAACGGGTTGCACGGCCTTGCCGGGGGATGGGGTTCTCAAATAGGCGACCTGCTCGAATAGTCCCGGCCCTGTTTTAGTTACAGTGGAGGCGCGTCATCTCTCTCTATATCGGGGAGCTCGTCGACTCATGCGTACGGGGGGACAAACCACCGTCATCAAGCGGGTGCTCGAAAGAAGAGCCCAGAAGCCGCCCGCGATCCAAGACGACACGACGGCAACCATTGCCGTGATGTTGCGCGTGCTGCCCCCGCCGCGCGGCCTGCTGTCTGTGTCCGACCCCGTCCTGGAGTCGAAGCTCGAGGCCAGCATTTCCGCCGAGATGCTCGACCTGGAAACCCTGGGCGACGACCAGGACGCGCTGAAGAGCTTCGATGAGGATTTCTCCCCCGTCGTCATCACCGACAGTCTCAACCTGATCCGCAACCTGCGCGCCCGCAAGCCGCAGCACACTCCTTTCATCATCTATGTGTCCGAGCTCGATGAGGCCGATGAGCGCGAGGCCGGTCTGCGCGCCGGCGCCGATGACTGTGTCGGCCGACGCGCATCGGATGCGGAGATGTCGGCGCGCATCGCAGCCGGTCGTCGCATCGCGGAGCTGGAGGCGGTGCTGCGAATTGCACTGGTAGAGAACCGCGAGCTGTCCACGACTGACGAGCTCACTCGAGTCGCGAGCCGTCGTTTCTTCAGCAAGCACTTTCCGCGCGAGGTCGACCGCGCGTCTCGCTACGGACGTGCGCTCGCGCTGATCCTCTGCGATATCGACTTCTTCAAGTCGGTGAACGACACGCTCGGACACGCCGGTGGCGACGAAGTGCTGAAGCAATTCGGAGCGCGCCTGCAAGCGGCGCTGCGGCGCGGTGTCGACTGGGTCGCGCGCCTGGGCGGAGAAGAGTTTGCAATCGTGCTTCCGGAGACCGGCTACAACGAAGCGCTCGAGGTCGCGAGGAAGCTGCGGGCGTGCGTGGCCGCTCCGCAATTCCAGGTGCAGAGCCGCAAGATCAGCATCACTGCGAGCTTCGGACTTTGCGGGCTGGACAATGTGCCTGCGACCGAGAAAAAGATCCCCGATCGCCTGCTGAAAGTCGCGGACGCGGCCCTATACCGCAGTAAGAATGCCGGACGCAACAGGGTAACTGCCACGATGCTGCCCGCGAGCTCGCGCAGCACGCGCTGAGCCGCAGCATCCGCTGCTGGCGAAAGATCGAGCAGTTCGACGCAAGTCTTTGCCTGTGTTACCGCTTTCTGCCGATTTGCGGCGCCTGTCCACATGGTTATGCACAAATTCTGTGGATAAGCGACGCGCCGCAGCTGAAGCACGGGTGTCAGGCGCGGTGGCATCGTCTTGCCGCATATGTGAGACTGCACGCGACCGCCTGAAGCTTCGGGCAGTAAATGAAAAAGACGGGCAGCGCGGAAGCATCTCCAGCATCGGATTCGTCGGCCGACGCCGAGCAGGCGCCGGCTGAGCCCGTCGAGCGCGCGAGGCTGCAGGCAGAGGTTGCCAGGCAGCGTGTGCGCATCGCGAAAGAAGAGCTCAAGCGTGCGCGCAAGCGAGTGAAAGAGGCCAAGCGCGAGGCGAAACGCGCGCGCAAGGTGGCCGCTTCAGCACGAAAGATCTGGAAAAGAGTCAGGCGCAAGGCGCGGGTCGAGGACAAAGGCACCCCTCCTCGCAGCAAGACGCGGCGCACGAAGCGCCGTGCTGCGAGAAGAAGATCCAAGCGTACTGCGCAAAGATAGTCGAGGAACACTCATGGACTCCCACACACAAGAGCGCACCGCTCCTGTCACGCCACCCATTTCCGCCTCGGCCGCGCGCGTGCGTCCGAGCAGCTCGAAGATGCTCACCACCTACCTGGCCGACATCGAGCAGATGCTCGACGAGCAGAGCTGGGACGCGGCCGTGCGCGACTCCGTCGATTTGCCGAGCATCGCGGTGGCGCTCTCGGACCCGGAGCTGCGCAGCTCCGGCGACGGGATTCGCAAGTGGCTGACCGACTGGGTGCGCCCTTTGCAGAGCGATACCACCGAGCTCGATCACGAACGCGTCGCCAAGATGCTCAGTGAGCGTGCGATTTCCAATGGTGAGACACGCGTGCCGGCGCAGGCACTGCGGCGATTGCGTCTGCGGCGTCTTGCGCGCACTGCTCCGAGCAGGTTTGCACCGGAGCGAACGCGCACCGCTGACGCTGAGGGCAACGACGCCGCCGACATGTGCAAAGTCGTCGCTGAGGCCATTCGCCGTTGGTACGCGCACAACGGATGCTCGGATCCGGTAGTGCAAGCCAACCTGGGCCGACTCGCGATACTGCGCTAGCTGACGATCAGGTCCGACGCCTTCTCGCCGATCATGATGCAGGCGGCATTCGTGTTCGCGCCTGGCACCGTGGGCATGATGGAGGCATCGACTACTCGCAGGCCCTCGACTCCATGCACCCGAAGCTTGGGGTCCACCACCGAGTCCGGCCCCACTCCCATCGCGCAGGTCCCAACGGGATGCTGCGTCACTGCGAGCGCGTCGCGGATGTAGGCCTCCAGAGCCGAGCTGGACGTCAGCTCTGCGCCCGGCCTCAGCTCCCTTCCCGTGAGGGCCGACTGAGGGGCGGTACCGTAAATGTCGCGCGCCACGCCGATGCCCCGAATCAACGTCTGGAGATCCTCCGGATCGGAAAGAAGATTCAGCTGAATCCGCGGCGGATCGCGAGGGTCGGCGGAACGCAGACTGACACGTCCACGGCTGCGCGGATGCAGCAGGACGACGTCGGAGGTGATGCGATGCTCCTGCCGTTGCCCTATTCCGGGGAACCACATCTTGGCGTCCATCCTGACGGGATTGCACATCAGCTGGACGTCCGGCTGGGCGAGATCCTTCGAGGTCCTGACCACCACGTTGCAGCTGTTGATCTGGGTCGCGAACGCGCCCGTGCCGAACACAGCCCAGCGAGCCACCGACAGCGCCACACGATCCAGGCGCAGCTGGTTGAGGAAAGTCACCGGCTGGCGCGCTGCGAATTCCACCGGTGCCCGGGCATGCTCGGACAGATTGCCGCCGACGCCAGGCAGGTCGACCACCGGGGCGATACCTAAGCGGCGCAGCTCGTCGGCCGGCCCGATACCTGAGAGCATCAGCAACTGCGGAGAGTTGTAGGTACCGCCGCAGACGATCACCTCTTTCTGGGCGAACACCCGCTGCACCTGGCCGTGCTGCACGTATTCCACGCCAACGGCCCGGCCGTTCTCGATGATCACCTTGTTGGTGAGCGCGTGCATCTCGATCGAAAGATTGCTGCGGCCGGTCACAGGATGCAGGTAGGCGCGCGCGGTGCTGGCGCGCCGTCCCTTTCGATCGATCGTCACCTCGCCGCGAGCGAAGCCTTCCTCGAGCTGGCCATGCAGATCCTGCGTCACCTGGAAGCCGGCGGCGGCGGCGGATTGCATGAGCGGCTCGTGCAGCAGGCGGCTGGTATCTATGGCGACGACGCTCAGAGGGCCGCTATCTCCGTGATACTCGTTGGCTCCGCGCCAACTCGTCTCCATCCGCTTGAAATAAGGCAACACGTCACGGTAGCCCCAGCCTTCACAGCCCATGTCGCGCCAGGTGTCGAAATCGCGCGAATGGCCTCTCATGTAGAACATGCCGTTGATCGACGAGGTGCCGCCAAGCACCTTGCCGCGTGGCAGCCACAGAGTGCGGCCGTTGAGAGCGGGCTCGGGCTCGCTGCGGTAGTTCCAGGTGAACTGCGGTTGGAACATCGCCTTCAGAAAGGCCAGCGGCATCCGCAACAGCACGTGGTTGTCCGGCCCCCCCGCCTCGAGTAGCAGCACCGAACGCTGCGGATCTGCGCTCAGGCGGTTCGCGACGACGCAGCCGGCGGAGCCGGCACCGATTACGACATAGTCAACGGCCTTGCGGCTCACTGGAGGATCCCGAGGTGCTTGCCTGTGCGCCGTATATATCAATATCGGCGCTCGCGGCCACAGGAAAGTGCCGGGGAGTCCATGAACCGGTTACGATTCAGCCCATGCCCCCGGAGCTGAATCCTCACCCCGCGCACACTGCCGAACCGCCCTGGAGCGACCCGGATCGCCGCTTGTCGCCCGCGGCGGCACAGGCGGTCGTCGAGGCGCTGCGCACCCTCCTGCCTGCCGATGCCGTCCTGTCGAGCCAGCAGGAGCTGCATCCCTACGAATGCGACGGCCTGG
This sequence comes from Steroidobacteraceae bacterium, assembly GCA_035552975.1. Classification (GTDB taxonomy): domain Bacteria; phylum Pseudomonadota; class Gammaproteobacteria; order Steroidobacterales; family Steroidobacteraceae; genus 13-2-20CM-66-19. The sequence goes on from DATNEN010000160.1 coordinate 8,069, forward strand.
CGGCGTTTCGACGGATTCCGCTTGCAGTGGCGCTTCCGAGAACGGAGGCGGAGGTCCGCGAGGTACTGCTGACATGCCGCGAGCATGACGTTCCAGTCATTGCGCGCGGCGCGGGTACCGGGCTGTCGGGTGGGGCGATGCCGCACCCCTGCAGTGTGGTGCTCTCACTCGCCCGCTTGAATCGCATCCTCGACATCGACCCGGTCGCTCGCACGGCGCGCGTGCAGCCGGGCGTTCGCAATCTCGAGGTGTCGGAGGCCGCAGCGCCGTACGGCCTCTACTATGCGCCCGATCCCTCCTCCCAGCTCGCGTGCACGATCGGGGGTAACGTCGCCGAGAATTCCGGTGGTGTGCACTGCCTCAAATACGGGCTCACCGTCCATAACGTGCTCGGCATCCGCGCCTATACGATCGACGGGGAGCGCATCGAGCTTGGCGGCGGAGCTCTGGACAGCCCCGGCCTGGACCTGCTGGCGCTATCGATCGGCTCCGAGGGGCTGCTGCTCGTGGTGACCGAGGTACTGGTGAAGTTGGTGCCCCGACCCGCCCTGGCGCGTGTGGTGATGGCCTCCTACGACGATGTCGGCAAGGCCGGCGACGCAGTGGCAGCGATCATCGCAGCGGGCATCATCCCCGCGGGGCTGGAAATGATGGACCGCAAGGCGAGCGTCGCGGTCGAGCCGTTCGTCAAGGCGGGCTACGACCTGAGTGCGGCGGCGATCCTGCTCGCGGAGGCCGACGGCACCCCCGATGAAGTGACCGAAGAAGTGTCCGAAGTCGAGCGAGTCCTGCGGGCGGCAGGCGCTACGGCAATAGCCGTGTCGAGCTCGGAGCAGGAGCGCCTGCGGTTCTGGTCGGGCCGCAAGAATGCATTTCCGGCGGCCGGCCGCGTGTCCCCGGACTACTACTGCATGGACGGCACCATTCCCCGCAAGAATCTCGGCCACATGCTCAAGGCCATCGAGGAGATGGAGGAGCGCTACGGCCTGCGCTGCATGAACGTGTTCCACGCCGGCGACGGCAACCTGCACCCGCTGATCCTGTTCGATGCCAACCGCAGCGGTGAGTGGGAGCGCGCGGATCGCTTCGGAGCGGAAATCCTCGAGCTGTGCGTGCAGCTCGGCGGAACCATCACCGGGGAGCACGGTGTCGGGATCGAGAAGATCAACTCCATGTGCGTGCAGTTCTCGCCGCGGGAAAGAACGGCGTTCTTCAGCATCAAGGAAGCGTTCGACCCGCACGGGTTGCTCAATCCCGGCAAGGCCATCCCCACACTGCGGCGCTGCGCGGAGTACGGGAAGATGCACATCCGACACGGAGCGTTGCCGCATCCGGACCTGCCGCGGTTTTAGAAGGCCATGAGCGCCGTTGCATCCTTGCGCGAGATTCAGGAGCGCGTCATCGACGCCAACCGCTCCGGGGCGCCCTTGCGTCTGCGGGGGGCCGGCACGAAGGACTTCTACGGCGAGCGCCTCGAGGGTGAGTTGCTGGATTTGCGCTCGCACCGCGGAGTCATCGACTACGAGCCCTCGGAGCTGGTCATCACGGCGCGCTGCGGAACTCCGCTGTCGGAGATCGAGGCGCTGCTGGCGGCCCACGGGCAGTTTCTGGCGTTCGAGCCCCCGGCTTTCGCAGGCGATCCGACGATCGGCGGGGTGATCGCGGCCGGTCTGTCCGGTCCGCGGCGCCTGCAGGTGGGCGCGGCCCGCGATTTTGTCCTCGGCGCGAAGCTGGTCGAGGCGAGTGGCGAGGAGCTCAGCTTCGGGGGCCGCGTCATGAAGAACGTGGCCGGGTTCGACGTCTCGCGGCTCCTGTGCGGCTCGCTGGGATTCCTCGGAATCATCACCGAGGTGTCGCTGAAGGTTCTGCCACGTCCTCGCTGTGAGCAGACGCTCGTGCTGCGCCTGTCGTCGCAAGATGCGCTCGCCGTATTCAACCGCTGGGGCAGCCTGCCCTTGCCGATCTCCGGCGCAGCCTGGGTCGAGGGCTCTGCCTGGGTGCGTTTGTCGGGAGCCCCGCCCGCGGTCCGCGCCGCCTGTCAGAGGATCGGCGGTGACAGCGTCGACGAGGTGGGAGCTGCGGACTTCTGGGGTGGGCTTCGACATTGCACTCACCGTTTTTTTGACGATTCGACGATCTGGCGTGTGTCCGTACCCTCGAACGCCGTGCTCGAGCCAGGGGAGAAACTCTTGATCGACTGGGGCGGCGCGTTGCGTTGGTATGCCGGCGAGGCCATGGGGGCTCGCGCGCGCACGCTCGCTTCCGGCGTGGGTGGCACGGCGATGTGCTGGCGGGGGCAGACCGTTCAGCCGCGATTTCACCCGTTGAGCAAGACCGTCGCGCAGATCCATCGACGCCTGAAGCAGCATTTTGATCCGCGAGTCATTTTCAATCGTGGCCGCCTCGTGGCGGTCGAGACAGGCGCCTGATGGAAACCCGCCTGGCGCAATGGGTACAAAGCTCCGCCGAAGGCGCAACGGCGGACCGGATCCTGCGCGCCTGTGTTCACTGCGGCTTCTGCCTGGCGACCTGCCCGACGTATCAGGTCCTGGGGGACGAGCTGGACAGTCCGCGCGGCCGCATCTACCAGATCAAGCAGGTGCTCGAAGGCGCCGCGCCCACCCGCTCCCAACAGATACACCTCGACCGCTGCCTCACCTGCCGCAGTTGCGAGACGACCTGTCCGTCAGGAGTTGAATACGGCCACCTGGTCGATATCGGCCGAGACGCCGTCGATGAGCGTGTGTCGCGCCCACTCAGCGAGCGCGCCGCGCGCTGGCTGCTGCGCGAGGGGCTCACACGCCGGTGGTTGTTTGGTGCCTGTCTACGCCTGGGGAGGGCCGTTGCGCTCGTGCTGCCGGCTCTGCGAGCCAAGGTAGGCACTCGCCGCCCGCCGGGACCGCGACCTACCCGACAGCACGCGCGCAAGGTGCTGTTGCTCCGCGGCTGTACTCAGCCGGCCATGCTGCCGTCCATCGACGGCGCCACGTCCCGGGTGCTCGATGCGATCGGAATCCAGACGCAGGTCGCACAGCAGTCCGGTTGCTGCGGGGCGATCCGTCACCATCTCGGCGATCCGGAGGGCGCGTTGGACCAGGCACGCCGCAATATCGACGCGTGGTGGCCATACATGGATCCCGCGCCCGCGCGGGTCGAGGCCATCGTGGTGAACGCTTCCGGTTGCGGCTCGATGGTGCGGGACTACGCGCATCTGCTCCGCAACGACGCCGCTTACGCGCAGAAGGCAGAACGGATCGTGAGCCTGACACGCGATCCCATAGAGATCGTCGCGCCATCGATCGAGACACTTCGCGCACGTGTACAGACATCGCAGCGTGTCGCTTTCCAGGCCCCGTGCACGCTGCAACACGGGCTGAAGATCCGCGGTGACGTCGAGAACCTGCTCACGGGGCTGGGTGCCGAGCTGTGCCCTGTCGGGGAACCGCATATGTGCTGCGGATCCGCAGGCAGCTACTCCCTGCTGCAGGCAACGATTTCCCGTGAGCTGCGCTCACGCAAGCTCGACGCGCTGCAGAAGCGGTTGCCTCAAGTGATCCTGTCGGCGAATATCGGTTGCATCGCCCATCTGCAGGGCGGCACGGCAACACCCGTCAGGCATTGGATCGAGTGGCTCGATGCGGCGCTGACCGCCGGTCGCTCCGTGACGCGCTGACGGACCTGGGGGCCGCGGCGGCGCCAGGCGGCCGGGGCGCCGAGCCGCTGGGCGCCAGGCCGCGGAGGGCCGGGGGCCGCGAGGGCCGCGAGGGCCGCGAGGGCCGCGAGGCGCAGTCTCAACGATCCGGGGCGATGTGGAAGATCCGCTCTGCGTTCTTGCCGTAGATCTTGGCCTTGTCCGCGTCCGAGATCGGCGCGTCGTCCATGAACTTCACCGCCGGCGCGGAGGGCTGATAGGGGTAGTCGATTGCCCACAGCACGTTGTCGGCGCCCAGCTTCTTGATGGAGTATTCGAGCGCGAGAGGATCCTCGACGCCGCTGGTGGTGATGACGAAGTTGCGCTTGAAGTACTCATCGATGGTGAGCTGGGTCTTGGGAGCGCGCCCCAGGCCCTGGGCGCGGCGATTCATGAACGAGACCCGCCACAACCAGAAATGCACCGCCTCGCCCATGTGGCCGATGCAGATCTTCAGCTTCGGGAAACGATCGAACAGGCCGCTGGCCATCATGCGCACGGCGTGCGTTCCGACCTCCACGCCGTACGACCACATCGCCGAATCCATCCCGTAGTACTGAAACATCTGCTTGCCTTCGGCCGGCCCGCGCGGATGGATGTAGATGCAGCCATCGAGCGCCTCGGCCGCCTCCAGGATCGGCCAGTACTTCGGATCGTCGAAATACTCCCCGTGGGTCTGCGAGTTGACTACGAAGCCACCGAGCTTCAGCTTGCGGATCGCACGCTCCATCTCCTTCACCGCCCGCTTCGGGGACTGCGGCGCGAAGCTCGCCAGCCCGGCGAAGCGTGTCGGATGTCGCCCGATCACCTCCGCGAGGCGATCGTTTGCCACCGTCGCCAGCTCCGTTGCCGTGTCGGCGTCGAAGAGTTGCACGCCCGGGGCCGTGAGCAGCAGCAGCTGCATGTCGACACCGTTTTCATCCATGTCCTTGAGCCGCCGATCCTCCAGATCGATCAGCCCATCCAGGAACCCCATGCGCCCGTAGCCCGGATCCCCGTCATAGATGCCCTTCAGCAGCGGCAGGTCGATCATGTCGTTGGGCGCTCGCGCGACCTTCTTCAGCTCCTGCGCGATTTCCGGGATGGAGAACGCCTCTTCAGTGGCGATCTTGCGGAATTTGCCTGCCATGGTGGTCTCCCCAATCTGACCTGCGTGCGCCGCATGGTACGGCAGGCAAGCGCGCACCGAACACTACGCGGGGCGTTCCTCCAACATCGAAACCACCTTGTGGACATCCGGCTCAAACGACGCGCGCTCGCGCTGGGCACCGCCGACCGCCCTGATGCGCAGCCGGCAAAAACCACGCTTTTTGCCTGGCCCGTTGCGGGCGGCGGAAACGGAGCCGACGTCCGCAAGAAGCCCCGCAGGCGCCTTTTTGCCAATGAGCTAAGGACGGAAGCGCACGGCAAGCATGAGCAGAGCGGCGAGCGTGGGGATCCAGCCAACGTCGGCGGGTGCGGATTGGCGGCGCGCGAAACGGGAATCCTGCATCGCGGTGCCTACGGACTCGAGGCTCGTCAGGTGTGTGTAGTCGAAGCCGACTTCCCGGGCCAGGGTTTGCAGATGCGGCTCCCGGACCTCGGACAATTCCTCGTGGCTGACGGGGGCCGCGCCCTTGGATGTTCCCGGGGTGTTGGGGGTACCCGGGGCACCGGATGAGCCGCTACCTTCCTCGCCCACCAGGTCACTGAGCTGGATGACCTCGTCCCCGCGCCAGTATCCGATCATCTTGCCGTCATCGTCGGTGCGCGGTATCCGCCGCGGCGTGTAGCCGCCCACGCCGACCAGCCAGCCATGCGGTTCGCCGCGCTTGAGATCATCGAACAGCGGCAGCCCGGGCCCGACTTCCGGCGGCGCTTCCTGACCGTCTGTCAGGAACAGCACGTTCGGCTGGCCGCCGGCGTCCTTCGCCGCCCGCATGGCCCAGTAGACGCCCTTGCGGACCTCGCTCGCGTTTGCCCAGCGCATCCGGCCGTCGATCCGATCCAGCGACGCCAGCAGATCGTTGTAGTTGGCGCAGACCTCCACAGGTGCCAGCAGCAGGATTGTGCGGTACTCGGCGAACGCGCCCCACCCTACCCGCGATCCGCACGGCAGCTCACGCAACGCCCGGCGCACCGCCTCTTTTGCGAATGCCAGGCGGCTGACGGGCAAGCCGTTGAGATCGTAGTCCTCGACATTCATGCTTTGTGTGATGTCGAAGACGACGACAAAGCTGTAGGTCTTTCGCGGCAGATTCACCTGCGGCAAGAGAAGCCCGCACAACAGCAGGAGAAGGGCGGCCGAAATGGCACGTGAGCCCGGCTCGAAAGGACTCCGCAACGCGCGCCAGAGAGTCACGGCCGACAATTTCACGGCAGATCCAGCTTCGCGCGGTTGGTCGAGACGGAATGCTCTTTCGGCGCCGGCGGACCCTCGTCCGAGAGGTCCTCATCCACCTCCGGCGCCATGTACAACGCCCTCTCCAGGTTGTAGCGGGCGTCCCAGTCCTGCGGCGTTTCCCGCAGCAGGTCCCGGTAACTCTGCTTGGCCAGCTCCACGAGCGGCAGGACCTGGTCCGTGGGCGCCCGCGGGTCCTTCAAGGCCGCGCGCATGTGCAGATTGCCGAGGTTGTAGAGCGCAAGGTGCCGCAGATCCGCACGTTTGCCCTGAATGACTGCCTTGTACGCAAGCAGCGCGCCCTCGTAATCGCCCGCTCTGCCCAGTGCGATCGCGCGCGCCACCTGCGCTTCGGGGACGGAGCGGTCGAGAGAGGCGACGGATGCACTGCGGATCGCTGCGTTGACGTGATGCGCGCGCTCGAGGCGCATTACCTGGACGGCCGTAACCAGCGCGCACGCTGCGGCTACAATCCCAAACGCCGCATGGACCGACCTGCGTCTCATGACCACCCCTTCAATTGCAGAGCCCGGTGGACCAGGAGAAGCGCGCAGGCGACCGCCGCCAGCAGGCCACAGGCCCAGCCGAAGTCGCGGCGCGGTATCTGCTCCGCAAAATCCAACGGGAAATTCTGCTGCTTGCCGACATCGGCGACGGCGCGCTCCAGGTCGCCCTTCTCTTCGGCCTGGTAGGCGTGGTACGGCGTGGGCAGGCTCTGAAAGAAGTGATGCAGGGCGATCTCGGGCACCGCCCCCGCATCGGGCTCCTTCGTATCCAGGTTGGGGCTGTTGACCGAGCGCAGGTAGAGCCAGTACAGAGAAATGCGGTTGCGCAGCAGGCCGGCGCGGATGCGGGCGCGAGTCGGGGGATCCAACTGCGCGCCGCCGTCGGAGACCAGCAGGATGATCCGGCTACCGGAATAGGTTCGCGCTTCGAACTCGCGGATCGCCTCGAGCATTGCGCGGCCCACGTCCGTGTCCGATAGCCCGACTCCCACCCCTCCGGCCGTGATTCCAGCCTGTACAACCTCATCGTGTTGTGTGAAGGGCACGACAGGTAAAGGGCCGGTGCTGAAGAACATGAGCGAGAACCGATCGTCGGGGCGCTCCGAGACGAACTTGGAGAGCAGGTCGCGCGCGGTCTTGCTCTTGATGGGACCGTTGTGCCAGGCCTGCTGTGTGCGGATCATCGGATCGATCTGCCGCCAGTTGGCCGGCAGCATGCGCAGATCCATGCTGCGGCTGCGGTCGATCAGCACCAGGATCTCAGCGCCGTGTCCGGTACGGATCACCTCCGTCTGGGGAATACCTGGCCCCGCGAGCGACAGCACCATGCCGAGCATCGCCAGGACGGCCAGGCCACGCCATAAGGCCGCCGCCAGACGACCGAGCCGGTCCGGCGGCAGCCACGAGACGTAAGAGAATGTCAGCAGCCCCGTGCGCGGGCGCCACAGCGGCAGCGCGGCCAGGGGTGCCAACACCAGTGCCCACGGATGTGCGAAGTCCAGCCAGCTCACCGGTGATACCGCCGTTCGAATTGCCGAAGCTCGTTGCACAGGGCGTGCACCGACAGCCGCTGAGGCGCCTGCCGGACGGTGCCGTCGAAGAAATACTGCGCCGATTGGGCGAAGAACGCTTCGATCCGCGGACGCAGGGGCTCGAGGTAGCGGGCACGCTCGAACAGGCTCGGCAGCGTCGAGCCCTGCACGACGCGGCCTGCGGTTCGATCGAACCCCCGATGCAGCGCCTGCCAGGCTTGCGGAGCGTCCTCCGCGACCCCGCGCATCTCGCGTGCCGCGCGCGCAAAGGGTTGATTGAGCGCATCGCGCCAGTTTCGCCATGCGAGCCAACCTGCCCACAACAGCAAAGTCAGCAGCAACGCGCCCGACCAGAGATCGATCTGCCGAACGATCGGGCCGGTCGCCACCGAGGGCGCAGGCCGATCCGCCCGCAGCTCCTGCAGGCCTCCTTGCGAGATCACCGCGCGTGCCGTCAGCGGCCCTACACTGAGCGGCCACTGCGCGACGCTCAACACCTCGCCGCTCTTCGTGCTGAGAGTCCACGTGGGGATGTTGACCGTCGTCAGGCCCTGAGGAGCGTTGATCAACTGATACTCGATGACCAGCCAGTGTTGCCCCTGCGAATCGGACTCGACGTGCGCTGCGCGCCTCTCGAGCCAGACACCGACGCGGCCGGGGCGCGGGAGAGACACAGGCTCGAGTCCACGATGGTTTGCTTGCAGCAGCACGCGTTGCTCGAGCAGGTCGCCGACGACATATCCGAAGGGCCGCGGCTGACTCACGAGGGCCGGGACCGGGCTCACTGGACCCCCTCCAGGAAATATTTCGACATCACCTCGGCATCGAAGCTGCCCTGCAGATACAACGGGCGTATGAAGTGGGCCGCGAAGACGCGTTCGAGCTGCTCGCGGCGGTGTGCCACCGCTTCGTGCCAGCGCACCCGCAGACTCGGCCGCAGCCATAATGTGCGCGGGGCGCCGGACTCCGAGTCGCGCAACAAGGCGAAGCCATTGCTGGCCGGCGGCTCCATCTCGGCACGATCCCACACGATGAGCGGTACGACAGTGGAATGCGCGAGCAGGTCGAGCGCCGCGCTCAATCTCTCCAGCGGCCAATGGAAGTCGGAGACGATGAACACCAACCCGTCGCGACCTGCGAGGCGCTTCGCCGCGAGCTCCAATCCCTGAGCCGCATCGTCGCCTTTCTCAGCGCCACCCTCAGCGTCCCAGAACTCCTCCAGCCGCTGGCGCAACAGACTGCCGCTGCCTCGCCCGATGCGCGGTGGCAGGAACAACTCCTCGCGCTCGCGGGTATCGAAGGCCAGCATGCCCAACAGGTCGCCGGCCCGAAAGGCGCTCAGCCCGAGCGACTCGAGGAAATCGCCCACCATCTGCCGCTTGGACCCGGCTCCAAAGCGCATGGAAGCGGAGACATCGACGACGGCGTGCACGGCGACTCCGGCGCGCTGCCTGTTCACCCGCACCAGCCATTCCTGGCGCAGCGATCTCAGGCTCGCCCGCAGGTCGAGGCGGCGCGGATCCGCCCGCTCATACAGGCTCACGTGCGAGACGAACTCCTGGCCCGCCCCGATGGCCAGTCCCGGATGCGAGCCTGGCCGGTGGCCGCGAACGCGGGTCGGCAAGCGATAGTGGAATTCCTGCGGCGCGCGCATGGTCAGCGCGGTGTCGGCACCCGGTCCAGGATCTGCTCGATGAGGGCATCGGCGATCTGAGCACGGCGCAACTCGTACACGGGCGTGAAGAAGATGCGATGACCGAGCACGAACGGCACGATCGCCCGCACGTCATCGGGAATCAGATGCGTGCGACCGGCCAGCCACGCAACCACTCGTGCCGCCCGCGTGAGCGCCATGACGCCACGGGGACTGGCGCCCGCCAGAATGAGGTTGTCCATATCCACGCCCTCGAGCTGGACACCGACGCTCCTGGGAGAGCGCGTCGCTTCCCACAGATCCAGCACATAACGCTCCAGGGCATCGGTCGCCCTGACGCTGCGCTGGATGGCCGCTCCGATCACATTCATCTGCCTCCAGGGAAGCACCTCGGGAGCGACCCGCTGCAGCAGCTCGTCGACGTCATGAAACGCCGGGTCGAACACCAGCGAGCGCCGCGTAGCCGCGTCGGTGGGAGTGGGCATCCGCAGCTCGAACATGAAGCGGTCGCGCGCGGCCGAGGCCAGCTCGAAGGTCTCCTCGCGCTCGACGCGGTTACGGTCGGCGAACACGAGCATGACCGGAAATCGGTATTCCCGGTTGAACGCCGAGACCGAGCGCTCGGCCATGGCGCGCAGCAACAGGGATTGCACCTGCGGGCGCGCGCGATTGATCTCGTTGAAGAAGAACGTGGTGAGGCGCTCGCCGTGCCTGAGCAGAGGCCCTGGCTCGATACGCGGCTTGCCGTCGGCATCGACGTAGGTGTGATACACCAGATCCCCGGGCATCAGGTCGATCGTGCCTTCGACGCGTTCGAACTCGCCCCCTACCGCCCGCGCAAAAGCCCGTAACAGTGTCGTCTTTCCAACACCGACGTCTCCCTCCAGGAGAACGTGGCCTCGGGCGAACACGGCCACATTGAGCAGCCTGATCAGCGGCTGCTGGCCGATGATCGCGGCAGCGACTTCGTTCTCGACCTCGAGGGCGCGCTCGCGCCAGTCCTGCAGCTGCTCATCGGAAAGCGAAGTGTCCTGTATGGTGTCTTCCATAGGTAGTGCGCTAGGCCTGCGGCGGCGCGGCCCTGAACCGAGAGCGCACCGACCTGCACAGGCCTCTGCCGGTGATTTCCATCATCCGCCTCCTGAGGGGGAGGCTCAGAGCTTGCAGTGGATGGTCCCGGCCCCGCAAGCTCCTTCACCTGAGCCTGGAGGGGGTTGTACCGATTCGGGAACGATCGATCACGCTGGTAGACTAGGCACAAACCCCACGGAAGTGCACGCCCATGAATGCAGCCCCCCAACTGAATCTCGGCTACCCGGAACTGAAGCTCCACATCGACGGCGAATGGGTCGGAGTCGGCCGGCGCCGCACCCATGCCGTCGTCAATCCGGCAAGCGGAGCGGTGCTGGGACAGCTGCCTCTGGTAGATGCCGCGGACCTCGATCGTGCGCTGCAGGCAGCCGAGCGCGGCTATCGCGTGTGGAAGCGGGCTACCGCAGATGAGCGGGCCCGGGTGCTCAAGGGTGCGGCCCAGTTGATCCGCGAGCGGCTCGAGCATATTGCGAGGGTCGGCACGCTGGAGGAAGGCAAGACCCTGCCGGAGACCCGGATCGAGGCCATGGCGACGGCGAACCTGTTCGAGTTCTATGGCGAGGAGTGCCGCCGCCTCTATGGGCGGGTGCTGGTTCGCCCAACGGGTAGCCGGACGGTCGTGATGAAGGAGCCGGTAGGTCCGGTGGCGGCCTTTGCTCCCTGGAACTTCCCGATCGGCAACCCCGGGCGCAAATTGGGTGCCCCGATTGCGGCCGGGTGCTCGGTGATTCTCAAGCCGGCCGAGGAAGCTCCCGGCTCGGCAATCGAGATCCTGCGAGCCCTGCTCGATGCGGGCCTGCCCCCCGGCGTCGCGCAGCTCGTATTCGGTGTGCCGGATGAGGTCTCGCGCCACCTGCTGGCCTCGCCGATCATCCGCAAGCTCTCCTTCACCGGCTCCACCGCCGTGGGCAAGCATCTGCTCGCGCTCGCCGCCGCAACCGTCAAGCGCACCACCATGGAGCTGGGAGGCCACTCCCCGGTGATCGTGTTCGATGACGCCGATCTCACTCGCTCGGTGGACATGCTGGCGACGGCCAAATTCCGCAATGCCGGGCAGGTTTGCGTTTCCCCCACGCGCTTTTATGTGCAGGATGGCATCTACGATCGGTTCGTCAGCGCGTTCACCGAGCGCGCGACCAAGGTCACCGTCGGTGACGGATTGATCTCCGGAATCCAGATGGGGCCGATGGCCAACCCCCGCCGCCCGGCGGCCATGGAGCAGTTCATCGGCGATGCCGTGAACAGCGGCGCGAAGCTGCACGTCGGCGGGGAGCGCCGGGGCAAGGAAGGCTTCTTCTACCAGCCCACGGTGCTGTCGGATGTGCCGGTGAAGGCGCGCATCATGAACGAGGAGCCCTTCGGCCCGGTCGCGGTGTTTGCCCGCTTCAGCAGCTTCGATGAGGTCGTCGAACAGGCGAACCGCCTGCCGTACGGACTGGCGGCGTATGCGTTCACCGAATCCGCCAAGCGCGCCCTGCTGATCGGCGATGCCATCGAGGCGGGCATGGTCGGCATCAACCAGGTGGTGATGGCGGCGGCGGATGCCCCCTTCGGCGGGGTGAAGGAAAGCGGCCACGGCGCTGAAGATGGGCCCGAGGGCATCGAGGCCTGCCTCGTGACGAAGACCATTCACCAGTCGTGAGCAACACGCCCTCGGCCGATGCTGCGGCGCTGGAGGCGGCCCTCGCGCTGCGCTTCGAGCATGCCTTCGACATTCGCATCAACTTCGACAAGCGGTGGGTCTTCGGGCCCATCTCCGGTGGCTCCCGGCACGGCTACACCTCCGTGGGGAGCGGCTGCACGGTGACAGGTCCGCTGCTGAACGGACGCCTGGTGGACTTCAGCGGCGCTGACTGGCCGGTCGTGCGACCGGACGGGGTCGTCGAGCTCAACGCGCACTACATGATCGAGGCCGACGACGGTACCAGGATCTACATCCGCAACCTCGGCTACGTGCACGGGCCGCTGCGCAAGGCGGGTCAGGCAGCTGAGGAGCCGCCGGCCATTCCGGCCTACTTCCGCTGCACACCCTACTTCCGCGCACCGGAGGGCCCGCACGATTGGCTCAACCGCTCGGTGCTGGTGGGTATCGGACAACGCCGCCCGCAGAGCTCACCGCAGGGCGAGCCCGATCACTCGCTGTTTCGCTATTACCGGATCATCTGAGTCATCTGCCGCTACCAACCTGAAGGCATCGCGTACGGAGTCGGCAGCAGAACCGCTTCGACCTGCGCGATGCGCCCGTCGCGAATCTTGAACAGCTCCGCGATGAGAAAGGTGTAGGGCGTATCGAACGGCGGGGGCACCTTGGCTATCGTCCCATCCGTACGATGCACCGTCTTGATCCGCCCGGAGTGATCAAACGACAGGAACGCGAGCACCAACCCACGCTCCTCGTCCACGAGCGGATAGCGACGGCCGCGTACCTCGGTGATGAAGGGCGAGAAGCCTGTATCGAACTGTGCTCCGCAGCTGAGTTTGGCGATCGCATTCTTCGCCTCGGGATTGTTGGCGGTCGTCGACCCGTTTTCGCGGCGCTTGCAGGTCGGCTCGAACGGAGTGACCTTCCCCGTCGCCTGCTCGAGTCCCTCGAAATAGGAATTCGCGATCGCGATCAGCTGCTCGCGAGGCCTGCGCTGCGCCGGCGAGAGCGTCTGGCTGAAGATCGGCTCCGGCTTCACATCCGCGTAGTTGACTCCGAACGGGCTCGGAGTACCGGATGTGCGTGCGATCACTGCCTCGATCTCGGAGATCTTCCTGCCGATGACCTTCAGCCGCAGCGCCAGCATCGCCTCGCGGCCGCTTTCGCGGATCGTCCCCATGAACGCCGCCGCACCCGACTCCGGGTCCGCCAGGTACATCGTATAGTTCGACAATCCGTCGGCGGTCTCCCACAGTCCGTCGTTCAACCGCAGGGTCTGACCGTTCTCGGTGTAGCGTACGTCGTGGCGTAAGGGCAAACGGCTGGCATCGTGTGCCGCCAGCGCGGCGATGACCTGCCCGGCCAGGTCTGTCAGGCAAGTGCGATCGCAGCGTCCCGCGGCCAGCATCTGCTCCGCTGTGGGCTGACCGGCCGCCCACGCGCTCAGCATCCAGACCGCGGCGCCCACCGTCATGACTGTTCTTTTCATCGCTCCCCCCTTTTGCGGCACAGCGTACCATCAAGCGGTCGTGCCACACGCCATTGCGCGCCCGGCCGAAATAGCGCTTCCGAGCGGCGGTGATTGTCTGCTACCGTGATTTGTCTGTGTAAGCGCAAAAAAGGGGCGGGTCAGGTGATCACAGCGATTGCACGCACGGCAGCCTTTGCGGCCGCGCTCTCGATACTGGTCACGGCCTGCACGCACTCCATGAGCACACCGAGTATTCCGGGTACCCGTGAGCTGGAGGCTCGGGTCGCAGCGCTGGAGGCTCGCAAGAGCCTCCTCGAGGACACCAACGCGGTCGAGCGTCTGCAGCGCGCCTACGGTTACTACCTCGATCGCGGCCTGTGGGATGAGGCAGCGAACCTGTTTGCCGCAGACGCCACGCTCGAAGTAGGTCTCGATGGGGTGTATGTCGGCCAGAAGCGAGTGCGCGAATACCTCCGTGCGGTGGGCGGCGGGCGCACGGGCCTCGCGCCGGGACAGCTGTTCGAGAACATGCAGCTCATGCCCTACGTCAGCATCTCCTCCGACGGACGGACGGCGAAGGCGACCTGGCGGGATGTCATTCTCTCCGGGCAACTCGGTAATCGCGCTACCTGGGGTGAAGGGCCTTACGTCAACCAGTACGTCAAGGATCACGGCGTCTGGAAGATCAAGTCGCTGCACTGGTATCAGACGCTGGTCGTCCCCTACCACGGCGGATGGGCTAAGAACATCGACGTCAACGGCGGCAAGTACGTTTCCGATCAGCTGCCCCCGGACAGGCCGCCCACCGAGCAGTACCGCACCTGGCCCGGCGGCTACCTGCCGCCCTTCACTTTCGACCAACCGGAGAACGGGGCGAGCGCTCCGGTGAGCGAACGCAGCACCGCAGATCACGAGGCCTCGCTACAGGATCTCGCCCACCGTGTCGCCGTTCTGCGGCAGGACGTGCAACTGCTGCGCGATCAGGACGATATCGAGAACCTGCAACGCATCTACGGCTACTACATCGACAAGGCCATGTGGACGCAGGCCGCCGATCTCTTCGCTGATGACGGCGAGTACGAGATCGACGGGCGAGGCACTTTCATCGGTAAAAAGCGCGTGCTGAGCTATCTACGAGGGATCGGCACAGAATTTCCCCAGGCGGGACGCCTGTACGATCAGATGCAACTGCAACCGATCGTGCACGTGGCCCCGGATGGCAAGAGTGCGCGCGGCCGCTGGCGCATTTTCAGCCAGGCGGCGCAGGCCGGGAAGTTTCACGAATGGGGTGTCGGCATTGCCGAGAACGACTACGTGAAGGACCACGGCGTGTGGAAGATCCGCAAGGTGCACTACTTTCCCACGATGTACACCCCCTTCGAGGATGGTTGGGGCAAGACCGTGCGGATGACCAGCAGCTTCGAGCCGTCCTTGACCCCGGACCGGACCGCAGCCTCCGCTCGCCAGTCGATCGACGGTATCTCCGTGCCGCCGTTCCACTATCCGAATCCCGTCACCGGCGCGCCCGTATACACGCACAGTGCCGCTGATTTCGCGGTAGCCCTGCCGGCTGCGAGCACCAGCGCCATCGAGAAAGCCCTCGCGGAAGTGGATCATCGGTTGGGCCTGCTGGAGGACTTCCAGCAGCTCGAGAACCTGCAGATGCGCTATGGCTATTACCTGGCGACACTCGAGTGGGATCGGCTCGCCAACCTGTTTGCTGCAGACGGCAACATCGAGATCGCGCTGCGTGGGGCGTACGTCGGCCGCGCCAGCATCCGACGCAGCCTGAATCTGTACGGCGAGCCTGGCGTGCACGAGGGCAATCTACACAATCACATGCAGTTTCAGCCGGTGATCGATGTCGCCGACGACGGCAAGACGGCGCGTGTGCGTGCACGTGCCTTCAGCATGATGGGGAACTACGGCAAGGCGGGAATGTGGATGGGGGGAATCTACGAGAACCAGTTCGTCAAAGTGAATGGCGTCTGGCAATTCCACCACGACCAGGTCTACAACACTTACTTCATCCCGTACGATCAGGGCTGGAAGGATCTGCAACCACGTCCGCCGCCGGGAGTCTCCACGAGCAATCCTCCGGACCGGCCACCGTCAGTGCACTTCGAGATGTATCCGCGGCCCACCACCATGCCGCCGTTTCATTACAACAATCCGGTTACCGGCAAGCCGACGCCGATTCCTCAGCCGCCGCCCTGAAGCGCGGCCGCGCTTCGCAGTTTCAGCGCCGTCGCCTCGGCAGCGGAGCCGATCAGCAGGTGCACGCAGTGGGCGGTGGGCATCGCGATACCGCGCAGCCCGAGCAATCCGACTGCGTGCTGATCCACGAGCGAGGGGTCTGCCACGTTCACTCGGACCCGCGTCGAAGAGAGCTCGATTGCCCGAATGTTGGCGCGGCCTCCCAACGCTGTGAGCAGGCGCTGCACGCTGCCGTCTGCCGGGGGCTCCGCCGGATGCGGCGGCGACGTGGTACCGGGCGCGCGCGTAGCCAGCTGCGACAGCGCGTCGGTACTACCGAGCGCGGGCGCACTCCGCTGCAACGGCGCGTCCGCAGTACCGAGCGCGGGCGCACTCCGCTGCAACGGCGCATTGCCGGGCGCGGGCGGCGGCGCTCCCGCCAAGGCCTTTCGCATGTCGCTGGCGAGCTGATCCGCCGTCGGCCCAACCACCACTTGAAGGGTACCGGCCGATGGGCGCACAACGCCACGGGCTCCCAGCCGCTTCAGCGCCCCTTCGTCGACGCCGCTTTGGGAATCTACCGACAGCCGCAAGCGCGTCGTGCAGGCATCGATGGAACGAATGTTCGCGCCCCCGCCCAGCGCATGGATAAAGCTCCACGCTTGCTCGCTTTCGGTAGCTCCCCGCACCGCTTCGCCCTTGGCGACGAGTGCTTCCGGCGCCTCGCGCCCCGGAGTCTTCAGGTCGAACCTGACGATGGCGAAGCGAAACAGGCCGTAATACAGCGCAAAATAGACGAGGCCGACCGGAAAGAGCAGCCAGGGGTGGGTGGCCTTGCTGAAGTTCAGGACGTAGTCGAACAGGCCGGCGGAGAACCCGAAGCCCAGGCGTACGTGCAGCGCATTCATGATGACGAAGGCCAGCCCGGTGAGAACTGCGTGTATGGCGTACAGTGCGGGCGCGAGGAACAGAAAAGTGAACTCGATGGGCTCGGTGACGCCGGTCAGAATCGACGTGAATGCGATGGACCCGAGCAAGCCCCCTACAGCCTTGCGGCGTTCCGGGCGCGCAGTGTGATACATCGCCAGGCACGCCGCCGGCAGCCCGAACATCATGACGGGGAAGAATCCTGCCATGAAAGCGCCCGCGCCGGGGTCGCCGGCGAAGAAGCGCTTGAGATCGCCGGTGACACCGTTGTAGTCACCGAGCAGAAACCACGCGATGTTGTTGATGATGTGATGCAGGCCGGTCACGATCAGCACGCGATTCAAGACGCCGTAGGCGAACAGTCCGAAAGCGCCCGCGTGCAGCACCGAATGGCTCAGTGCGTCCATGCCCGTCTCGAGCGATTGCCATTCCCACCCGAACAGCGCCGCCAGCCCCAGCCCCGCAAAGCCGGCCGCAATCGGAACGAACCGCCGCCCGCCGAAGAACGCCAGATAGCTCGGCAGGCGAATGTCACTGAAGCGGTTGTAGAGCGCCCCAGCGATGAGCCCCGAGAGAATGCCGGCAGGCACGCTCAACTTGCCGAGCTCACGCGCCTTGTAGGCTGCCGCCGCGAGATCCTGGGCCTGCCCGCTCAAGCCCGCCAGCGCCTCGTGAGGCACGACGATCAGCACCTGCGCACCTTGGGTGGCAACGAGATAACCCACGACACTCGCAAGGCCCGCAGCGCCGTGATTCTCCCGAGCCAGACCCACCGCGACGCCGACGGCGAACAGCAAGCCGAGATTGTCGAAGATCGCGCTGCCCGCCGCGGCCATCGAGGCGAAGTCGAGGAGGTCCGGCTGCCCGAGGCGCAACAACAGACCCGCGATTGGCAACACGGCTATGGGCAGCATCAGCGCCCCGCCCACGCGTTGGAGCTTTGCCAGTATCGACTTCATCGCATCACCTCGGCATTGGATTCGCGCCGGCGCGCAAGCAACGCTCGCACAGCCCCGGCGGACTCCTGCTCCAACGCATTGCGCGCCAGCTCGCGGCACTCGCGCAGATCAAGCGTGCCGATCAGCGCTTTCAGCTCACCGAGCGCCGAGGGCACCACGGACAACTCCTCTACTCCCAGGCCGATCAACACCGGGACGGCAAGCGGATCCGAGGCCAGCCCACCGCACACCGCCACGGTGCGCGAATGCGTCCTTGCGGCCATCGTCGTCTCCGCAATCAGGCGCAGCACGGCCGGATGAAGCGCATCCAGACGCTGCGCGAGCTCGGCATGCCCGCGATCCATTGCCAGCGCGTACTGGGTAAGGTCGTTCGTCCCAAGCGAGAGGAAGTCGGCAGCGCGCGCGAGGCTCCCCGCCATCATGGCAGCAGCGGGCGTCTCGATCATCGCGCCAACGCGAATGGCAACTTCGGATGCGTTGGCCATGGCTGCCCGCTCCTCCTCGACCATCCGGCGCACCGCGCGCACTTCTGCGGCATCGGTAACCATCGGCAACAGAATGCGGCATTGCCCGAAAGGGCGAACGCCGAGGATCGCGCGCAGCTGTACCCGCAGAAGATCCGGATTCCGCAGACTCGTCCGCACGCCGCGCAGCCCGAGAGCCGGGTTGTCCTCGTGAGGCAGCGGCAGATAGGGAATCGGCTTGTCGCCGCCGATGTCCAGCGTCCGGATGACGACCGGATGACCCGTGAACGCGGTGGCGATCTCCTGATAACGCGCGGCCTGCTCGGACTCGCCCGGAGGCTCGGTGCGCTCGAGAAACAGAAACTCCGTTCGCAGCAGGCCGCAGCCCTCCGCTCCGTTGCGAACCGCCGCCTGGGCCTCCGCCAGGGAGCCGACGTTGGCAAAGACCTCGATTCGGGTTCCGTCCGCCGTCCTGCACTGCGCACCCGCAGCGGCCGCCGCTTCCGCCAGCTGTCTGCGACGCGCCGCGAGGCGCCCCTGCGCCTCCCGGAGCACCGCTTCCACCGGATCCACTTGCAACAGGCCGGCGTTCGCATCCACCAGGAGCGTCGTGCCGTTCTCGATTTCCAACACATCCGGGCCCAGAGCGACGAGCGCCGGAATGCCCATGGCAGCAGCCAGGATCGCCGCATGTGAGGTGGAACCGCCCGCCGCCATGCAGATCGCACCGACCCGGGTCGCATCCAGCGACACGAGCTGCGACGGAAGCAGGTCGCGCGCGATGAGAATGGCATCCCGCGGGATGTCGGTGCTCGCCGGCACAGCGCCCTGCAGCGCGAGCAGCACCTGGGTCTCCAGATCGAGCAGGTCGTCGATGCGCTCGCGCATGCGTGAATCGTTCAGATCCCGTAACGCGTCGACACTGACCCTGAGAGCCGCTCTCCAGGACCACCCGGCACTCTTGCCCTTCGCGATCCACGCGTTGGACGAGGCCAGGAGCTGCGGATCCTCCAACAGCTCCAGATGTGCGCTGACGATTTCCCGCCCAGTGCTGGATGCCGTCTCGAGGCGCTGACGCAACGCAGCGGCAACTATCGCTCGCGCGTTCTCGAGCGCGGTGCCCTCGAATGGGACGCCGGCGCCCGCCTCCACCACGCTCACCTCGGGCCGCCCGAACCGGAAGGCGCGACCGATAGCCAGTCCGCGACTGGCGATGACACCGTGCATGACCCTAGCGCCGTCGAGGCGCGCCATCGCGCTATCAGGAGGCGAAGCGTCCCCGGGGCAGGACGCCGCGGCGTCAGGCCGCGAAGCGCCACCAGCGGACGATGCCGCGGCGTCACGATGTGACGCGCCACCGCCAGGCGCGCCCGCAGCACCAGCCGCGGCGACCGAGCCACCAGCTCCGACAACACCCGCGAGTGCCTCCACTGCCGCGTGCGCATCGGGCCCACGCGCTTCAATCACAATCTCATCGCCGCAGCTAACTCCAAGGGACATCAGGGCGACGGTGCTGCGAGCGTCGGCCTGATGGCCGTTCGCCGAGACCTGCACCTCAGCCGCCAGTCGCTTGATCGAGTTAACGAGCAGCGCAGCCGGACGTGCGTGGATCCCATGCTCGAACGGAACGTGCATGCGCCGCACGACGCCACCGGCGGTCGAATCCGAAACGCAGCGCGGATCGCTCTCCCCGACCGCAAGCTCCATCAGGAAGTCTCCAGCGCGCAAGGGTCCGTCCTCGCAGCGGCGCAGGATGCCGAAACCGCGGCCTGCGGTGAGGATTACGGGCGTCAGCAGACTCTTGGCACGCTGGGCTACGACATCCATGTCGAAGCTGATCAAAGGCTCACCGGCACGGACGTGCGCCCGCGGACTGGTGTGCTGCTCGAAACCCTCGCCGCCGAGCCCTACGGTGTCTATGCCGACGTGGATCAACACCTCGATGCCGCCGGCTGCGCGCACAGTCACCGCATGCCGGGTTGCCGGAAGCAGGATGATTTCACCATCACACGGTGCGAGGACCGTCGCGGAAGTAGGGTCTATCAGCACGCCATCGCCGAGCATGCGGCCGGCGAACACCGGATCGGGTGCTTCCTCGAGTGAAGAGCACCAGCCGGCCAGAGGTGCAAGCAGCCTCAGATGCGCCATCGGCGAGCTCACTCCAGCAGTTGCACCCAATCGATCGCCCACAGCGGATCGAGTTGGTGCTGCGTGAACTTCAAGCACAGATCGTGTCGCCCGGGCCGCGCTGGGAGCGTCGCCGGCGGCAGCGTCGTGACCGCATTGTTTCCTACGGCCGGTTCCAGGGGAAGCACCGCGGCCGGCGGCCCTTCGCAGCTGTCGATCCGCACCTCCAGCTCCCCTGCGCTGGTGCGCGGCGGATTCAGCTTGATCGCCTGCCGCTCGGCGCCGACTCGAAAGTTGAATGGCACCTGCCCAACGGCTGCCTGGACGCTCGTGACATGCGACAGATCGACCCCGGTGAACATCCAGCAGGGGTTGAGGATATCGATCGAAAACACTGCGCGCGGCTCGCCGGTATTCACTGGGGCGTCATCCTCGAGGGACAACAGCAGCTTGCGGGTACACGGCTGCAGCTGGTGGCTGGAGCGCCGCTCGAGTGCACGGATGTCCAGCCCCCGCGAGACGATGCCGGCGAGGCTCTCGCGATCTTGAAAGACCCCGGCGCGCAGCTCGCCGCGAGCAGGAACATCGAGGGGATGGGTGTAGAGGGGCGCCGCGGGGCCCGGGTCGCTGCCATCGAGGGTGTAGCGGATGTCGCCGAAACCGGCTTGATTTTCCAGGCTCAGATGAACGCTCTCGCGCTCGCGATCCAGATCCGCCTGGACATTCACGGCGAAGATATCGGTGGAATACTGCAGGCCGAGGGCTCGATAGCGATCCAGCTCCCGCGGCAACCGCCGGATAAAACTTTGCCAGTCGATGTGTTGGGGATTGGACCACCCGACCTCGGCGACTGCGGCCGCACGCGGGAAGGTCATCTGCTGCACTCTCTCCGCGGTCCGGATGTGCTCGGTCCAGATGTTGGCCTGCACTCCGAGCACGTGGGAGCGTTGCTGCGGTTCAATGGCGGCGGGCATGGGATCGAAGCGATAAACGTCTTCGAGCCGAATCACTGTCTCACGGCCGGGAGGCTCGTCACGACGGGCGCCTTGCGCGTTGTCGAAATAGAGCGTCGGCGACGGCGACAGCACCGTGTCGTGGCCGCTCGCGGCAGCCGTCAGCGCACCCGCCGTCCCACGCCAGGACATCACCGCCGCATCGGACCCGATGCCTCCCTGGAGAATCTCATCCCAACCGATGAGCCTGCGACCGTGCGATTGCAGATACTGTTGCATCCAGCGCGTGAAATAGCCCTGCAGGGCGGTCGCATTGCGGATGCCGAGCTCCCGCATGCGCGCCTGCACGCGCGCCGAGGCTTTCCATTGATCGGTGACGACCTCATCCCCTCCTACGTGCACATACTCACCGGGGAACAGCTCGATCAGCTCATCGAGCACATTCTTGAGAAACTCGAACGTCGAGGGCTGTGGGCTCAGCAGATTGTCGTAGACGCCCCAGTCGGCGGGGACGGCCGTGGGCGGCGAGTCCGTCACTGCGAGCCACGGATAGGCCACGATGGCCGCCGTAGCATGCCCGGGGACATCGATTTCCGGAACGATCGTCACGTAGCGCTCTGCCGCGTGCGCCACGATCTGTCGCACCATCTCCTGCGTGTAATACCCGCCATAGAGGCGCGGCTTGCCGGTTCCCGGATCGATGTCGGCGAGCGCCGCCGCGCCCGCGGGCAGCCGCCAGGCCCCCACGCTGGTCAGGAGCGGATATTTCCTGATCTGCAGCCGCCAGGCCTGATCGTCGGTGAGGTGCCACTGCAGCACGTTGAGCTTGTGCAGCGCCATCCAGTCGATGAGCCGCATGATGAATTCCGGGGACTGGTAGTGGCGGGCGGAATCCAGCATCAGCCCGCGCCAGCGAAACCTGGGTGAGTCGTCGATGCGCATCGCCGGCAGGACGACCTCGTCATCGCCGCGTGCAGGACCGGGCGTGCACAGCTCCCAGAGCGTCACCGCGGCATAGAACAATCCGCGCGAATCGCGAGCAGACAGCATGATGCGCGAAGGAGAGACATCGATCTCGTAGCCTTCCGAATCGGCGATCGACAGTGAGGGGTCCAGCCGGAAGATGATCTGCTCCCCGGCCGTCGCCTGACCCGCCCGCTCGGACAGATGCAGCCGCAGACCGCGCGTCTCCAGCATGAGTTGCGCGAAATAGGCCGCGATCTGCGCCGCTTGCGCATCGCGTGGGTGGGACAGGGTGGCATCCGACCGGAGTATGAAAGACCCCTTGCCAGACTCGACGTGCGCAGGCGCAGGGATCACGTCCAGTCGGGGCGACGATGGCACCGCAGGAGCGGGGATCGCGGCGAGCCCGGGCTCAGATGCCGCGGCTCGTGCAGAGATCACCTCGCGTTGGGGCGACCTGGCTGGCTGCGCGGCGGTGGCGACTCCGGCAAGAGCTGCAAGCATGCACACACCCGTGGCCCGGAGCACGGCTCCGGCACCGCCGAAAAGCAGGGAGTGGCCCCGGCGGCAGCCCACCCTCGTCAGAGCGAGGCTTGGGCGGCGGGTTACCCCCCTCAATGGGTTGCGATCGGTAGGCACGCGACCCCTAGCTTGCCACGACTGGAGTCGCGTGCGCCCGCCCGTCCGCTTCAGCTCAGAACTTGATCCGCAGGTTCAGGTAGTACTGCCGGCCGTTGACGTAGAACGCCCGCGGCTGAGTGGTGTTCAAGGCGTAGTACTTGAGCGTGGGGTTGTTCAGGTTCTGGCCGTCGAGGGTCACCGCGAAATTGTCGTTGATGGTGTAACCGAACGACGCCGACAGAGTCCCGATCGCATCCTGAGTGAAGGCCGAGCTGCGATCGAGGCCGCTGTAGAACGCCGAGCGGTACGTGTAATTGATGCGCGCGCTGAAGCGCGCGTCCTCATAGTACCCGTTGACGTTGTACGTGTTCCTCGAGGCGCCGACGAGCCGGTCATCACCTGCTGAGGGGCCGGTCGTGGGCACACCGGAGGTCTGTTTGGCATCGGCGAAGGTGTAGTTCGCCCCAAGGCCGAAGTGCTCGGTGATCGCCTGGACGTAGTTGAGCTCCAGCCCCTCGACGCGCCCCTGGGTGTTGATCGGCACCGACAAAAGGTAGTTGAGGGCCTGCCCCTGGGGGAACTGGTTGCTGAAGGAAAGCTCTGTCAGGGGCTTGGTCCCGTAGCCGATGTAGTTGTGCAGATCCATGTAGAAGGCGGTCGCCGACAGCAGCGAGCGCTTGGCGAAATACCACTCGAGGCCGGCATCCACGTTGGTCGAGCGGATCGGCTTCAAGTCGGGGTTGCCACCCGTACCGGATCCGGGAGTCGTCCCCTCCGGGGGCGCCCCGAGAGAGGTATTGGCGGCGAGCGCGGAGTAATCCGCACGAGTCATGGTCTCGGACACCGCGAACCGGGCCAGCAGCTCCGGATCGAGCTCGTACTTGAAGTTTGCGCTCGGCAACACATCGTTGTAGTCGTGGTCGACCGGGCGAGCGACATAGGGGCCGAAGGCGGAAGTCGTTACGGCGCCGGGTGTCGTCGCCGTCACGGAGCTATCCTGGGCGTAGTTGATGGTGTCCTCGACAGTTCTCACGAACCGCAGGCCGATGTTGCCGCTCCAGTTGCTGCCCTTGAAGTCCGCCTGGACGTAGGCGGCGTAGGTCTTCTCGTGGACCTCGAACCAGCCGTCCGGAATGTAGACGCGGGTGATCGGGTCGCGATTCACGTTCGCCGGGCTGTTGTAGGCGGCGAGCTGCGCCGGCGTCCAATACCAGATGCCCGTGGGGATCGAGCCGCCGAAGTTCTCGAAGTCCGACGGATAATTCGAGAAAGTCTGCGGATAGGTGGCCGGGTTGCTCCCGCCGGTAGGACCCTGGCCGATGGCACCGAGAGAGACGCGGTCATGCTTCTCCCAGCGCGCGCCGAACTTCAGGTCCGTCCAGGGCGTGCCTTCCATGGCGAACGTGCCATCGAGCTTGGCCCAGTCCTCCCGATCCACGACATCGACGTCCTGGGCGCCGAAAATCCAGCCGAAGGCGACCGGACTGCCGCCGGCGAACGGCGAGGTGTTGTTGGTGCTGCCGAAGTTGAAGCTCGGTCCGCTGCCCACGCCGTGCAGCGTGTAGCCGGCGCCGTTGCCCAGATCAGGCTGGGTCTCCGAGACATCCTGGGTCGGCGTCTTGCCCTCGCCCCGCGAAGTGCCGATCTGCCCTGCGAATGACAGCGCGTCGCTCACCTTGAGGTCGCCGTCCAGGTTGACGAAGTTGGAGCTCTCGCTCTCATCCGGGCGCGAGATCTGGTCGTACACGCCGTAGAACGTTCCGGGAACACCGGTGAAATGGGCGTTCACCAGCGTGTTGTTGACGACCTGGTACCCCGCATCCGGCGCCTGACCGGCCCCTGAGTTGATGTAGTGCGTGTTCCACAGGAGGTAGTTGCGGTTGTAGTTCGGCGCCTCCAGTTTCGAGATGAACCCCGACAGATCGAAGCCCAGATTGTCGGAAGGCTTCCACTGGATATCGACGAGGCCGCCGGTGCGCGTGCGCTTCTGGGTGAACAGCGCCTCGCCGATGTCGGTCGGATACTGGACGCCGGAGAGGTCCGGGTGCGCGAGCGCGATCGGGCTGCCCGCGGCGATGGTGTCGTAACCCAGCAGCTCGACGCCCTCGCGCTGCAGGTGGCGCTGCTCGCGAAAGCCTTGCAGCAGCACGCCGAAGTTGCGGTCATCGGTGTGCCAGTTGAGCAGCGCGCTCACCTGGGGATCCGTCTTGGAAGGCAGGTCGGCATACACCGCGCCGGCGGACAGCTCGAACGAGAAGGGCTTGGAGATATCGAGCGGCTTGCGCGTAATGATGTCGATCGAGCCGGCTACACCGCCCTCCACGAGCGAAGCTTCCGAGCTCTTGTGGACTATCACCTGGCTCACCAGCTCGGACGGCAGCAGCGTGTAGCTGACGCTGCGTCCGACCGTGCCGGTCTGGTCGAGGACGAACCAGTCGCCGGCGGCAACGTTGTGTCCGTTGATGAGCGTCTGCGTGAGGCTCGGATTGGTGCCGCGCATGCTGACGCGATCGTTCTCGTCGAAGCCACCTTCGTTGGCGCCGGCCGAGCTGGTCGTGATGCCGGGGACTCGCTGCAGCGAGTCGGCGATGTTCTTGTCCGGCATCTTGCCGATGTCCTCGGCACTGACGACGTCCACCACGGAAGTGGCGTCTTTCTTGACCTGCAGGGATTGATCGAGCGAGGCGCGGATGCCGGTGACGACCACCTCCTGAAGGGGAGCGCCCGTGTCGGCGGGCGGCGCGGTCTGCGCATAGGTGAGAGCGACGGGCGTCATGAGCGATACGCCGAGGGCCGATTTGACGGCGAGAGCCACTTTTCGGTTCATTGAACTCCCCAATAGGTCACGCTCGTTCCTCGAGCACTTCGATGTCCCCGCTTGATCGAGCGGTTCACACCAGTTAGGTGCCAATATAATACCAATATTCCTATTTGGCTACAGAGACGTCATTAGCAGTGCTCTACCCAACCATTTTTCATATTAGATCAATGAATTATCGGTCTGAAACGGTATTCGGGTTTTACAAGTGGTACTTTTCTGGTATTACTGTTGCCGGTTTCAGCCACCCTTATCGGGACTCATAGATGCCCTCTCTCGCCAAAGCGGTCGGACCGCTCGACGCGCACAGCAACCTGCCTCTGTATCAGCAGCTGCAGCGTGCGCTGAAGCTCGCGATCGACCAGCACATCCTCGCGCCCGATGACGCTCTCCCGGCCGAACGCGACCTCGCCGCAGAGTTCGAGGTCTCGCGCATCACCGTCCGCAAGGCCCTGGATGGATTGGTCGCCGAAGGTCTGCTCGTGCGGCGCCAGGGCTCTGGCAACTTCGTCTCCGCGCGCGTCGAGAAGAACTTCGCGATGTTGACTTCCTTCTCGGAAGACATGCGCGCGCGCGGACGCAACCCGCGCTCGGTCTGGCTGAAGCGCTCCACCGGCACCGTAACGCCGGAGGAAGCGCTGACGCTGCGCCTGAGTCCGGGAACTCCGGTCTACCGCTTTCACCGGTTGCGCTTCGCGGACGATGCGCCGATGGCGATCGAAGTGGCGACCATAGTTGCGAGCGCCCTCCCCTCGATGGATTCGGTCAACGAATCGTTGTACGAAGCACTCGAGCGCTCAGGTCATCGCCCCGTGCGCGCGCTGCAGCGGCTGCGCGCCGTCGTCCTGAGTGCGGAGCAGGCGGAGCTCCTGAAGGCCCGGGCAGGAGATCCAGGCCTGCTCGTCGAGCGACTGGGCTCGCTGCGTGACGGCAGCGCCGTCGAATTTTCGCAGTCGTACTATCGAGGCGACATCTACGACTTCGTCGCCGAGTTGAATGCCTGAGATGACGATCCCCGTTGGCACTGCCGAAACGACCTTGATGTATGCGGAGGCTGCAGAATCGGCAGCAGTCGTGGCGAAGCAGCTGCGCGCGAACGCATCGCTGATCGAAGAGATCGGCAACGCACTGCGCGCCAGTCCGCCCCGCGCGATTGTGACATGCGCTCGAGGAAGTTCCGATCACGCTGCGACCTATGCGAGATACTTGATCGAGACTCGCGCGCACGTACTGACGTCGTCGGCCTCTCCGTCAATCAGCTCTGTATACGGTATCAGGCAGGACTTACGCGGCTGTGTGTTCCTGGCGATCTCACAGTCTGGCAGAAGCCCGGACCTCCTCGCCTCAGTGGAGGCGGCACGCCGCGACGGCGCATCCGTGATCGCTCTATGCAACGTACCCGACGCGCCACTGGCGGCCATGGCCGACTTCGCGATCCCGCTTCATGCAGGTCTCGAACGCAGTGTTGCCGCAACGAAGTCCTACGTCGCCTCCCTCGCCGCCCTTGCGCATCTTGTCGCCGAATGGACGCAGGATGCACCACTCGCCGCGGGAACACGGGCGCTTCCCGATGCTCTCGCCGACGCCTGGGATCTCGACTGGCGGGCTGCGCTTGCGATGCTGATCGAAGCCGAGCACCTCTATGTGATCGGACGCGGAATCGGTCTCGGCCTGGCGCAGGAAGGAGCGCTCAAGGCCAAGGAAACCTGCGGGCTGCATGCGGAAGCCTACAGCGGCGCCGAAGTCCGTCACGGGCCGCTCGCGCTTCTGGGAGAGCACTTTCCCGCATTGGTGCTTGCGCAGAACGATGCCGCACGCCCCGGGCTCGAAGATCTCGCAGCAGAGCTCGCTGCTCGCGGTGTTGAGGTAGCGCTGGCGGGCGGACGCGCCGCCGGGACCCTGGTGCTTCCGACGACGGAGTGTCTCGCTGCCCTCGCACCGATCCCGAAGGCCGTAAGTCTTTACCGACTGCTGGCTCAGGTTGCCGTCGCCCGGGGCCGAAATCCCGATGCGCCGCCGTTCTTGAGCAAAGTCACGGCGACTGTGTAATGCGTCTCGCATTCATCGATGGTGAGATGCTGACGCCGGCGGGCTTTGTCACCGGTCGCACGCTGCTCGTCGAGGACTCGCACATCCTGGATGTGGTCGCGGAGAACGATCCCCGCATTGCCACGTCGAGACGCATCGATCTCGCCGGACGCCTGTTGCTTCCGGGCTTCATCGATACGCAGGTGAACGGGGGCGGCGGCGTGCTGTTCAACGACTCACCGGCGGTCGAGGGTGTCCGCGCCATCGGCGCGGCTCACAGCCGGTTCGGGACCACCGGCTTTCTGCCCACGCTGATCAGCGATGACCTGGAGACGCTCGAAAGCGCCATCCGCGCCGTCGACGACGCGATCGCCGCAGGTATACCGGGGGTCCTCGGCATCCATATCGAGGGGCCTTTTGTCAGCAAGGTTCGCAGGGGCGTGCACGACCCCTCGCACATCCGCAAGCCCGACGTGGATCTCATCGCACTGCTGGGCACACTCGAGCGCGGCGTCAAACTCATGACCCTCGCGCCCGAGGTCACCACCCCCGAACTGCTCGCCAGACTCGCAGCGGCCGGGGTGGTACTCGCGGCAGGCCACACGGATGCGACCTATGCGCAGATCGAGATCGCACGCCGTCACGGACTGCGCGGCTTCACGCATCTCTTCAACGCGATGTCGCAACTGACTGCGCGCGAGCCGGGGGCTGTGGGAGCGGCGTTGAGCGACGACGACAGCTATTGCGGCCTGATCGTCGACGGCAAGCACGTCGACCCCACGGTGCTCAAGCTCGCCCTGAGAGTGAAGCGCCACGATCGCTTCATGTTGGTGACCGACGCCATGTCTCCCGTCGGCACCGACGTACGCGCCTTCAGTCTCCAGGGCCGGACGATCCGGGTCGAGGACAGCTATTGTATCGACGAGAATGGTACGCTTGCCGGCACCGCGCTGGACATGAGTCGCGCAGTGCGCAACGCGATTTCCTTGCTCGGCGTGTCCCGCGAAGAGGCTGTGCGGATGGCGAGTGAATACCCGGCAGATTTTCTTGGTCTGTCGGCCAGCCATGGCCGGCTGGTGCGCGGATGTCGTGCCGATCTGGTCATCGCCAGCGCCGATCTGAGGGTGACTGAAACGTGGATCGGCGGAGTGCGGGTCCACGGCGGGTGAGTGGACCGGCCGCGTGCGAGCACGGCGGGTGCGTCAACGCGGATCGGCCGCGAGCGGGCTATACGGTGCGTGATGCGGACAAGGCTCCCAATCAGGGAATTCCCAGGACGCGATGACGCAGCGTTCCTGAGTGAGCTGGTCGCGTCAGGCCGGCCCGCCGTACTGCGCGGACTCATCGAACACTGGCCGAGCGTGCGCGAGGCGCGCATCTCACCCGTGGCGGAAGTCTCCTACCTCAGACGCTTCGACAGCGGCGCGCCAGTGGATGCAATCATGACGCCGCCCGAAGTCGCGGGGCGGGTCTTCTACAACGACACGTTCAGCGGCTTCAACTTCATCCGCAATCGCCTCACGATCTCCGCTGTCGCAGAGCAGGTGCTGCGCTACAGCGCGTTTCAGCGCGCTCCGGCCGTGGCGGCACAGAGCGCTCTTGCGAGGGACTGCTTGCCGGGGTTCACCGAGGAGAACCGCCTGGCCGGGCTGGATCCGGCCATCTCCGCACGCATCTGGCTCGGCAATGCCATCACGACGCCCACTCATCTGGATGAATGGAACAACGTCGCGTGCGTCGCCGCCGGCAGGCGACGCTTCACGCTGTTTCCGCCGCAGCAGATCGCGAACCTCTATATCGGGCCCCTCGACTTCGCGCCCACCGGTGCGCCGATGAGCCTGGTGAGGCTCGACGAGCCCGATTTCGAGCGCTTCCCGCTGTTCCGCGAGGCGCTTGCGGCTGCGGTGACGGCAGAGCTGACAGCCGGCGATGCGATATTCATTCCGCCGCTGTGGTGGCATCACGTCGAATCGCTCGAATCCTTCAATCTGCTGGTCAACTACTGGTGGCCTGCGGGGGGCGGCGATCCAGTGGCCAGTGATTCGGGATTCGACGCTCTGCTGCATGCGATCCTCAATCTGAGCCGGCTGCCAGCGCCCACGCGGGAGGCGTGGGGAGCCTTGCTCGAGCATTTCATTCGCGGAGGCGATGAGCAGGTCACCGGACACCTCCCGCCCCAGCGGCACGGAATTCTTGGACCGCTCACCGACAGCGATGAGCAGAAGTGGCGCGCGTTTCTCGCAAGCAGGTTGCAGCGTCCGAAAAGTTGAGCCACTGTCGCACTTCATCCCCGACGAGGCTCATCGAATGTCCCCTGCTCCTCATGCTCTCGTATTGCGTGCGCGCGAAGCTCTGGCACGAGGTGACGTGCGTTCCGCGGAGGCCGCGGTCGATGAGCGACTGAAGACCGCCGGCCGCGACATCAACGCGCTCGGGGTACGCAGCTTCCTCCTGCAACGCAGGGGCCAATTCGGTGAAGCGGCGCGCACGTTGCAGACGGTGATCGGCATCGACGCCCGCGCCGATTGGGCTTATCACGAGCTCATCCAGATTCTATTGGCTCATCGGCGTCTGGCCGATGCCGAACAGGTCGCGCGTGCAGGTGTGCGCGCCAATCCGGACAACGCCAGCTGCCACAACGCATTTGGCCAGCTCCTCTCCGAGATGAATGACTTACCTTCGGGCGAGTGGCATCTGCGGCGCGCCCTGACGCTGGGGGACCCACAACCGCCCATCTACGCCAACCTCGCTCTCAACCTGACGAAGCAGGGCCGCATTGAGGAGGCCGACGGCTACTTCGCGCAGGCGCACGAGCGGGCGCCGACGGACGCGAAGACTCTCGCCAGCTGGGCGGGCCTCCACGAAGAACGCGGAGACCTACCCCGCGCCCACGAGCTGCTGGACCGCGCTGAGGCCGCCTCCTCCCTCGAAGAGGTGAACCTGCAACGGGCCTCGCTTCTCTCCCGGGAGGGCCGTCATGCGGAGGCCCTTGCGATCATCAACGCCGGTAAGAGTCTCACCGGTGAGGGCCAACTGGCGCGTGGCCGGCTGCAGGAGCGGCTCGGGTGCTTTGACGCTGCTTGGCAGGACTTTGTCGACGGCAAGCGCAAGATCGCCAGCGAAGCGGGCGGACTGCAATATCGTGGCGATGCAGTCCAGGGGCTGTTCTCGCGTCTGAAGGGTTTCTTCACGCGCGACAACCTCCACCGGCTGCCGCGCGCGCAGCTGCGTGCCGACACCCGGCAACCGCTGTTCATCATCGGCTTTCCCCGCTCGGGAACCACACTCGTCGAGCAGATACTCTGCCGCCACTCGGCCATCCGCGCTGGCGGGGAGCTGCCCTTCCTCTCCGAGCTGCCCAAGCTGGCCACGGATCTGCTGCCCAGTGCGGAGAGCTTTCCGGAGAATCTCGCCCAGAGCTGGACCGCCGACCGCAGCTATACAGCGACCATGTTCCGCGATTTCTACCTGGCGCGCGGCGCGCAACACGGGCTCGGCGAGGGCGTGGGCGCGCTGTTCACCGACAGGATGCCCTTCAACGAGGTGTATCTGCCGCTGCTGAAGATGGCTTTCCCTCACGCGAAGATCGTTCACGTCGTTCGCCACCCCCTGGACGTGAGCGTGTCCATGCTGGCCAACACCATGACTCACGGTCTCAACTGCGGATACCGGATCGAGGACATCACTCATCACCTGGCGGCCGTGTTCGATCTGTGCGATCACTACCGCCACGAGATGGAGCTGGGAGAGTACGTGCTGCACTATGAGTCGCTGGTCTGCGACCCCGCCGAGGAGACTCGCAAGCTCCTCGACTACGTCGGCCTGCCACTCGAGGAGAGCTGCCTGCAGGCGAGCGGCAAGCTCGAGGATCGATCAATCGATCGGTACGAGCACTACGCGCGGTCCCTGCAGCCGTACGCTTCGCGCTTGTCGCGAATCATGGGGGCGTACGGGTATTCATAGTCAGGGCGGGGGCAACGCGGGTACCGCCGGTGCGGCTGGCGGTAGCTTACCCGCGGCCGGTTTCTGCGTCCCCGCGAGCAACGCCCTACCCTTCAGTGACCGGCAGGGCGACCCAGCTGCGCCACAGAGAGACCAACGCCGCCATCAGCGCAGGACCGATGAAAATCCCGACCAGCCCGAACGACTCGATGCCGCCGAGAATCCCCAGCAGCACCCACAGGAACGGCAGGCGCGCGCCCCCGCCGATGATCGCCGGCCGTACGAAGTGATCGGCCGCGAACAGCATGATGCTGCCGGCGATGGCGATCCCTACTCCCGCGCCCACCGCGCCATGCGTGATCATCAGCAACGCGATTGCGCCGAAGGCGATGGGAGCCGCAAAGGGAATCATCGCGAAAATACCCGTCAGGGCGCCGAATAGAATCGGATGTGGCGCACCGGCGACGGCGTACACACCGCACATGATCGCGCCCTCGGCCACCGCCACCAGCACGATGCCGTCGACCGTCGCCCTGATCGCGTCGACCGCTCGCAGCAGCAGTCCCTCGACCGTCGGGCCGAACAAACGATTGCTCACGCGAGGAACCTCAGCCGTGAGGGAGTCCCGGTTCATGTACACGAAGAACAGCGTGAGCAGCGTGAACACGAGTGTGACGAGGCGCCGCAAAACCTGAGCGCCGAGGGCGCGAGTCAGCTCGACGACCGTCGGACGAGCCTGCGACACCACGTGAGCCGCGGCATTCGCATCGCCGAGGCTCGAAGTGATCTGATCGCTGAGCCACTGCCCGATCCACGGGAGCTGCCTGACCCAGTCAGGTATCTCGGGGGCACCGTTCTTCACCGAGTCGGCGAACGAATGGATGACGGAGAAGCCTTCGCGCACGGCGATGAACCCGCCGTACACGATGGGCACCAGCAGAACGATGCCCAGCAGGAAAGTGAACGTCAGCGACGCCCAGATGTGCCGGTGCTTGCCGCGAAAATGCGCGAGCCAGCGGTCGTAGAGTGGCGCGGTGGCGATCGCGAGAATGACCGCCCAGCACAGTGCCGCAAGGAAGTGCCGCAGCATCCAGCCGCCCAGCAGCACGAGCAGCCCGATCAGAATGTATCGTGCGGTCTTCTGGCCTGCAGATGCGCTTCCTCCGGGCATCCGGTCATTATACGGTGGCCTCGGCTACACTGTGCGCTCGCTGTCCAGTTGCGCCATCTGGGCCGTGGCATAGCGCTCGCCGGCCGCCGAGCCCCGCGGCACGGCCTCCTCGATGGCCTGCAGGTCCAGCGCGCTGAGCGCTACCTGGAGCGCTTCCAGGGACTCTTTCAACTGATCGCGCCGCCGCGCGCCAATCAGCGGCACTATGTCGTTGCCTTGCGCGAGCACCCAGCCGATGGCCAGCTGGGCGACGGAAATCGACTTACCCTGGGCCACGGGCCGCAGAGCCTCCACCAACCTCAGATTGTTGTCGAGATTCTGCGCCTGAAAACGGGGGCTGTGGGCGCGGAAGTCCCCCGCGGCAGCGTTGTCCTTGCGCCAGTGCCCGCTGATGAGCCCCCGCGAGAGCACCCCATAGGCGGTAATCCCGATTCCCAGCTCGCGACAGGTCGGCAGAACCCCCGACTCGATGCCGCGTGAGATGAGGGAATACTCGATCTGCAGATCGCAGATGGGGTGCACCGCCGCGGCTTTGCGCAGCGTGGGCGCTCCGACCTCGGACAGGCCGACGTAGCGGACGTATCCGGCCTTCACCATGTCGGCGATGGCGCCGACGGTATCCTCTATGGGCACCTGGGGATCCAGCCGCGCCGGCCGATAGATATCGATGTAATCGACCCCAAGGCGTTTCAGTGAATAGGCCAGGAAGTTCCTGACCGCCGCCGGGCGCGCGTCATACCCGACCCAGGCGCTCCCGGGATCGCGCAGTGCGCCGAACTTGACGCTCACCTGGTAGCTCTGCCGCGGCATGCCGCGTAGCGCCTCACCGATCAGCATCTCGTTGTGGCCCATGCCGTAGAAGTCGCCGGTGTCCAGCAGCGTAATGCCGGCATCCAGCGCCGCATGGATGGTCGCCAGACTCTCGGCCCGGTCGGCAGGTCCGTACATCCCGGACATGCCCATGCAGCCCAGGCCAAAAGACGAAACGCGCGGCCCCGATGCTCCCAACTGCAGCTGCCGCATAAGCTCAGCTCCCTCGTGATGCCCACGAGAGTAGCACGCACCCTGCGCCGTCGAGGTCCTTCAGAAGAGAGGGGCACCGAGCGGGCTTTGTGTTCCTCCGACAGAACGCTGGAAGATCTGCGTGAACAGCTCGGGAGATTGGCGCAGGCTTCACCGCTGAACTTGACCTGGTCGCTCTTCTGCAGCGTGCCGATGGTCTCGCAAGCCAGGTACATCTCATTGCGCACGTTGGCGACGGCGTATGTAACTGACTGTTTTCTCGCCTGTCTCTCCCATGTCGATCGCAACGGGGCGCCCCGGTCACCCTGCGCCGGGCGCCCCGGTCACGCACCCACTAAGGCCTGGCTTCCAGGACGATGTTGAACGGAGTCTCGGTGGCGCGGCGGAACTGCCGGAAGCCTCCCTCCTCCACGACGATCTTGCGCAGTCTCGATTCACCGGCCTGCGCGCCGAGCGCCGGCCCGCGCTTGGCCAGGGAGACCGGGACGCACACCAGCGAGGAAGCCCCGTAATACACCCGGCCGACGGGATTGAGGTTGTCCTCGAGGCGATCGCCCGCGAACGGCTCGACGATCATGCAATGACCGTCGGCCTTGAGCGCCTGCCGGGCGTGGCGAGCGGCTCCGGCCGGATCGGCCATGTCGTGCAGGCAGTCGAAGAAGGCCACGAAGTCGAGCTCCCGTTCGCTGTAGCTGGTGGCATCGGCGACCTCGAAGCGGGCGTTGCTGACTCCCGCCTGCGCCGCCCTGCTGCGGGCGGTCTCGATGGAGGCGGGGTGATAGTCGATCCCGAGGAACTGCGAGTTGGGAAAGGCCTTCGCCATGAGCACGGTGCTCGCCCCGTGTCCGCAGCCGATGTCGGCGGCCTTGCCTCCGGCTGCCAGCTTCCCTACGACGCCGTCCAAGGCGGGCAACCACGAAGACAGCAGGCTTGCCCGGTATCCGGCGCGAAAGAACCGCTCCGTGCCGTGAAACAGACAGGGGTGGTGCTCGCCCCACTCCATGCCGTTGCCCGTGCGGAAATTCTCCAGCGCTCGCTGGCGGATGTGGAACAGGTCCTGAACGATCGAGTATGCCCCCGGCAGGTCGACGGGCCCCTCCGGATCCGCCAGACACAGCGCCTGCTCCTCCGACAGGCTGAAGCGTCCGGAGGCACGGTCGTATTCCAGGTAGCCTCCGGCGGCCTGGTTGGAGAGCCACTCGCGAACATAACGCTCGTGAGTGCCGGTCCGCTCCGCCAGCTCCCGGGGGGTCGCGGACTCCTTGGCCAGAGCCCGATACAGCCCCAGCTCATCCCCCAACAACATCAGTACCGCACTGATCGCGCCACCCAGGTCCCCGATGGCTTTGCCCAGAAATGCGTTGAGTCGCTCTTCGTTGACGGCCATGTTGCGCCCTCCCGTAAGCGTCTTCAGATGTGGCTGTCGAAAGAACTCACCTGTAACCCGCGGTGGGCCCGCGGGTCTTCTGCCGTCAGACAATCTAGCAGCGAACCATCACGTTCAACAGATGCTCGAGGGTCATTGCGACGTCGGTGCAGCGCCCGGTGTGCACCGGGGAGACCTGGATGATGGTGCTGCGCGGGGCAACCAGCCAGTCAAAGCGCTCCCGGCGCGAGAGTGCTCCGATCGGTCCCGCCTCGGGCCCGCCGGCGCACACCCGCGGGATGCTCGCCAGGTGCGATCGCACCGCTTCGATGCTCACGTTCGGGTCGAGCGAGCGCAGCCGCTGCTCATCCAACTCGATGCGCGCATCCAGGTAGTCCTGGGAGGCGCACCAAAGGATGATGCCGACGTTGATGAACTCCCCGCGTTCGACGCGGGGCACCACACGGACCACCGCGTAGTCATACGAGTTGGGCGTGGGCACGCACGGCCTCCCGGTAAAATCCCCGCGGCGGGCTCAGCCGCCGCTTCAGGTGCTCGGCATACGCCTCGCGGGTGTTGGCACCCAACCAATCCTGCGGAACCGCCGCCGTTATTGCCGCGATCACCTCCGGCGTGATCCTTGCAGCCAGAATGGCATCGGCCTCATCGAGGGCGCTCGCGAACGGCAACAGGATGTGGTCGTTGACCCTCGCGAATGGGTCCTGGCTGCGGTCGGAACCGTCCCAACCGTGTTGGAAATACAAAGCCGCTCCGTGATCGATCAGCTGCAGCTGCCGATGCCACACCAGCAGATTGGCGTTGCGTGCAGTGCGATCGACGTTGCTGACGTACGCGTCGAACCACACGATCGATGAGGCGAGCAGCGGGTCGGGACGCTCCGCCAGTGCATCGAACATGACGGCACCGGGGAGAAAGTCGAGGGCGAGGTTCAATCCCGCGCTCGCGCGGATCAGCGCTTGAATCTCCGGATCCGGCTCGGTACGCGCGAGATCCGCATCCAGCTGCATGAAGACGATCTCGGGGACCGGAAGGCCGGCGGCGCGGGCGATCTCCCCCGCGATGAGCTCCGCCACCAGCACCTTGGGCCCCTGCCCGGCGCCCCGAAATTTCAGGACGTACATGCCCTCGTCGTCCGCCTCCACGATCGCCGGGAGCGACCCGCCTTCGCGCAGCGGCGTGACGTAGCGGGTGGCGGTGACGGTTCTGATCACGGG
>DATNEN010000161.1:0-6683 GCA_035552975.1 Steroidobacteraceae bacterium
CCTGCTGGCGCGTCAGCTCCGCCGTGAGCGGCTCCTCACGGTGCGCGAGAGCTGCTCGGAGCTCGGCGAGCAGTCTGGGATTCAAAACAGTCATGGCAGGCCCTCTTGAACGTTGCCGCCTCAACGAGCAATTCGCATGCCACCGCCTCATCCGGCACGCGACTCTACGTCGCGAGGCGATTGCTCAGCACGAAAAGTGCACACAATGGCTGCCTGTGCATAACTGGCACTTTCTGCGCGAGTTATCCACAGAGCTATCCACCGGACGTACGGCGTGTAGGACAAACACCGACAACCCCTCTCGGCGGCTCCCCATTGACGCACGCCGGCACGCGGTCCGACAGCGCAGCCTGCGCAGTTGCCGGCGGCGAGTGCGCCGAGGGTCCATTACAATACCGCCAAGAAGAACATCGCCGCTCAAAGGCCCGCTGCATGACCGCCCCGGCTACCCGCATTCCCGGCTTTCTTTTGCCGCCGTTGCATCGCTTGGCCTGTGGCTCCTGACGGGTCCTGTTCGCGCGCTGCGAGCAAGTAGGCATGGCCACGAGCACCCTGCTGACTTCCTCCCATCCGCCGGGCCTGCGAATCGTCGACGGTCGCATGGAGCTGACTCGCGAGGTCCTCTCGCAGAATGAGCGGGTCGGCACGCTCTACCTCGCTGCGGCCTACGAGGAATCCAGTGGCTTGCGCGACTATGCCGGCATTGTCGGCCTGGTCACGGTACTGAGCCTCGCTGCAACGGCTACGAGCTGGCAGAGACCGTGCGACGCATGCCCTGGTCCGTCAACGCCACGCTCGTCGCCGTCACGGGTTGGGGCCAGGAAGAGGACGTCGAACGAGCCCACGCCGCCGGGTTCGATCATCACATGACCAAGCCGATCGATCCGGCCGCCATTCAGTCGCTGCTTCATCAGATCGATCAGAGCGCGGCCGGCACCGCCGGGGGCCGCTGAGGCGCGCGCCGTGGATCGAGCGCTTCCGCACCGCTCTCCAGCTCGAGATCTCTCATCAGGCTCCGTGCATCGAAGGGGGCTCGCAGCTTTGCGTCGGTGTTGTCGAAGTAGCAATACACGTCGCGCATACGCCGCGCAGGCTTTCGGTCGGCCGCGATCTTCATCCCCTCGGCTGGCTCGCTACCGGAATGCCAAGCCCTGATCCGCTTCGCCCACCGACTCAGGGCTTGCCTCGAGTACCCGCTGCGATAGATCTCCCGGTCGCCATGCAGGCGCAGGTACATGAAATCGGCGGTGACATCGTGCGCTTGCGGCCACAGGCCCGCCGTCTCGGCAACCACCAGGGCGGTCCGATATCGGTGCAGCAACTTCACCAACGACGGCTGCAGGAAGCTGGGATGTCTGAACTCGAGGGCGTGGCGGATCCTTCTGGCGGGCTCGATGCTCAGGCAGGTACGCCCCTTCATCCAGCGTGCGCGCTTTCTCGCCAGGGACAACGCTACCTCGGTATCCTGAGGAAGCAGGGCCAGAAAGCTCTCCAGCCGCGCAGCGTCGTAGGGGAGATTCGGCGGCAGCTGCCACAGTATGGGACCGAGCTTCTCGCGCAGCTTGAAAACACCCGAAGCGAAAAAGTTCGCCAGCGCGCGCTCGCAGTCCCTCAGCTTGAGCATGTGCGTGATGAAGCGCGGCCCCTTCACCGCGAACACGAACCCATTGGGCGTCTCCCGATACCAGCTCGAATAACACTCCGGTCGCTGCAGCGAATAGAACGATCCGTTGATCTCGATGCTCGTGAAAACCCCGGCCGCATAGGCCAGCTCGGCGCGCTGTGGGAGCCCGCGCGGATAGAAGACGCCCCGCCATGGCGCGTAGCGCCAACCGGATACGCCGATGCGGATGTACGCCGCCAAAGGCTTCAACTGCCGGCGGTGGCCCCGCCAAGGCGCATTGGACCAAGGCTCATCGGGCCAAGGCTCATCGGGCTAGTACCTGGCCGTCGTGCGCGAGTCCGGCCGGCCCCTCCCGAATGGGCTGCGCGCGGGCGCGCCGGGGCCGCTCAGCTCGGCCCTTCTCGCGGCCAGCTGCTCGCCGAGGGACTGCAGATCCATCTCCGACTGGCGTGCCTTGGCGAACATGCCGTCCCGTTTCTCTTCCTCGTTCACGTGATGCTTGATCATCTCCGACAGCACCGTGACCTTGGCTTCGAAGTAGTCATCCCCGGAACCGGACGCCTCGATCTCGGCGATGAGCTTCTTCGCCCCATCGTGCTCGACCTCGGCCTCGTGATGGATGTCCTCCTCGCCGGTCGCCTCCAGGAAAGCCGGATAGAAGATCTCGTGCTCGATCTTGGTATGGACCTTGAGCGCCTGGCAGATCTTGCGGGCCAGGTCCTGCTTGCGCGTGTCACCGCGCGCAGATTCAAACTCCTCGAACCAGCTCTCCACCTGCCGGTGGTCTGACTTCAACAGAGAGATCGCATCGCTCCCCGCGGTGCTTCTCTTGCCCATGCTGCGCCTGCGCGCACTCTTGCGCGCCGTCTTTCTTGCCTTGGCCATTCGGACCTCCACTGTAGGAACGTTATCGACTCTTCTCGACACTAACCCGCAACCGTTGCAGCCACCGTCGGGAGCACGCGGTTTGAGCCGTAAGGTTTCTCCTACAGTGACCTGTTAGACTAGGGCACAGGCGCGGCACCAATAGCGGGGGTACGAGTGCCATCCGGCGTCAACGGAAAAACTCAGAATCCGCGAGTATGTCGAATGGATCGTGACGGCGAAGCGCCCCGAGGCATGCGCGCAGCGTGTGAGCGGGTCGATCGAGCGGCTCGGCAAAGACCTGGAAGAACCCATGGAATCTCTTGAATGAGCCTACCAGCTGTTACCCGCCTCCTCAGTGCCCTCGCTGTAGGCCTGGCCTGTACTCTGTTCCTCGCGCCGTCGTTGACGCGCGCTGCCGAGGGCTGTGCCCTCCACGGCCCCGGCTGGGAGACGGTGACAGTGCATTCCGGCGGCGCGGATCGGAAAATGCGCGTGTACGTGCCGGCCTCTGCGGCCGGACGCTCCGGTTTGCCGCTGGTGTTCGATCTGCACGGCAGCGGAGGCAATGGGGAGCGACAAGCGCTGCACTCGGGGCTCGCGGCTCAAGCAGACCGCCACGGTTTCCTGGTAGCGAATCCGGACGGCGGAATTGCCGATCCGGCGAGCCCCGCCGATCGGTTCTATTGGAACATACCCGGTGTCCCGCTCATCGGCACCCTGCAGACGCCGGCGAATGCGCCGGATGACGTGCAATTCTTTCGCGCGGCGATCCAACAGATGGAGCAGTCCGGCTGTGCGGACCCCCACGGAGTCTATGTGACCGGATTCTCCGGAGGTGCCCGGATGGCCTCCTGGCTGGCCTGCGAGCTGGCCGACCGGATTGCTGCCGTCGCACCGGTTGCCGGCCTGCGTGCGGGAGTGCCGCGAGCGGGCGAGCCCAGGACCCCTGATCCGAGCACCTGCACACCCAGCCGCGCCGTGCCGATCATCACCTTCCACGGCGTGCATGATCCGACCAATCCGTTCGCCGGCGATGGTGGACCCCGCTGGGGATACAGTGTGCCGGCGGCTCTGGAGCGCTGGGCGAGTCTGGACGCTTGCCAGAAGACTCCGTCGGAGAAAATGCTGTCGACGCACGTGACCGAGGTGAGCTACGCAGGTTGCCGAGGCGGCGCCGAGCTGATCCTGTACCGGACCGACGCACCCCTCGACCACGGCGGCGGCCACGTCTGGCCGCATCCGACGAGCGCAGCTTCACAGAGCACCGCCGAAGAGGTCGATCAGTTGGATGCGAGCGAGCTGATCTGGGAATTCTTTGCGCGCCACCGCTCCTGAGCCAGTGAGCTACCGGTAACGGGCGCCATGAGCTTCAGTGCGGGCGCAGCAGGATGCGGCCGACATCTGCGTGCAGCTCGATGCGCGTTCCAAAGGGCTCGGACATCCTGGCCAGTCGCCCGATGATGTAGCCCGCTTTGGCACCGGTCGCCGCGGACGGCAAACCCCGGGTTTGGAGGAACTGGTTGTTCGCGTACGGGTCGTGGGCATCCGGCTGGCCCTCACCGATGGAATTCAGGGCGATGGGCAGCAGGGTGATTCCCTGGAGAGTCCTGCCACGAAACTCCACGCGTGCCACGACGCTCTCCCAGGCGATGGGCTCGTCGATGTAGGTGAGCGTAGCCGGCAGGTTATAGATGAAGTTACCGAGGTCATAGAAAATGGGCCGTCCCTGGAAGATCTCCACCCCGTGCAGCAGAGGAGCGCCATGCAGGACGACGATGTCGGCGCCCGCCGCCACTTCCGCGTGCGTCCACTTCACCAGCCAGGGGTCGGGAGCCAGCCGCTCGGGCATTCCTTCGTTGAAGAGCGTCGCGAACGCTTTATCGCCAAAGACATGGTTGTGCTGATAGACGATGACGAGGTCGGCGTGCTGTCGGGCGGTACGGATGCTGCTGAGGATGCGAGCCGCATCCTCGGGGTCGGGAGCGTTGGCCGCCGCTCCCGGCAGATCGGCAGTCGCCTCATTGGGTCGGCCTGCTGCGTTGACTCGCAGCTCATTCACGCCCGGCCGCTCGGCCGTGGCGTTGCCCCCGGGCGTAATCAGTCCCGAGGCGCTCCCGATGAGCGCAACGGTCATGTTCGCTACATGCAGGTATGCGGGCGCCACGGCATCGGCCAGGTTGGCTCCGGTTCCGGCATGCGCGATGCCGCGCCGGTTGAGCTCCTGGAGCGTGTTCCGGATCCCCGGGGCTCCGAGATCGAAGGCGTGATTGCCGGACAGCGACAGCAGATTGAAGCCGAGCGCCTGCAGGGCATCCAGCGACTCTGGCGGTGTGAGAAATCCTCTGCCCTGCTGCACGGACTGCCCGTTCTCGGCAATCGCCGCTTCCAGATGAGTGAACACCACATCGCCTTGCAGGAGTGCTCGGATCCGTGGAACCGCCGCAGGAACGGTCGCGCGCAGATCCGATCTGATCATCGACTGGCCGGTCAGGACGACCGTGAGGGGCTGCTGCGCGACCGCCGCAGTGCCACCGAGTGAGACGAATGCCGCCGCGGCGACGATGAGGACGCGCATGGCGCATGATCCGCTCGCGCAGCGAGGCTTGCGCCCTGCTGCGCGATGTCTCATTTGTTGACCTGAGCTGTCTCCGCAGCGTGCGTCTTCGGAGTCAGCGGCTCCAGAAGCGCCACGGTCGCCGCCCGGCTGGCATCGTCGCCCCGAGGTGGCGGCGGTCCGGGACCCACATGAGGGGGATCGCGCGCGTAGTCGAGGGCGGTCTTGCCCGCGGAATCGAATACCGCCGGATTCGCGCCGCGATCGATCAAGTGCTTGACGACTCTGTCCCATCCCGCTTCGGCAGCGGAGAACAGCGCTGTCTGGCCCTCGTGGTCGCGGCCCTGGATGTAGGCGACCATCTTGGCCGTGTGGGTATGACTGTTGGTGACACGAGCGTTGATGTTCGCACCCGCATCGAGCAGCAGGTCGATCGTCTTGATCGCGCGCTCCTGCAGATCCTTGGGATGATGGGCCCGGGTGCCGATGATGGCACTGCCGACGCCCCCTCGACCCGAACCGCTCATGCTCGCCGCGGCCATCAGCGGCGTGATCTGGAACACGTTCGCTGCATCGACGGTAGCGCCATGCGCTAGCAGCGCCTTGATGGCCTCATCGTCGTAGCTGAGCGTGGCAACCATCAGCGGGCCGGTACCCCCGCGCATCATGTAGTCGGCGAAGCGCCCCCTGCCGTTGCCGTTGGGGCGCATGCGGGTGAGCTCGTGGTTGGGATCGACGCCCATCGACAGCAGCCGGT
Organism: Steroidobacteraceae bacterium; assembly: GCA_035552975.1. Taxonomy (GTDB): domain Bacteria; phylum Pseudomonadota; class Gammaproteobacteria; order Steroidobacterales; family Steroidobacteraceae; genus 13-2-20CM-66-19. The sequence goes on from DATNEN010000161.1 coordinate 5,803, forward strand.
TGACGACGTCCATCGCCGTTGCCGTGCTCTTCGGATGCGGCGCCACTTGCAGCTCGAACCCCTGGAAGTTGCCATTGCCGGCGCCGCTCGAGCCGCCGTAGGAGTTCATGTCGACCGCGGTGTACAGGGGAGTACGGCCGGTCATGTCCCAGATGCTCGGGTTGGCGCCCTTGTCGAGCAGGAACATCGCGATGTCGAAGCTGTGGGCATCGATCGCATTGATCAGCGGAGTGACGCCGTCGGGGTTGGGCTGATTGACATCCGCCCCTGCCTTGACGATCGAGACCGCGCATTGGAGGCAGCCGGAGCGCGTAGCGTAGAGCAGCGCGGTGAGCCCGCCAGTCGAACGGAACTGCGCACGCGGCTCAGAGGTCATCTGGCGCTGCCAGTCGTCATACTTCCCACGCACTTTGACGTCCGCGTGGTGCTTGAGAAGCAGATCGACTACGTCCGGATGATTTTCCGCCGCGGCCCACATGAGCGCGGTCTGGCCGCGGAAGTTCTCCACGGCATTCACGTGCGCGCCCTTGCTGATCAGCATCTGCGCAATCGGCACCGAGCCGACGGAAGAGGCCAGCATCAGCGCAGTCTGGCCATCCTGGTTGGCCGAGTCCGGATCGGCGCCCGCACCGAGCAGCATGCGCACCAGATCGGCGTCGTCCAGCTTCACCGCCTCGGTCAGCGGCGTCGCGCCGAAGTTGTTGGTGATCTTGGCCTTCGCGCCCTTCTTCAGCAGCGCACGCACCATCTCGTGATCGACCTTGTAGGTCGCCCAGAGCAGCGGTGTCGAGCCATCGGGATCGGCGGCGTTGACGTCGATGTCCGGGGAGGTGATCGCGGCCAGGACGGCCTCGCGATTACCCGCGCGGATCAGATCGGTG
>DATNEN010000162.1:0-3871 GCA_035552975.1 Steroidobacteraceae bacterium
TTACTGATCCGACACCCGAGCCTGCTCGACGCTCAGGGCACCCGGAGGCTACGCGAACTGCTCGGACGCTACGAAGTACTGCGAGCCGTGGTCGAATTCCGCGCCTGCCTGCAGCGCGTTTGGGACGAGACTCCCGTAAACCATGCACCGGCGCTCGAGCAATTGCGCGTATTGTGCACCGATGCTGAATGCAGTCGCGTGCCAGCGCTAAGACGTTTTGCATATCGCTTGCCCACGTACTCATCGGCCGCCAGAACGGCCTGACGGCTTCATTGCAGGCTCGTACACGGTAGGCCAGGTAGCTTCATATCCCTGATCGCTCCAGCCGATGATCTGGCGCGCCTCGAGGTGGGACTCATAGGCGACGAGGGTATGCTCGGCATCACACTGATGCTGGGTGTCAGCGCTGCGCCGCTGCACGCCCTGGTGCAGGGCGCGGGCGCGGCCTGGCGGATGGAAGCGGCAATCTTTTCCCGGGAGCTCGCGCACAGCGCGGCGCTGCAGCGGGCATCCCCGCCGTAACGCAGGCGCGTAATCAGCCAGTTGCCGCGGGATGCCCCGCGCTAGCTATCGCTGCGAGGGGCTCCAAAGCGGGATCGAGCATCGCTCCAATCCACTCCGGTCATCGCAAACTGGCTGCCGGGATGCCGGGTGCCGGGTTGCTGATGATCACCTCGACTCGTCGGTTCTGTTGCCGGCCCGCCGCGGAATCGTTCCCGCTCACAGGATCGCTCTCGCCCTTCCCCGATGCAGAGATCCGGATGGCGTCGATGCCCTGTCCGGCGAGATACGACTTCACCGAGTCGGCACGCCGCTCGGAAAGCCCCTGGTTGTACTCCTCACTACCGACGCTGTCGGTGTAGCCCTCAATGGCGACCGTGCGGTCGGGATACTTGTCGAGGAAGGCGACGAGCCTGTTCAGGTTGCCACTGGCGCCCGTCTTCAGATCCGCCCGTCCCGTCGTGAAGAGCACATCACCCAGCGTCAGCACCAGCCCGCGATCTGTTGGCTTGGCCTGCAGCGTGTCGACCTGCCGCTGCAGCTCCGCGGCCTGCTGCTCCGAGCTCGCAGCGGCAAGGCGAGCAGCATCCGCAGCACCTCGCGCCTGCTCGGCCACCACCTTCTGTTCGGCACTCTCAGCTCGAGCCGTCACGACCTGATCCTTGGCAGCATCGACTTCACGCGTACGGGCATCCAGGCGGGCACGTTCGCGCTGCGCGCTGAGCACGGAGCGCTGATCTTCCGCGAGGCTTGTCTCAGCCTGTGCTCGGGCGATCTCGACTTTTCGATCGGCCAGGTAGACCCGGTAGGCTGCGAGATCCTTATCGGCTTGCGGCTGCTCGGCGGTGCGCACGGCGGTATCCGCCTCCTTGAACGCCAGCGGCGCACGGTTCGCCAGGTTCGGATCGGACTGCAACTGCGTCAGCTTGGTGCGCGCTTCGGCCGCGCCGTCCGGCTTGGAAGGTGCTGTCGCACAGGATGCAAGCAGAATGGCGGCCACGGCCGTGGCGATCAACGCACTGCCCGAATTGAGGGCGCCGCTGAGGTTTGCTGTGTTCATGGCTTCACTCCTGAGCTGCGCTGCATTTCTTCTATCAAAGTACTCGTGCTGCGCGTCATTTCGTCATTCACGTCCCTGGCTTTCACTGCAGCCGTCCTCGCGGACGCCAGCTCCGCCTCTACGCGGGACTCCTCTGCAAATTGTGCAGCCATCATCATTCTCTGTTCGGAAACGGCCCTGTCAGCGGACGCGAGCCCGGTACGCGCTTCGGCCAACTCCCCGGGAGCGTAACGTCCGGCCTCCGCGCCCTCGGCAGTGGCGATAGCCCGCTGCGCGGCTTGTAAACTGGCAGTGGGTGCCGGAGGTGTCGATGCGCACGCGCCGAGCAAGAGCACACCCCCGAGGACGACTGCTGCACGCGGGAGAGAGCCCTCGCGTGCTTGCAATATTGAGTTCATTTTGAGTCTCTACTAAATGACGGTGAATGCGGCTTCGCCGTGTATCCACCAGAGAGACGAGTGTGCGCGGTCGCCGCGGCCGCGTCAGTGCGCAGACGAACACAGATGGGCGCACAGTAACCGGTAACGGCTCACGCAGATCAAGGCAATGCTACCGGTCCGAGCCCGTCGACACTACCGCGGCCCCCGCCGCAGCACGAAGTTGACGATAGCCAACAGCATGACCGCGCCCACCAGCGACACCAGCAAACTGGCTGCGCTGAAGTTGCTGTGGTTGATGGTCGATACGCCGAAAATCGGGCTCAGCAGCCAACCGCCCAGCGCAGCGCCAAGAACGCCCACGATGACGTTGAGCAGAACGCCCTCTTGCGTTCGCAGGAGCGCGCTCGCCGCCCATCCTATCAACCCACCGACGACGAGCCAGATGATGGTATTCATGACTGTGTCCTGTGATTGACTGCTAGAGGGCAGAGCTAGCCCCGTCTGGCAGCGGCGTCTGTCCGCCGGCGCACCAAGGACGAGCGGCATGCGAGGGATCGATCGGCTCCCTCAGTCAGTGCGGCCTCGAACGCATGGCTCCCCGGGGGCTGAGAATGCGTTCCGCCGACCGTCGGACGGTCTTGATCAGCGGTTGCGGCGGGAGGCTGCGCGACGATCGCGTGCTCGCGCACCGAAGCGTGCGGCTCAGTCACTCTCCACGGACGCGGCACTGCATACTTGTGCGCGATCGCCACAAGCTCGGCACACTGAGACGAATCGAATTTCTCATCCGAACCGGTCCACTCCCGAATGAATCGAGTAAGAGTCTGCATCTCTCGCCGCAAGCACGAACCGTACGACTCCTCGACCTGACGGGAGTGCCCGGCAGCCACCCGCGCGACTTCCGCGAACTCCGTCAGACAGCCTGACGACAACCACACTCTGACGCCCTGCGCGTCGAGCTGTTGTGCGAGCAAACGCGCTGCATTGCCGAACCTGGCGAGGAACGCGTCAATCGCGGAATCCAGTAGTTTCATGTGTGGTCCGAGCTCGCTGGCCGCGCCGCTCCTTCCTACATGTTCATTCCACCCACGCCGCCGCCCGGCATGCCGGCATGGGCACGTTGCTCGTGCTGCGGAGCCTCGGCAACCATCACCTCCGTCGTAAGCAGCAGTCCGGCAACCGACGCCGCATTTTGCAAGGCAAGCCGCGTGACCTTCGTCGGGTCCAGAATCCCCTCCTCGAGCATGTCGCCAAACTCGCCGGTCGCCGCGTTGTAGCCGTAGGCACCTTTGCCGGCCTTCACCTGATTCAGGATGACCGCCGGATCCGCACCGGCATTCTCGACGATATTTCGCAGCGGCTCTTCGATCGAGCGAGCGAGAATACGGATGCCGGCCGTCTGATCCTCGTTAGCGCCCTCCAGTTTATCCAGCGCCTTGAGGGCACGGATCAGCGCGACACCCCCGCCGGGTACCACCCCTTCCTCGATGGCCGCGCGGGTTGCGTGCAGGGCGTCTTCGACGCGAGCTTTCTTCTCCTTCATCTCAACTTCGGTGGCGGCACCTACCTTGATCAGCGCGACCCCGCCGGAGAGCTTTGCGACACGTTCCTGGAGCTTTTCCTTGTCGTAGTCGCTGGTCGCATCCTCGGCTTGCTGTCGAATCGATTCGATGCGAGCCTTGATGTCCGTGGCCTTGCCCGCCCCGTCGATGATGGTCGTGGCCTCCTTTTCAATCACAACCTTCTTGGCATCGCCCAGATCGCTCAGGGTGACCTTCTCGAGCGCCAGACCCAGCTCCTCGGAAATCACGGTGCCGCCGGTCAAGATCGCGATGTCCTGCAGCATCGCCTTGCGGCGATCGCCGAACCCCGGGCTCTTGACCGCCACGACTTTGAGGATGCCGCGAATGTTATTGACAACCAGCGTCGC
>DATNEN010000163.1:0-9580 GCA_035552975.1 Steroidobacteraceae bacterium
GCGCGGCATTCTCGCCCGCGGCAAAATCCAGTATTCCTACTGCGCGTGGGAGCGAGCGAGCCCGAGCGGAAAGGCTGAATGAGCTTTTTCACAAACTTGCGTGCGGACAAGCTGATCACCGAGATCAGGTCCTCGACGGACTCCGGAAGTCCCGCCACGCAGAAGGCCATAGCCAGGCTGAAGGACCTGGGCGCAGGCGCCATTGAGCCGGTGTTCGGCGCGCTGCCGGACGCCGACAAGAACGCCACGGTCGCCTTCGTCGAGGTGCTCGGCGGCCTGGTCAGCCAGAAGACCTTCCCCCAGTTCGTGCAGGGCCTGATCCAGGGTAGCCCGCGTGTGATCGCCGGCATCTCCTGGGCCCTCACGGGCAGCCGCAACTACCCGCCGCACCTGCTGCTGGAGGCGCTCTCGACCCCCGGGGTATCCAAATCGGCGGTGCTGGAAGTCATCGCGGCACAGAAGACCCGGTTCGGCGTCCGCGAGCTGCTGCAGGCCGCCTATTCGCAGGAGCCCAACGAGAAGGCAGCCCTGTTTCGCATCATCGCGGAGATCGTCGACGCCGGCTCGGTCTCGGAGCTCCTCGGGAGGGTGAACGGCAAGGATCCCATCGCGCGGGTGCACATCATCAACCTGCTCGCCCGATTCAATACCCCTGAGGTCCAGACCACGCTGCAGGGCCTTCTGAAGGACCCGAACAAGCTGATCCGCGGAGCGACGCTGTCGGCGTTGCAGCGCATGGACGGACCGATCGACATCGAGCGCGTCTGTGCGCTGCTGCGGGATCCGGAGATCGACGTCCAGAACAAGGCGATCGACGTCATCATCAAGGCGAACAATCCGGACACCATCCGTTTTCTCATCGAGGTGCTCAAGGACGAGAACGAGAACGCGCGCCGCGCCGCCGTCGAGGTGCTCAACGAAGTCGGCAACGCCAAGTCGGTGAAGTATTTGCTGGAGGCGCTCAAGGACAGCGACTGGTGGGTGCGCAGCCGGGCCGCCGATGCGCTCGGCAAGATCGGCGGGCCGAAGGTCATCGACGCCGTGCTGCAACTGGTGCGCGACAAGGACGACGACATCCGCCGCGCCGCGATCGAGATCCTCAACCAGACCAAGGACGAGCGCGCGGTCGACTCCCTCATCCAAGCGACGCGGGACCAGGACTGGTGGGTCAGCGAGCGCGCCGTGGACGCGCTCGCCGAGATCGGCAGCAAACGCGCCGTGCCGCGACTGCTCGAAATGCTGACCACGGGCAACGTCAAGGGCACGCCCATCGTCGTGCGGGCGCTGGGTAAGCTCGGCGACTCGCGCGTCGTAGACCCGCTGCTGCCGATGATGTCCCGTCCCGAGAGGGAGGTCCGCATCGAGGCGATCCAGGCGCTGGCGAAGCTGGTGGACGAGCGCCGCGCCGAGCAATTCCGCTCGGAGTTGCAGGCGCAGGCCTCCTCCTCCGACCAGACGGTCGCGCGCATGGCGGCCGCGGCTATCTCGGAGCTGGAGAACCGCCTCGCCGGACTCACGCCAACGGGGGGCGCAACACCGACCTCCGCGGTGGCACCGAGCGCGATACGGCCGCCGCAGCCTACTCCTCCGCCGTCCGCCCCTGCGGAAGTCGCCAAGACCATGCTGATCTCGGATCAGGCGGTCTCGCACGCCGCCAAGCAGGCCGAGACCGCGCGCCTGGACATCCAACAGCTGAAGTCGGGCGATGTCATCGAGGGACGCTACAAGTACATCGACCGTATCGGCCGCGGCGCCTTCGGCACCGTGCTGCTGATGGAAGACACGGTCGTCGACGAGCGGCTGATCCTGAAGTTCCTGAACCCCAACGTCTCCACCGACGAAGAGGTGATGAAGCGCTTCGTGCACGAGCTGCGCTACTCGCGCAAGATCACCCACCGCAACGTCATCCGCATCTACGACTTCCTCTACATCCAGGGCAACTACGCCATCTCGATGGAGTACTTCCCCTCGCATACGCTCGGAAGCGAGATCGTCAACGAGAAGCCGATCGAGCTGAAACGGGCGTTGCAGTTCGGCATCGACATGTGTACCGGCATGACGGTGGCGCACCAGGTCGGCATCGTGCACCGCGATCTGAAGCCGGCGAACGTGCTCATCAACCAGGAGAGCCTGCTGAAGATCGTGGACTTCGGGGTCGCGGCGGCGCATCGGGAGGGCGACACCCAGCTGACCAAGACCGGCTATGTCATCGGCTCGCCCAAGTACATGGCGCCCGAGCAGATCCTGGGCAAGAAAGTCGATGAGCGCGCGGACATCTACGCCCTGGGGGTGATGCTGTACGAGATGGTCACGGGCGTGCCGCCCTACTCCCGCGGCGATCACATGTCCGTCATGTACCAGCACGTACAGGGCAAGGCGCGCATCCCTCAGGAGCTCAACCCCTCGCTTCCTCCGGGGCTGTCGGACCTGGTGGTGAAGGCCATGGCCGTCGACAAGGCTAAGCGCCACCAGAGCATGGAAGAGCTGCGCGCCGCCCTGGAGAAGCACCTGTAGATCCCCCGCGGCGGACGGCGCAGGGGGCCGACGATCTCCGCAAGCACACCTGTTTTGAGGGGTGAGCGCTACCCCTGCCCCCGGTTACCTTGAGCCGCGCCTTGCCAAACTCCGTGCGTTACGTCAAATTTCCGGCGACAACTTGTTGATTCGGAAGCCTCAACCGGGCAAAACGAGCCTATCGTCCAGATGAGGGGATGACGCCTTGGCGCGTATCGACGCGTTTCTGAAGCTGGGGACCCAGCAGGGTTGCTCGGACGTGCACCTCGCGGTGGGGGTTCCCCCCATGCTGCGCATGCATGGGGACCTGCTGCCGATCAAATTTCGCGACCTGCGGGCGGTCGAGCTCGAGGGCTATATCGCGGAGATCCTCACGCGCTCCCAGACCGAACTGTTCAGCAAAGGGACCGATCTCGATTTCTCCTACGTCTCCGCGGAAGGCGGCCGGTTTCGGGTCAACGTCTACCGCAAGGAGACCGGGGTCGGTGCGACGTTCCGCGCCATCCCGGCCGAGGTTCCCACTCTGGAGAAGCTGCAGCTGCCTCCCATCGTGACCAAGCTGTGCGACTTCCACCAGGGGATGATTCTGGTCACCGGTTCGACGGGCACGGGCAAGTCGACGACGCTCGCCGCGATGATCGACCACCTCAATCAGACCCGCCGGCTGAACATCATCAGCCTCGAGGACCCGATCGAGTTCGTTCATCGCAGCAAGAACAGCCAGGTGATTCAACGGGAGCTCAACACGCACATCCCGAGCTTCGCCGAGGGGGTGCGTGCGGCGATGCGCGAGGATCCGGACGTGATCCTGGTGGGCGAGTTGCGCGATGCCGAGACGATCACGATGGCGATGACTGCCGCCGAGACTGGACACCTGGTGCTCGGGACGCTGCACACGACCAGCGCGGTGAAGACCATCGACCGCATCATTGACGCGTTGCCCGTGGAGGAACGCGAGCAGACCAAGAGCTTTCTCTCGCAGAGCTTGCTCGCCGTGGTGACCCAGATCCTGGTCAAGACGGCGGACGCCAAAGGGCGTAAGGCGATCTGCGAATCCCTGGTGATGACCAAGGCCATCGCCAAGCTCATCCAGAGCGATCAGACCCATCAGGTTCCGACCCAGATGCAGATGGGGCGCGACGTCGGCATGCAGTTGCTCGATCAGGCGCTACTCGCCTCGATCGCCGCGCGCGAAATCGATCCGGACGACGCCTATGCGTATGCGCTCGACAAGCGCGCATTCCAGAAGTACGTCACCGACACCAGCATGCTGCCCAAGATCGACTCCACCGCCCCGTCAGCGGCACCGTCGGCACCCTCCACGGCATCGGCCTGAGGAGACTTCGCTGTGCCTGTGATCGATTCCTATCTCGTCGAAATCCTGGAGAAGCGCGGCTCGGATCTGCATTTCATTGCCGGGGATCCGGCGCGCATCCGCCTGCACGGGGATCTCTCTACCCTCAGGCCCGAGAAGCTCGCACCGGAGTTCGTGAAGGATGCACTCTACGAGATCATGCCCAAGGCGGCCAAGGAGCGCTTCGAGGCGAAGGATGGCGCGGATTTCGCGCACACCATCCCCGAGCGCGGCCGCTTCCGGGTCAACGTCATGCGCCAGCTCCACGGCATGGGGGCCGTGTTTCGGGCCATTCCCTCCAAGGCGCTGACGCTCGATGAGCTGAAGTTGCCTGAGTCGGTCCGGCAGATGTGCAAGGCCAACAACGGCCTGATCCTGGTGACCGGCAAGACGGGCTCGGGCAAGTCGACGACGCTCGCGGCCATGATCGACGACATCAACCTGCGCGTGCGCGGCCACATCCTCACCATCGAGGACCCCATCGAGTTCGTGCACAACAGAAAGAGCTGCCTCATCAGTCAGCGCGAGATCGGCGTGCACGCTCCGACCTTCGCCGCGGCACTGCACTCGGCATTGCGCGAGGATCCGGACGTGATCCTGGTGGGCGAGTTGCGCGACCTGGAGACGATGAGCATCGCGGTGACCGCCGCCGAAATGGGCATCCTGGTGATGGGCACCCTGCACACCAACGGCGCTGCCCAGACGGTCGACCGCATGGTCAACGTATTTCCTTCCGACAAGCAATCGCACGTGCGCACGATGCTCTCGACATCCCTGCGCGGCGTGGTCTCGCAGCAGCTGCTGCAGAAGGCGGACAGGAACGGCCGCGTCGCCGCCCTGGAGATCCTCGTCAACACTCCCGCGGCGGCCAACCTCATCCGCCAGGGAAAGCTGGACCAGCTCGAGAACGTGATGCAGTCCGGCGCGCAGTTCGGCATGCGCACCATGGACACCGCGATCCAACAACTGCTGGATTCGCGGCAGATCACCGGCAAGGAGGCCTACAAGAAGGGCATCAACAAGGTCAAGTTCGAGGCGGTCAAGGACGTGGGCTGAGGGCCCCGGCGGCCGCTTGCACTCCGCGCCGCGCGACCCCTGACGGTTCTGGGGGATGGCGCGCGCAGCGCGCGCGCCCTGTAGACTACCCCGATGCCGCGCAAGATATTCGTCACCACCGCTCTGCCGTACGCGAACGGGCCGCTGCACATCGGCCACATGATGGAGTACATCCAGGCCGATATCTGGGTGCGCTTCCAGAGGATGCAGGGGCATGAGCTGCACTTCGTCTGCGCGGACGATGCGCATGGTGCGCCCATCATGCTCAAGGCAGAAGGCCTGGGGATCAGTCCGCAAGAGCTCATTGCCCGCGTCGCCGCCGGACGCGCGCAGTACCTGAAGGGCTTCCACATCGAGTTCGACCACTGGCACTCCACGGACTCGCCGGAGAACGTCGCGCTGTCGCAGGACCTCTTCCGCCGCCTGCAGGCCGCCGGACTGGTCTACGTGCAGCCGGTCGAGCAGTTCTACGATCCGGTGAAGGGGATGTTCCTGGCGGACCGGTACATCAAGGGCGAGTGCCCCAACTGCCACTCCAAGGACCAGTACGGGGATGCTTGCGAGGTCTGCAGCACGGTCTACGCACCGACGGAGCTGATCGAGCCCTACTCGACACTCTCGGGCGCCAAGCCCGTGCTGAAGAGCTCCGACCATTATTTCTTTCGCCTCTCGGACCCGCAGTGCGTGGCCTTCCTGCAGCAGTGGCTGGAAACCCCCGGACGACTGCAGCCCCAGGTGGTCAACAAGGCGCGGGAGTGGCTCTCCGGCCAAGGGGACCGGGCCCTCGGGGACTGGGACGTGTCGCGCGATGCCCCTTACTTCGGCATTCCGATTCCCGGGGCGCCGGGAAAGTACTTCTATGTATGGCTGGATGCTCCGCTGGGGTATCTGGCCTCACTGAAGAGCTACTTCGACAGCGGCAAGGCGCGTGCGCGGGGCGAGCTGCGCAGCTACGAGGAGTTTCTGGCCGCTCCCGACACCGAGCAGATTCATTTCATCGGCAAGGACATCATCTATTTTCATACGTTGTTCTGGCCGGCGATGCTGAGGTTCGCGGGCCCTCCCTACAAGGTGCCCGACAACGTCTACGTGCACGGCCACCTGACCGTGAACGGCGAGAAGATGTCCAAGTCCCGCGGCACCGGTATCGATCCGCTGCGCTACCTCGCTGTGGGCATGAACCCGGAGTGGTTCCGTTACTACATTGCCGTGAAGCTGAATGCCAACGTCGAGGATCTCGATTTCAGCGCTGATGACTTCATCGCACGCGTTAACAGCGATCTGGTCGGCAAGTACGTCAATATCGCTAGCCGCGCCGCGAACTTCATCACGAAGCATTTCGGGGGCGAGCTGCGCTACGGCGGCAACTCCGAGGAGCTGGTGGCCCAGGCGCGCAGCACGGCGCGAACCGTCGCCGAGAGCTACGACACGCGCGAGTTCGGGCGCGCCACTCGCGAGATCATGGCGGTTGCGGACCGCATCAATCAGGAATTCGACGCCCGACAACCGTGGATTCTGGCGAAGCATCCCGCAAAGTCTGCCGAGCTGCAGGAGGTGTGCTCGCGCGCTCTGCAGGGTTTCCAACTGTTGACGGTGCTGCTCGCCCCGATCCTGCCGCAAGTGGCCGCCGTGGTGGCGCGTGAGCTCTTCGGCCTCGAGCGGCCGCTGCAATGGAGCGATGCGGGTGAGTTGCCGAGGCGGATCAATCCTTACCGGCATTTGATGACTCGGGTGGAGCCGAAGATGGTCACAGCGCTTTTTCAGGGCGAGGAACAGGAGCCTGCGGGGAGTGCGGCGGGCGCAAGTGCGGGCGCGGGCGGGAACAGATCTGGGGCTCAACCCGCCGGCGCAAATGCGGCGACGGCCGCACCACCGGCGGGCCGCGCGCCGCCGGGCGGCGCGACGCCGGGCGGCGCAAAGACGGGTGGCAACGAGCCCAGCGGAGGAAGGACCGGCGACACTGCGGCCGGCGGCGCAAAGGTCGGCCGCCCGGCGGCGTCCGGACCGGCGTCCATCGTCTCCATCGATGAGTTCAAGCGCATCGACCTGCGAGTCGCCCGCATCGTCAACGCCGAATACGTCGAGGGGGCCGACAAGCTGCTGAAGCTCACCCTCGACCTGGGCTCGGAGACACGCACCGTTTTCGCGGGTATCCGGGCGGCCTACGATCCGGCGACGCTCAAGGGGCGCCTGACGGTGATGGTCGCAAACCTCGCGCCGCGCAAGATGAAGTTCGGCGTCTCGGAAGGGATGGTGCTGGCGGCCAGCGGCTCGAATCCCGGGGTATATCTCCTGAGCCCCGATGCGGGCGCCGAGCCCGGCATGAAGGTCAGTTGAGACATGGCGAGCGTGGAGGAAATCGACGCCCTCTTGCCGCAGACTCAATGCACACGCTGTGGGTTCGACGGCTGTCGACCCTATGCACAGGCTATCGCGGAGGGCACTGCGCAGATCAACCAGTGCCCACCGGGCGGAACGCGGACCATCATTGCGCTCGCGTCGCTGTTGAGTCGCGAGGTACTCCCGCTCAACCCTGCCAATGGAGTCGAGGGACCCGACCTGGTCGCCGTCATCGATGAGGACCGCTGTATCGGCTGCGTGAAATGCCTGCCGCCGTGCCCCGTCGATGCCATCGTCGGCGCTCGCAAGCAGATGCACACGGTAGTCGCGTCCCTGTGTACCGGGTGCGAGCTTTGCATCGCTCCCTGCCCTGTGGACTGTATCTCGATGATCCCGCGCAGCTCACTCGCGGAAACTTCGGCGGCGCCCGAGCCCCAGCAGAACCGTGTCAGCTATGCAGCACACAATCTTCGCCTGACGCGCCGCGCCCGGGAGCAGGCGGAGTTGCTGGCGGCCCGCAAGCAGATCGCGAACCCGACCGGCGCGCACCCGCCCCGGACCTGATCATGCGCCCCGCAACACGCAGAGCCCTCTATCGCCGCCTGCAGGCGGCAAACCCCGAGCCCACCACCGAGCTCGAGCACAGCTCGCCCTTCGAGCTGCTCGTCGCCGTGATGTTGTCGGCTCATACCACCGACAAGAGCGTGAATGCCGCCACGCGCAAGCTCTTTCCCGTCGCCAACACTCCGCACGCGATCTACGACCTGGGCATCGAGGGCGTCAAGGGGTACCTGAAGACTGTCGGTCTCTACAACTCCAAAGCGGCCAACCTGATCGGCCTGTGCAAGCAGATCCTGGAGAAGCACGGCGGGCAGGTTCCCTCCGAGCGCGAGTCGCTCGAAGCGCTCCCGGGCGTCGGCCGCAAGACGGCGAGCATCATTCTCAACATGGTGTTCGGCAAGATGGACATCGCCGTCGACACGCACATCTTCCGTGTCGCCAATCGCACGGGGCTGGCGCCGGGAAAGAATCCTCGTGCGGTCGAGGACGCGCTGGTCGCCAACACACCTGACGAATTCAAGAAGAATGCCCATCACTGGCTACTGCTGCACGGGCGCTACGTCTGCACGGCACGCAAGCCTGCCTGCCCGAAATGCATCATCAGCGATCTTTGTGAATATCCCGACAAGACCCCCGCCGGGGAGCTTTCCAGATCCGATGCGCCCGTAGCGCATCACCAGGCACCTCCGGCCATCGCGGACCGGATCGAGGGGGCGCTCAAGGCCAAAGCCGCCGGCCGCCTCGGTGGGAAACCCCGGGACGCAGGCGTCCGCTCCGGGGCCGCACGTGTGGGCAAAGGGGCGAGTGCAGGCAAACCGGCGCAGTCGGGGAAAAGGGCAGTTCGAGCGCCCCGCAAGCAGCGCCGCGGAGCCGGATCGCGAGATTGAGCTCAGCCGGAAGCGGCCGTCCCACCACATGGCCCGAGATTTAGCTCCACGCCGAGGGTTGGACCGCCGTGCCTACCTCTTCGGCATGTAGAGGTCTGTGAGGGTCCCCTCGAAGGCTTCAGCAGCACCCGCGATCGTTTCGGAGAGCGTCGGATGCGGATGGATGGTGAGCCCGATATCCGCGGCGTCCGCACCCGTCTCGATCGCAAGCGCGATTTCGCTGATGAGATCCCCGGCGTTGGTGCCGACGATGCCACCGCCGAGCACCCGGTGGGTCTCAGGGTCGAACAACAGTTTCGTGAAGCCATCCTCGCGCCCGAGCGAAAGGGAGCGGCCGTTGGCAACCCATGGGAAGGCGGCCTTCTTGAACGCGACTCCATTCACCTTCGCATCGGTCTCGGTGAGTCCGACCCACGCAATCTCCGGATCGGTGTAGGCGACGGAGGGGACGACGCGCGCATCGAAAGAGCGCTTGTGGCCGGCCGCGACCTCCGCTGCTACTTTCGCCTCGTGCATCGCCTTGTGCGCGAGCATGGGCATGGACGCGATGTCGCCGATCGCAAAGATATGCGCCACGTTGGTGCGCATCTGCTTGTCGACCGGAATGAAACCACGCGCGGACACGTTGACGCCAGCGGCATCCGCTCCGATTGCCTTGCCATTGGGAACTCGACCCACGGCCACCAGCACACGCTCGAAGACTTTGGTAGCCGGCGTGCCATTGCCGGCCGCGGCGCCTCCTTCGAACGTCACGCGCAACCCTTCGCTGAGCGCTTCCACCTTGGACACCTTGGTGCCCAGCATGATCTGCTCGTAGCGGGAGCGGATGCGCTTCTCGAGCGGACGCACCAGATCCGGGTCGCAGCCG
>DATNEN010000164.1:0-11408 GCA_035552975.1 Steroidobacteraceae bacterium
AGGATGTTGGAGAGGAACTGGGTGAACACCCGCGAGCTGCCCTCCTTGGGCTCCTCGATGTCATCCAGGTTCGGGCCGATGAAGTTGAACGGACGGAACAGCGTGTAGTTGAGCTCATCCCGCACCCCGTAGGCGTAGATGACCCGATCCAGCAGCTGCTTGGAGTTCGCATAGATCCAACGCTGCTTGTTGACCGGACCGTACACCAGATTGCTCGACTCCTCATCCAGCACCCCATCGGGGCACATGCCGTAGACCTCGGAGGTCGAGGGGAAGATCAAGTGCTTGCGATACTTCACACACTGGCGCACGACTTCCAGGTTGGCCTCGAAATCCAGCTCGAACACCCGCAGCGGCTGGGTGACGTACTGGGCGGGATTGGCGATCGCCACCAGCGGCAGGATCGCGTCGCACTTCTTGACGTGGTACTCGACCCACTCCTTGTTGATGGTGATATCGCCTTCCACGAAGTGGAACCGGGGCGTGCTCGGCAGTCCGGTCAGCTTGTGGTCGGAGAGGTCCATACCGTAGACCTCCCAGTCGCGCGTGCGCAGGATCGCGTTGGTGAGCGCGCTGCCGATGAAGCCGTTCGCGCCGAGGATCATCACTTTCAGGGCCATTGCCGTCCTTTTGGGCGGGAAAACGGTGACTTTACCAGAACCTGCGGGAGGTACGGCGCGCGCCACACGAGGCCGGCCGGCCGCCCGCACCCCGGCGCACGGCCCGGGCGCAGGAACTCGGGCGGACGGCTGAACTTCAGCAGCAGCGGTTGACCCCGCTCCATTTTTGCTGCTGATAGTGGTCGTAGTAGGCGCGCCGCGACAGCGGTGGCGTGCCGGCATGCTCGAGCGCATGGTGCCTCAGATAGCGCTCGTACGCGTCGTCCCCGCTCGCGGTGCGAATGCCGCGCCAGCAGTCGCCCAGGAATTTGCTCACCTTGGGGTACATCACATGGCCCCGTCCGAAGGCACGCTCTGCAGGTTCAGCCCTCCGGCGCCGGCCGGCGCCAGCCGCGTGGGTTGATACGGGGCCTCGCTGCCTTGCGACACAGGTAGTCCGCGTGCTCGCCGCACACACACACGCGCCATGTCGGCGATCACCAGCCAGACGACCACAGTGAAAAAGATCGTGAGCCACGCATTGAGACGTTGGTTGAAGATCAACTCTGGCGCCACCGCAGCACGATCGGCCGTCAAGGCGCCCGCGGCAAGTTGCGACGCCAGTGCGTTGGCGGCGGCGAAGAAGCCCAGTTGCGGATCCGGGCTGACCACCTTCTGCCAGGCCGCCGCCGTCGTGATCAGGGTCAGCCAGGCAAGCGGCCCCAGCGTGACGAGCGCGTAGAGCTTCTTGCTTGCCGTCTTGACGATCACAGCGCTCGCGACTGCGAGCGCAATCACTGCGAGCATCTGATTGGAGATGCCAAAGAGCGGCCAGAGAATATTGATGCCGCCGTTCGGGTCGATGATGCCGACGTACAGGAAGTAACCCCACGCGGCGACGATCAGCGTGCTTCCCAGGAGATTCGCCGGCCAGGAGGAGGTTCGCCCGAGGGGCGCCCAGAGGTTGCCCAGGAAATCCTGGACCATGAAGCGGCCGACGCGGGTGCCCGCATCGATGGTCGTGAGGATGAACACCGCCTCGAACATGATCGCGAAGTGGTACCACACCGCCGTCAGGCTGCGCCCGAAAGAGGATCCGAAGATGCTCGCCATCCCGACGGCCAGCGACGGCGCTCCGCCGGTGCGCGCGAACAGCGTGCTCTCGCCCATCTCCAGGGCGAGGTTGTGCATCTGATCCACCGTCACCGGGAAGCCCCACCCGCTGATCGTGGTCACCGCCGCATCCGCGGCGGAGCCGACGACGCCCGCTCCCGTATTGATGGCGAAGTAGACCCCTGGATCCAGCAGCGCCGCCGCAATGACCGCCATGATGCCCACGAAGGACTCCAGCGCCATGCTCCCATACCCGATGAGGCGGATGTCCGCCTCATTGGAGATCAGCTTGGGCGTGGTGCCGCTGGAGACCAGCGCATGGAATCCGGAGACGGCCCCGCAGGCGATGGTGATGAACACGAAGGGAAAGATCTTGCCGCTGAAGACGGGCCCGGTGCCGTCGGCGAACCGGGTGAGCGCCGGCATCTTCAGATCGGGATGGATGATGATGATGGCGATCGCCAGCAGCCCGATCACCCCCAGCTTCAGGAACGTGGAGAGGTAATCGCGCGGCGCAAGCAGCATCCAGACCGGCAGGATGGCGGCCAGCCACCCGTACGCGATCACGAATTCAGCCAGCGGAACGGCCGGATAGTCGAACCAGGTCCGCAGCGTCGCGTTGTGGTCCACCCAGCCGCCGGCGAACACCCCCAGAAGCACCAGCGCCACTCCGATGATCGATCCTTCCAGGATCCGGCCGGGGCGCCAGCGACGCAGATAAAAGCCCACCAGCAGAGCCACCGGGATGGTGGCGAACACCGTGGAAGTTGCCCATGGGCTGTGCTTCATCGCATTGACCACGACGAGCCCGAGCACCGCGATGAGAATGACCATGATCAGCAGCGTGCCGATCAGTGCGGCCGCTCCGCCGATAGGACCGAGCTCATCGCGAGCCATCTGCCCCAGGGTGCGTCCGTCGCGGCGCGTGGACAGGAACAGGATCACCATGTCCTGCACGCATCCTCCGAGGACGGAGCCGACGAGGAGCCACAGAGTGCCGGGCAGATAGCCAAACTGGGCTGCCAGCGTCGGGCCCACGAGCGGGCCCGGGCCGGCAATCGCCGCGAAGTGATGCCCGAAGGCGATCCAGCGGTGCGTGGGAACGAAGTCCCGGCCGTTCTCGCGCCGCTCCGCGGGCGTGGCTCGCGTCGGGTCGACTACGAGGACGCGAGCCGTAATCCAGGCCGCGTAGAACCGATATCCCAGGAGGTAGATGCACACGGCCGCCGTGATGATCCACAGCGAATTGATCGGCTCGTTGCGATGCAAGGCGATGCCGCCGACGGCAAAGGCTCCGATGACGGCAAGGGCGACACCCACCAGCTTTTTCATGAAACTTACGCTCCCCCGGAGGGAGTAAGCGTATAGCACGGGCCTCTAGGACAGTAAGGTCCTCAGCGCGCGCCGGTAGTGCGCCATGATGGCATCCCGCTGGACGTGGCGGCCGTTGACGACCACCTTCCGCCCGCCTCGCCAGACACTTTCGACCACCCCGTGGTCGCCGCAAAAGATCCAGCTGTCGAGAATGTCATCCCCGCGACGCTCCACCAGCGCTGCATGGTCGAAGGCGAGACTCACGACATCCAGTGAGGCGCCCTGCTCCAGGCCCGCCGGAGCGTGCAGCGAGCGCGCTCCACCGGCGAGAGCCGTGTCGAACAGTGAGCGGCCCGTGGACTTGCCCGCCCCGGAAGCCAGGACATTGCGCGCCTGAAGATCCAGACGCTGGGCGTACTCGAGCGTGCGCAGCTCCTCGGCCATATCGATACGGATATTCGAATCGGTGCCGATGCCAAAGCGGCCGTTCTGCTCCACGAATGCCGGAGCGGGAAAGATCCCATCCCCGAGGCTCGACTCGGTCAGCGGACACAGCGCCACGACCGCGCCCGCGGCGGCGATCTGGTCCAGCTCGCTCGTGCTGGTGTGGGTCGCGTGGACGAGGCACCAGTGCTCATCCACTGATGCGTTCTGCATCAGCCACTCCACCGGGCGAAGGCCGGACCACAGCACGCAATCCTCCACTTCCCGGGCCTGCTCGGCGACGTGCAGGTGCTTGGGCAGTCCCTTCCCCAGCTCTACGACTGCGGCCAGCTCTTGCGCGGACACGGCGCGCAGGCTGTGCGGAGCCACCCCCAGCTGAGCGCCCGAGAGCGCCTCGATCCCCTTGCGGCTGGACTCGACGATACGAGCGAAGCGATCCAGATCGCACACGAAACGCCGCTGGCGCTCACTCGGCGCCGCGCCGCCGAAACCCGAATGGGCATAGAAGGTCGGCAGCAGCGTCAACCCGATCCCCGTCTCCCGCGCGGCGGCCACGATCCGGCCGGCAAGCTCTCCGGGGTCGGCAAAGGGAACACCCTCCTTGTCGTGGTGGACGTAATGGAACTCACCCACATGCGTGAACCCACACTCGAGCATCTCGGCAAACGCCAGGGCGGTAAGTGCCTCGAGCTCATCCGGGTCGATGCGCTCGACGAACCGATACATCAGCTCGCGCCAGCTCCAGAAGGAGTCGTCCGTGGGTCCGCGCCGCTCCGTCAGCCCGGCGAGCCCCCGCTGGAAGGAATGGCTGTGCAGGTTGCCGAGGCCGGGCACGGCAATGGAGTGACGCTCATCCCCTTCCTGCGGCTGGACTCCGCTCTGCACGCTCTGGATGCGTCCTTCCACGGCAGTCAGCCGCACACCGTCCGCCCACCCTTGCGGCAGCAGCGCCGTCGCAAACCACAGACTCGTCATGCGCCCTTTCTCCATTGATGCGGCACAACCGGAGAATCATCCTACAATGGAAGAGCGAGTACGCAGCAGCGAATGCGCGACAGACGGGGGCGCGCGTCATGAATGATGTGAGCCGATCGCAGTGGCTGACCGTGATCGAAGGCAGCGCACCCATCATCCTGTGCGTGCCTCACGCCGGGATCGAGATTCCTGCACAGTACTCCCGCCACCTCGTCTCGCCCTGGCTGGCGCGCAAGGACACCGACTGGTGGGTGGACCGGCTGTACGACTTTGCTCCTGTGCTGGGAGCCACCGTGGTCCGCACAGCCATCTCGCGTAGCATCGTGGACGCCAATCGCGACCCCTCCGGCGCTTCTCTCTATCCGGGCAAGCCGACGACGGCGCTGTGCCCCACGACGACTTTCGACGGGGAAGTCTTGTACCCTGACGGTGCTGAGCCTGATGCGGCTCAGATCGAGGGGCGTCGTCGCTGCTACTTCGATCCCTACCACGCGGCGATCGCAGCGCAGCTCGCGCGCTTGCGCCACAGTCACCCCGCCGTCGTTCTCTACGATTGCCACTCGATTCGCTCGGTCGTCCCCCGCCTCTTCGCCGGAGTGCTGCCCCACTTCAACATCGGCACGTACGACGGAGCCAGTTGCTCTGCACAGCTGGCTGCGGCCGTGGAGGCAGCCTGCGACTCCAGTGGAATGTCGCGGGTGACCAACGGTCGCTTCAAAGGCGGATATACCACCCGACACTATGGCGACCCCGCTCGAGGGGTTCATGCGATACAGATGGAGCTGGCCTGCCGCGGCTACATGAGCGAGCCCGACACACCTTGCACGCCGGCGAATTGGCCACCGGACTATGCCGAGAAGCGGGCCTCACGCATGCGCGAGCGGCTGACACGAATCATCGAGGCCTGCATCAGCTTTGCGACCGGCGGCGGCGCGAGATGATGAGCACCACGACGACCGGCACCAGCATCTCCAGGCCCATCGCCAGCAACGCCGGCCCGAACCCGCCACTCAAGCGGGTAATCCCTTCGACGATCTGCGGGCCGAAGTAGCCGCCGAGATTCCCCACGCTGTTGATGAAAGCGATTCCCGCAGCGGCGGCCGTCGAGGCCAGAAAGGCCGTCGGAAAGGTCCAGAAGATCGGCAGCGTCCCATAGACGCCCATCGCCGCGATGCACAGGAAGAACACCTGCGGGGCCAACCCCTCGCTCAGGCTCGCCCCCGCGAAGCCGACGAACCCCAGCAGTGAAGTGCCGATCAGATGCCAGACGCGCTCGTTCTTGCGATCGGAGTGCCGCCCCACCCACACCATGAACGGCGCGCTGCAGGCGAAGGGCAGCATGGTGATCCAACCGACGCGCGTCACGGCGATGCCGAAGGAATGCACCAGCGTGGGCAGCCAGAATCCCAAGCCGTAAACGGCCAGCACGATGCCGAAATACACCAGCGCCAGCGCCCAGACACGGCCCGACGCAAATGCGCCGCGCAGCGACGAGCGCCCAACCTTCTGCACCGCGGCTCGCTCCGCTGCGAGGGTGTTGGCGAGCCACTCACGCTCGGACGCTGTCAGCCAGCTCGCCTGCGTGGGTCCATCCGGCAACATCAGCAGGCAGGCGGCTCCCAACACGATGGCCGGCACGGCCTCGAGCACCAGCAACCACTGCCAGCCCTGCAAGCCGAACCATCCATCCAGTCCCAGCAGCAGGCTCGACACCGGGCTCCCGATCAGACCGGTCAGCGGGATGCCGACCATGAACAGGCCGATCACCCGCGCGCGCTCGGCCTCCGGAAACCAGTACGTCAGATACAGAATGATGCCGGGAAAGAAGCCCGCCTCGGCCATTCCCAACAGCAGGCGCATGGCGATGAAGCTGTGGCCACCGCTGACCGCCGCGGTCGCCCCGGAGACCAGCCCCCAGGTCACCATGATCCGCGCGATCCAGCGCCGCGCGCCGACTCTCTCGAGGATGAGATTCGAGGGCACTTCGAACACGAAGTAGCCGATGAAGAAGATGCCCGCACCGAAGGCGTACACGGCGTCATCGATGCCGAGCGCCGCATTCATCGTCAGCTTCGCGAAGCTGACGTTGACGCGATCCAGATAGCTGACGATGAACAGGATGATCAGCAGGGGCAGCAGGCGCCGGCGAGTGCGCGCGAGCACCGAGGCGGAGTCGACGGCCGTGCTCACCGAGCCTGCCAGCTCCCCCAGCGCGGATTCCCCTGGGGCGCTCATCGGGTCGCCGGCGTCGAACGCCGCAGTTTTCGGCTGACGACGGCGCGCAGCTGCTCGAGCTCATCCACGCGCAGGAGGAGCGTGCAGCCGAGAAAGGCCAGCGCGCCTGCGGCGATGACAGCGAGCAGCCAGGCGAGCTTGGGCACGAAGGCCTGCGCCTGCCAATCGGACAGCAGGAAATGCTGCCCCGCCCAGCACACGGCCATCAACGCAAGCGAGGCCACTGCGATCTTCGACAAGAGCCTCACCAGCACGCGCGTCTCGAGCAGCCGCAGGTGCCGCCGCATCAACAGATACAGAATGAGGAAGTTCGAGACAGCGATGCACGCGGTCGAGAACGCAAGCCCGCGATGGCCCCACTGCAGTTGGAAGGTGAAGATCCAGTTCAGCAGCAGATTGAGGCCGACGGCCAGCAGGCTCACCAGCATGGGAGTCTTGCGGCGGTCGATGGCGTAGAAAGCGTTGACCAGCACTTTCAACGCCGCATAGCTCGACAGTCCCAGGGCATAGAAGCGCAGATCCCCCGCACTCTCGATCGTCTCCTTCACGCCGAACTTGCCGTGCTGGTAGAGCACGGACATGATCGGCTCGGCCAGCATGATCAGCCCGATCGTCGCGGGAATCGTCAGCAACAGCGCCAACCGCATCCCGCGTGCCAGCTCGCTGCGAAACGCCGTCAGATTACCTGTGGCCGCCATGCGCGCCAGCAGCGGCAGCGCGACCGTTCCCAGGGCCACGCCGAAGATTCCCAAGGGCAGTTGCATGAGTCGGAAGGCAATCGACAGCCAGTAGGTCGGCCCGTCTCCGAGCTGGGAGGCGAACACCGAATTGACCAGCACGTTGACCTGCACGGTGCTCGCGGCGATGACCGAGGGCCCCATGAGCCGCAACGTGGCGCGCACACCGGCGTCACGCCATTGAAAGTCCGGCCGAAACACGTAGCCCGCGCCTCGCAACGCCGGCAACTGCACGGCGAGCTGCAGTCCGCCGCCCACGAGCGTGCCGATCGCGAGGCCCAGCAGCGCCCGGGAACCGAACGCCGGGTCCAGCCACCACCCCAGGCCCACACCGACGATGATCGAGCCGAGATTGAAGAAGCTCGAGGCCATCGCGGGCACCCCGAACACATTCCGGGCGTTCAGGATCCCCATCACGAGCGCCGCGACCGACACCAGCAGGATGAAGGGATACATCACGCGTGTCAGGGTGATGGTGAGTTCGGCCTTCGCAGGATCGAACCCGGGAGCGAGCAGCCACACCAGCTGCGGAGCGAAGATCACGCCCAGCACCGTAATGGCGCTCAGGAAGATGACGGCAAGCGTGCACACCTTGTTGGCGAGACGCCACGCGGCGAGGTTGCCGTCGGTCGCGAAAGTCTTGCTGAAGGTGGTGGTGAAGGCGGTCGAGAGCGCCCCTTCGGCGAACAGATCGCGCAGCAGGTTGGGAATGCGAAACGCGATGACGAAAGCGTCCATCAACGCGCCGCCACCGAACAGCGCGGCGCTGATCTGATCGCGTGCGAGTCCGAGAATGCGGCTGCACAGCACCGCGAGGCCAACGAGGCCCGCGGCCTTGGTATTCAGCTTTTCCGGCATGGGGTAGCTATATACTATAATTGCTTGAATTGTAAGGATGCCGTCCCGCATGCAAAGGTTCGCATGGCTCGCCGCCGTGATCGCCGTCGCCGCCACTCCGGCGGTGCGCGCGCAATCCAGCGCAACACCCGACCAGCTCACTCCCCAGCAACGCGAATTGCGCGACCAGCTCAATGCGCTGCATTGGGTTGCCGGCCCCGCCACCGAGACGGTGGCGGGCAACTCTACGCTGGTCGTCCCCGCAGGCTACGTGTACCTGGGCGCTTCCGACACCGCCAGGTTCGAGGAGCTGAACGAGAACGTGCCCTCCGGCAAGGAGGTCATGATCGCGCCACGCAATCTGAGCTGGACCGCCTATCTGTTGTTCGACGACGCCGGGTACGTGAAGGATGATGAGAAAATCGACGCACCGGCGCTGCTCAAGGCCCTCCAGGAGGGCACGGAGCGGGAGAACGAAGAGCGCCGCCGCCGCGGCTGGCGGCTTCTGCACGTCGCAGGTTGGGCGATTCCCCCTGCCTACAACACGCAGACCAAACGACTCGAGTGGGCGACGGACCTGAAGGCGGACGACGCCGAGGGCGTGAACTTCTTCACCAAGATCCTCGGTCGTCGCGGCTTCACCACGGTGGTCCTCGCGACGAGCCCCGGAGAGACGGCAACCTCCGTCGCCGAGCTGGATAAAGTGCTCACCGGATACCAGTTCAAGAGCGAGGACAGCTACGCGGCGTGGCGGCCCGGGGACAAGGTTGCCGAGTACGGGCTCGCCGGCCTGATCGTCGGCGGCGCCGCGGCGGCGGCGGCCAAGACCGGGCTCTTCAAGGGCTTGTTCAAGGTGATCCTCGCAGGAGCCGCCGCCATGTGGAAGCTCATCGTGGCGGGGGTGGCCGTGCTCGTCGGGGGCCTGAAGTCGCTGTTCCGCCGCAAGGGCTCCGGTTCCTGATGTCGACGCCGATCCTGCTTGCGATCGCGCTCGTAGGTGTCTATCTCGTGGACTCGATGCACTTCCTGCGCATCGGCGAGGCGCTCGTGCTCACCCGGAGTCGGCAGCTCGCCGGACTGTCCTTTGGCGTTTCCTTCGAGCTCGGCGGCCGGCGCCCCTACCTTCCGAATCCGCTGACGCCGATGCGAGCCGACTTTCGCCTCGCCTGGGATACTTCCGGTGCCGCAACGGACAGCGCGCACATCGTCGGCGAGGAAATGCGATCACACTTGCGTGCAGTGCGTGCAGTGGGTTGGATAGGAAGCCTGTGTGCGATTCCGATCGTCATCGTCGCGCCCCTGGCCCTCGCCTTCGCACAGGAGAGGATCTTCCTGGCGGCTGTCGCTGCGGCCGTGCTGTTGGCCGCCTGCGGTTGCCTGCTCGTTGGGGTGCGCAGGCGGGCTCTCGGGCTGAGTGGGTTACAGGTGTGCTCACTCACTTTTATCGCTCTGGTGTGCCTTCCCTGCGCGCCCAACCTCGCTCGAGCCGTCACGGCGCAGCGCAAATGGACCCTGGCGGCTGGTGAGCTGCCCCGGCTCGGGTTCGAAGCGCAGCGCTCGAGCGCGATCCGCGACCAGATCCTCGCGGCGCTCACCAGTGCCAGGCGCTACGTCGAGGAGGAGAGCGCGGAGATCAAGGTGATCGACGAGCAGATCCGCCTCCTGCAAGGGTACAAGCCATGAGCCTCACGGATCTCGGAATCGTCGTGCTGTGCGCCGTCATCGGCTGGGGCATCGTGTCCTGGATCATCTCGGTCGTTCAGCAGCAGAAGGCCCCTCCGCTGGACCTTTCCGCAGGCGCGCCTCCTCATCCTCCGGCCGACACGGCTGAGTCGCCGCGGCGGCCGGACGATCCACACGGTCCCTAGGAGTCCGAGGGCTTCAACTCCACGGCCTCGGTCGACTGCAGCTTCAACGATGGGTCCTTTGCGAGCGTGTCCCGCAAGGCTCTGAGCATCTGTTGATCCACCGTGGCCGATTCCTCCGGCACCACGGGATAGCGCACCGCACACTCCACGCCACTCTCGGCCCAGCGCACTCGCACTTCGGGATGAGGTGTCGACGTATCGAACTCCAGCAGCTGTTGCACGGCGGCGAACTGCCGGTCGATTGCCTGGTGGTACTTCGCATAGACGCCGTCGGCGGCGGCCTGCAGCCGCTTGTTGGCTTCCACCACGTCAGCCGTGGCGGCCAGCGTGAGTGTGATCGTGTGCCAGGTGAAGTCGGTGCCGGGGATCTGCTTGAACATCGCCGTAGGCTGGAACAGGACGGCGTTGGAGAGAACCACGATGCGCCCGGTCGAATGCAGCTCGGGCCCCGCAAGCTCCATGAGGTAGATACGAACCAGGCCGATGTCCACGACCCGGCCGGTCACACCCGCCAGCGTGACGCGATCGCCTACGAGTACCCCATAGCGGCCGATCAGGAAGAAATACGCCACGATCGCCAGGATGACATTCTGCAGGGGAACGGCCACTCCGGCGGTCACGAAGCCCGCATAGGTCGCCACCGAGCCGATCTCGGATACCAGGCCAAACACGATCACCACGGTGAGGGCGACCCCGACGGCGACGCGCCGCAGGATCAGAAACTGCCGGCGGCGGCGCGCATCGTGCAGGTAGCGGAACGTGGCGCGCCGCCAGATGTCTGAGATCACCAGTACCACCGCCACCGAGGCGAGCAGGAAGCCGATCCGCAGCAGCAGGTACCTGGAAATAGTGTCCGCGCGCGCACCTACCTGCTCGTTCCAGTCCCGCAGTATGTCCTGCGCGCTCTCCAGAGTCAGCGCCTGCTCGCCTATCGGAACAAGCGCGCCCGAGAGCTTCTTGAATTCGGCGGTACCGGCCTCCAGCTGTGCCTTCTGTCCATTCAGCTGGGCAACATCCGCGTCCGTGCCGGAAGCAAAGGCATCGCGCAGGACCTGGCGCACTGCGCTGGTGATGCTCTGCCGCTGGGTGTTGACTTCAGCGATGAGCGCGTTGGTCTGCTTGACGGCCGCGGACAGCTGGCGATGAGTGCCGTGGACCGAGAACCATTCGGTGATCAGCGCCAGAATGCCCGCGGACTCGGGATGAAACTGCGCTGCGCCGCCGGAGCTCGACGCCGCCGGCGTTGCGCTTTTCGCAGCGGCCGCACTGCTGACCGAGCTGCCGCT
>DATNEN010000165.1:0-19599 GCA_035552975.1 Steroidobacteraceae bacterium
CCGGCGGCGGGTTCGACGGGGTGTTGGATTTCGATGCTGCGTGGCGCGATCCGGCCCACCCGACGCAGATCAAGGAGGGCCTGCACGCGGGCGATCACCTGCACGGCAGCGATGCCGGCTACGATGCGCTGGCGGGCGCGATCGAGTTGGGGCTGTTCAAATAGCCCGCAGGCGCGCACGCCCGCCGGGCGTGCGCGCCTCGGTGACTACTCCTTCACCTCGAGGCCATTGTTGACGTCTACCACGCCCTTGATCCCTCGGGCGTCGGTCTCGGCCTTTTCCTTCTCGGCTTTGGATCCAACAATGCCGCTCAGTGCCACCACGCCGTCCTTGGTGGTTACCTTGATCTCGTGCGCCTTGGTGGCGGAGTCTTTCGCAAGCTCTGCCTTCACTTTGGTCGTGATGTAGGTGTCCTTGACCGGGTGGTCGCGGTGAGCCGTGTCGGCATCGGCCGCGAAGACACTGCCTGCGGCAAGGGCACAGGTAGCCGCGGCGACCAGCATCGACACTCGTTTAGCTCTCATACAGGTTTCTCCTGACTTGCGGTATCTGCGCTGCAGAACGTGGCACCGACGCGCAGGTTCCGGTGGCTGCGGGATGCGCCGCAAGAACCGCGCCTGAGCCGCTCGCGGCGGAACGCGTTG
Organism: Steroidobacteraceae bacterium; assembly: GCA_035552975.1. Taxonomy (GTDB): domain Bacteria; phylum Pseudomonadota; class Gammaproteobacteria; order Steroidobacterales; family Steroidobacteraceae; genus 13-2-20CM-66-19. Next base: position 645 of record DATNEN010000165.1, read on the forward strand.
GTGTCCGGATCGTTATGTTGGAATCGAATCCTCTGGAGGAAGTCTCATGGGACGCGGAATTCTGCTGTGGCTGCTGGGTGTCCCGATTCCGATCATTCTGCTGCTGGCGTTGCTTTGGCATTGAGGTGAATGCAGGAGACGAGCATGAGCACAACGATGTATGAGCGAGCGGCGCGTGCGGGCGCCGTCGCCGACGCAGCGCCGGAGGCGAACACATCGGCCGTCTCCTGGGCTGCGATCTTCGCAGGAGCCGTGGTGGCCGCCGCCGCTTCGGTCGTTCTGGTGGCGCTGGGCTCCGGGCTCGGGTTTGCCGCCATTTCCCCGTGGAACAACAGCGGCGCGTCGCTGAAGACATTCGCCGTCTCAACGGGCGTCTGGCTGATCGTCGTGCAGTGGCTCGCGTCAGGCCTGGGAGGCTATGTGACGGGACGCCTGCGCACGAAGTGGGTGGGCGCGCACACGCACGAGGTATTTTTTAGAGACACGGCACATGGTGCCGTAACCTGGGCATTGGCGACGTTGGTAGTCGCCCTGGGGGCTGCGTTGGCAACTTCTTCTGCCGTGGGTGCCGGCGCGCGCGCCGCTGCCGCCGGCGCAGCCGACGTCGCGCAGGCAACCGTCGGCGCGTCCGGCAGCTCGAGTGTGTCTGGCAGCTCGGACGCCGCAGCGACCTCGGCAGTCAGTGGCTATGACGTGGACCGCTTATTCAGATCTGTCAGGGCCGGAGAGCCCTCAGCAAATGCTCGCGCGGAAGCAACGCACATCCTGGCCAGAGGGATCGCCGACGGCAAGGTTTCGGCCGAGGATCGCGCCTATCTCGCGCAGCTCGTCGCGGCGCGCGATGGCATTTCCGAGTCCGATGCCCAGATGCGCGTAGACAATGTCATTGAGCAGGTACAGGCGGCTGAGCTGAGGGTCCGGCAAGGGGCCGATACGGCCCGCAAGGCCGCTGCGGCCGCCTCCATCTGCACCGCACTCGCGCTGCTCATTGGCGCCTTCATTGCCTGTGTCGCCGCGGCGCTCGGCGGAAGGCAACGCGACGAGGTGCTCTGACGCGCGATGCGGGCCGGCCGTCCGCGCGCGCGGCGCGCCGGTGGCTTGGCGCCGGCGTGGCGGCCGGCGTGGCGGCCGGCGTGGCGGCCGGCTCGCGCGGTGGCGCTTGCGCCCGGCGCAGCGGCCGGCGCGCGGCGGGGCTCTTGCGCCCGGCACGTGCCTCCCTCAGGAGTCGGCGGCTGCGCGTCGGATCCGGATCGGAATCGACTTCGAGGCGGGAACCTGGCTCTCCTGCGCGCAGTGCCACAGCGGGATGAGCGGGTTGCATTCCGGGTAGTAGCCAGCAACGCAACCCCGTGGAATGTCGTAAGACGTCAGCCGCAGACCGCGAACTTCGCGCACCGCATCGTCGGCAACCGTGGTGGCCACCACGAGATCGCCATCCCGAAAACCGAGTCGAGCGATGTCCTGCGGATGGATCAGCAACACGTGCCGTGTACCGTGGATGCCGCGGAAGCGGTCGTCGTATCCGTAGATGGTAGTGTTGAATTGATCGTTGCTGCGGATGGTCAGCAAACGTAACACGTTGGCACCCGGCTGCGCCATGTCCGGATCGGCATCCATGGCGCTGGGAATGACGAAGTGGGCGCGGCCTGAGGGGGTCTTCCAGATGCGCTGCCGTGCCGGAATCGGCCGTTGGAAGCCCCCGGGCTGCCACATGCGCCGCTCGAAGTCTGCGAAAATCTCCGGGTAGGTATTCTCGATCGCCGTGCGCACCCGGGAGTAGTCGCTGATCCACGAGCTCCAGTCGACCTTGTCGAGATGCAGTGCCATCGCGATGCCGCCGACGATGGCGTGCTCGGAGCGCAGCCTGGAGCTGGCAGGCTCACTCACCCCACGGGTGCCGTGCATGAATCCGGAGCTGTCCTCGGTTGATACCGACTGCGCCAATCCGTTCTGGCGATCGATCTCAATACGCCCCAGGCACGGTAGGATGTACGCCACCTGGCCGTGGATGAGGTGCGAGCGGTTCAGCTTGGTAGCGATGTTCACCGTCAGGCGTAGCTGACGCCATGCCGCTTCCATCGGTCCGGTGTCCGGCACGGCACGGATGAAATTGCCGCCCAGGCTGACGAACCCCTTCACCCTACCGGCGATGATGCCTTTGCAAGCCTGGACGGTGTTCAGTCCCCGCGTGCGCGGGGGCTCGAAGCCATACAGCTCCTTGAGCTTGTCCAACGGCGCGAGCTCCGGCTTCTCGGTGATGCCGACCGTGCGCTGGCCCTGAACGTTGGAGTGGCCGCGCACGGGACAGATCCCCGCGCCGGGCCGTCCGATGTTGCCCTTCAGCAGCAGCAGGTTGGACACCATCTGCACGTTTTCGACGCCGTTACGGTGCTGCGTCAGGCCCATGCCGTACACCGCGATCACTGCGTGCGCGCTTGCATATTGCAACGCGGCGGCTTCCATGTCCGACTGGGTGAGGCCGGCTTCCCTCTCCAGGGCCGCCCAGTCCTGCTTGCGGATGAAGGCGGCGAATTCCTCAAAGCCATGGGTGTGCTCGGCGATGAACTCGGCATCGAGGACGCGCGCAGCGCCGCTGCGAGTGGCCGCGTCATCCGCTTCGATGAGCGCCTTGCAGATGCCGCTGATGGCGGCCAGATCGCCTCCGGCCCGCACCTGGTGATACTGAGTGCTGATGCGTGTGGTGACGCCGCTGAGCATCTCGAACGGGGACTGCGGATTGACGAACTTGAGGAGCCCCGTCTCGCGCAGCGGATTGAACGTCACGATCGGCACGTTGCGGCGCCGCGCGTCCTGCAGCTGGTGCAGCATCCTCGGGCTGTTGGATCCGACGTTCTGGCCAAAGAAGAAGATGCAGTCGGTGTGCTCGAAGTCCTCCAGCGCTACGGTTCCCACACCCACCCCGATCGTCTTGGGCAGCGCCACGGAAGTGCTCTCGTGGCACATGTTGGAGCTGTCCGGAAGATTGTTGCAGCCGTACATGCGCGCCAGCAGCTGATACATGTAGGAGGCTTCCAGCGAGGCGCGGCCGGAGGTGTAGAAGACCACGTCCTGCGGCGCCTGGGCCCGCAGCTCCGCGGCGATTCCCGCGAACGCCTCCTCCCACGTAGTCTCCAGATAACGATCGGTACGCGGGTCCCAGCGCATGGGCGCTGTCAGGCGGCCCTGCTCCTCCAAGTCGTGATCGGACCAGGTTTCGAGCTCGCGCACGGTGTGCTGCAGGAAGAACTCGGGAGGGGCGCGGCGCGAGGTCAACTCCCACGCCGTGGCCTTTGCGCCGTTCTCGCAGAACTCGAACGGGTGCGGCTCGGCGGGCTTGCCCCAGGCGCAGCTCACACACGCGAAGCCGTCCGGCTTGTTCTGGTGGATGAGAACACCGGCGCCTTCGATTACGACGTGCTCGCGGCGCAGTATGGAACCGAGCGATCTGACGGATCCCCAACCGCCTGCGGGGCGGTCATCGGGATGGAAGCGGGTTTCATCAGCCATGTCACCGGCAACGCAATGCCTGTGCCTTGTCAGGCTCAGGCCTCGGGCCTGCCGGCGACGTCCTGGCTGGCGGCAATGAGTGTGCTGTGCAGGTCGTCCTCGGAGACCAGCGGCACGATCTCCCTGAGCACCAGCTCGGGGGGGGCATCCGCGACCCGTTGGGCGCACAAGGCCAACATGTGTTGCTCCCCCGGAGCGCCACGGGCCTGCGCGGACTGCACCCACCACTGCCAGAGGCGCCAATTCTCGGCGGCGTCCTGCAGTGTCGCCTGAAGCGTGAGCCGCACCTGCCGCTCGCCGGGAAAATGCAAGGCGAACCGATCCAGCGGCAGCGACAGGCCCATGCCGCGTGCCTTGATGTAGGCCTCCTTCAGCGTCCAGTGCTGAAAGAAGCGTTGCACGCGCTGCTCGGCTGGCAGGGCCCGCAGGCTCGTGACTTCCTCCGGCGCGAAACAGCGGTCCGCAATCTCCAGAGGGGGCGTGCGTGTGACGGTATCCTCGGTGTCGATTCCGAGCTCGCCGCCGCGTGTCACTGCGAGTACCACCAGTTTGCGCGTGTGGGAGAGGTTGAATGTCAGGCCGTTGACACCTTGGTTGGAGACGTACGGCCGGGCATGCGCATTCGTGAGGAACGCCCACTGCTCCGGCGCAATGTCGGCATATCGGGAGAGGGTGGTGCGCAGCAGCGCACGGGTGATCAGATACCGATGCCGGTCCTGCTCGAAGTAGAATCGGAGCTGCCGGCCGCGCTCCTCCTCCGTCAGGACTTGCCGGTACCGCGCCAGCAGGGCAGGGTCGGTGATGCGCTCGCAGAAGGCACAGTAGATGTCGATCCGCATGGGGGCCCGACGGTACCACCTGGCGGAGGGGACCGCCAACGCTGGGGGCCGCGCGCGCGAATTCGGGGATACTGAGTCGCATGGCCGGCCGTGAGCAGCAACCCGGAATCATCCTGCGATTGTGCGTGTCGCTCGCGATGGCCGTCGGTTGCGGCGGTGCGATCGCACATCACTCCTTCGCCGTGTTCTTCGACACGCAGAGTCAACTGCGCAAGGTGACCGGCGTGGTGAAGGAATTCCGCTTCACCAACCCGCACGGCGTGGTGACACTGGCGGTCAAGCAGGGTGGCCATGAGATCACCTGGCGCGCCGAGACCAACTCTCCCTCCATCCTGCGGCGCAGGGGCTGGAATGCGCAGAGCCTGCACGTCGGGGAAACCATCACCGTCGAAGGTTGGCCGGCAAGGGATGGCTCGAACTACATGCGGCTGCGCGCCGTCACACGCGCGAATGGCGAGCCCGTGGGTACTCAGCCGACCCCATTGAAGGAGTAGTCGCTTGCGTGCCCATGTCAGCGCCGTGCTCATGGCCGTCGTGCTGGCCGCGCTGAGCGGCTGCGCTCAGCCACATCCGCCGGCCCCGGCCGGCGCCACGTCCCCGGCGCGCGCGCATCCGGACTTCTCGGGGTTCTGGAACCTCGATATGAAAGTGCCGCGCGATCCGCAGCTGATGGCGCAAGTCGCACCCAACACGGCCTTCCTCGACGACACCGGGCCGGTGGAGTTCCCGGCCGGGGAGTTCGGCGGCCTGAAACTCAAGCCGGCCGCCCTCGAGGCCGCCCGCAAATGGAGCCCCTACGAGCAGCTGAAGCCGGAGAACGCCTGCAAGCCGCCCTCGATCGTGTATGCGATGCAGGGGCCTTTTCCGATCGAGATCTTCCAGAGCGACAAGCTCATCGTGATGAAGCTCGAGTACTACGACATGGTGCGGATCGTCTTTCTGGACGGCCGCAAGCCCGAGAGCGATTACCCGCATTCACCCGAGGGTTTCTCCTCGGGGCACTGGGAAGGCGACACCCTGGTCGTCGAGACGACGCACCTGGAGCCTGCGACTATCACCAACAACGGGCTCGACCATAGCGAGAATGTGCGCGTGCTCGAGCGGTTCAAGCTGGGCGCAGACGGCAAGACGCTGCTGTCGACGCAGGAGTTCGAGGATCCGCAGGTGCTGGACAACCGGGGCGTGCGCTTCATCGCCTGGAGCAAGCAGCCCGGCCAGCACGTCTATCCGTACGAGTGCGATCCGGGTTTTGCCGGCAACTACTCGCCCCCCGGCGAAGTGAAGTCCAGGAAGAAGTGAGGGGTGCGCCGGGCGCGCAGCCCCGGCAGCGCGGACCCTTCAGTGGCCTGTGCCGGGGCAGATCCCCGCGATCCCGATCGGTCGCTCGAGCGCGCCCCGGTCCCAGTGCGCGGACTCGGCGGCGGCGGCGTAGGTGCTCTGCAGAAACGCGAGCAGCGTGGAATCCGGATCGGATGCGGTGCGCACCGCCTCGTAGGGCAACAGGAATTCCCCCAACGCCTCGCTGAAGAACGCCTCATCGGGCATTACCGCTCGAGCGTGGAAGTCCGCGGGCACCGGATAGGCGTAGGAGTAGAAGGCCGGATAGTCGATGCCGTTACCGCCGGGCCAGAACCCGGCGCTGCTCACCTCATGCGAGTAGGCCTCGCGCATGACCGTGGCGGCAACGCCCGGAACGTTGCCGGAGAAGGCCGGGGCGGGGCGTCCGGAGAATCGCGTGACGGCCAGATCGAAACTGCCCCAGAAGAAATGCACCGGACTGCTCTTCCCAAGGAAGCCGGTGCGAAACTGCTTCAGCACCCGGTCACACTGCAGGAGAACGCGCCAGAAGCGCCGGGCCTGCTCGGGGTCGTAGGCCGCGTGCTCGCGATCGCTGCTGAAGGGGATCGCGCCGCCGATCTCGCAGGGAAGCTCGCTGATCGAGACCGGCATGTCGAGGTCGCCGAGCTGCTGCATGAGGGCCGCGTGGAAGTCCGCGACGCTGCGCGCCCGCAGGGCCACTTGGCGGCGCGCCCCGTCGCTGACGTCGATCCTGAGCGCGTGATCGTTGAAGTCGAAGAGCATCTCGAACGATCGCTCGCCATAGGGGATCAGCGAGGTCGTGAGCCCTCTGGCAGTGACATACAGGGGCACGTGCCAGCCATGGTTGAGCCACGGAGTCTGCTGCAGACGGATCTTGCCCACGATCTGCGTCCACAGGTGCAACGTCGTGCAGGTGTCGCGCCACTGCGCATACGGGAGCGGCGGCCAAGCTGAGGAATCCGACGTTGCCATGGCGGAACTATACGCGCGCCGCCGATCCGGGCGCGCCGGGCAGGGCCTTGAGAGGGCGGCCTGCAGCGCTTGTCGAGCGCGCCGTCGCGTTTGTAACTGGTTGATATAAATCGCGTTATCCGCTGTTAACGGCGCGTGTTAACATCCTCTGCAGTCCCGCAGCCACCCCCGGTCCCCAGCCCGCCAGATGTCCGACACAGCCCGGATCGACGATCACGCCGAGCGCATCCGCGCCAGTGAGGTGCTGGGACGGTCCGACCAGTTGCGGCGCCTGTTCGATTACCTCGTCGATTGCTCGCGCAGTGGCAAGGTGCCCAAGGAATCGGTGATCGCGGTCGAGGTGTTCGGTCGTGGCACCAACTTCGACGTCTCCCAGGACGCGGCGGTTCGCGTCTATATCCATAAGCTCCGCCGCAAGTTCGAAGAGTTCTATGTGGAGCACCCGGAGGTCGGCCCCGAGCGGCTCGCGATTCCCAAGGGCGAGTATCGCCTCGTTCTCGAGAGTCCTCCGAGCGAGACGCCGGCTCCCGAGGCCGTGCCTGCCGCGCCGCCTGCACGCAATCCGTGGAAGATCGCGACGTTCGGTGCTCTCGCCCTGCTGCTTGCCGTCGGCGTGGTTGCCGTACTGCTCTGGCAGCACCGGGAGGGCAATCGTCTGGCGCAGCTCAGTGCGAATCCCGTCTGGTCGAAGCTGATCCGGGACACTCGCCCGATCACCGTGGTGCTGGGCGACTACTACATTTTTGCCGAGACCGATGAGCTGTCGCAGCCGCAGCGGCTGGTTCGGGAGTTCTCGATCAACTCCCGCAGCGACCTGGACCAGTACCTGATGGAACATCCGCAGATGGCCGACAAGTACATGGACGCACAGCTGTCGTATCTGCCGACCTCGAGCGCCTACGTGATGGCGGACATCATGCCGTTGCTGGCCTCCACGCATCGCCCGATCCGCATCCGTATGATGTCGGAGCTGGACCCCGATGCGCTCAAGTCCACCGACGTGGTGTACGTCGGGTATCTGAGCGGCCTGGGGATGCTGGCGGATCCGACTTTCTCGGGCTCACGGTTCTCGGTAGGCAGCAGCTACGACGAGCTGCTGGATGACAAGACTCATGCCCGCTACGTCAGTCAGGCGGGGGACCGCTATGCGCGGCCGCAGGATGAATCCGGGCCGCTGACCTATCACGAATACAGCCTGATCGCCGGCTTCGAGGGACCCAGCGGCAACCAGATGCTCATCATCGCCGGCATGCGCGACGTCGGGCTCATGCAGGCCGGTGAGGCCCTGACGGGTCTCAACTCCCTGCGGCAGTTGAGCCAGCACCTTCCGGACGGTCCGTTCGAGGCGCTGTATGAAGTGACTGGAATGAACACGACGAACGTGGCCAGCAAGCTGCTCGTCACGAGCGCCCGCAAGCCCGTCGGCGTGTGGAGCTTCTCCGAGACGACCACCGCGGCGAAGGACCGCTGAGTCGAGGCCACGGCTTACTCGACCCACGGAGTCGGCCACGCACGGCCGTTCACTCGTCGTGGCGGCCCTCCGCTCAGGCGTAGAGCCGGCTCACCAGCCAGAACGTACCCAATCCCCCGAGACACGCCGCGGCCAGCTCGTTGACCAGAGCACGCGGGTTCAGCCTCGATACGCGTGTACGCATCACTGCGTACACGCCGAGCGGCACGCTCATGACGAGCGCCGCCAGGAGCACAGCACCCACATCGAAGCCAACTGTCATCCACAGTTGTGGGCGGGTCGGGAGGTTGAGCGGCGCGAGGGCGGCGGGCAGCGCGAAACCGTCCAGGAATCCCACCACCCCCAAGGGCAGCAGCCAGCTCGGCCGGCCGCCGTCGGATGCCTCGAGCAGCAGGCTACCGGCAAATACGGCGCCGCCGAAAAGTGCCAGCGCCGCCCAGTGCGCGTGCGTCAGTGCTGTGACCAGTGCAAGCCCGGCCAGCAGAACGGGGCAGCCGAACGAGGCAACACGCGGCCGTTGCAGCTCACGGAGGGTGATCAAGGCCGCGAGCAGGGCCACCATGAAACCCATGAACGCTTCCAGCAGCGCAGGCCGCGGAACGACCCAACCGGAGGCGGCAACGAGCAGCGACGCGGCATAGCCGGCAACCAGCGCGACGAAAGCATAGCCCGCCTGTCTGCGACCGCGGACCAACAGGAGCGAGCCCAGCAGAAAGCACAGCCGGTCCAGAGCGAACGCCAGGTGCATGATTCCCAGGCGCACGTACGACCCGAAGGGCGCGGGGCTCATCTGGACACCCACCGCAAGGCGCTGCCCGCCGGCGGTGAAGAGTTGCTCGACGGCGCGACCGTCTCTCTCGATGCGCGCGAAGTCGATGTGTCCGGGGGAGAGTGCGAATACGGCATGGTTGTGCAGCACCAGTCCGCTGGCAGTGCCGCCGGCGCACCGGAAAAGGATCTCGAAGCCGTACATATCCGCGCCGACCGCAAGCGGATCGACCTTCCCCAGATCGTAGCCCTGGTCGACCGCCGGACAGGGGCGACCGGCGGCCTCCACCTCCACGTGCTGCAGGATGTAGTCGCCCAGTTTGCGGGTCGTGAGCACAGGGACTTCCGCACCCGTCAGCGACTGGGCGACGGATGTGGGCAGCAGGAACTTCAGCAGCACCGAAGAGCCCGAGACCGTCCACACCGTGTAACTGACATTGGCGGTGCCTGCCGGGAGGGGAGCCCCCTGAGCCGCGCACGCGAACAGACACAACGCCGCGAGGAGCACGCCTCTCACTCGGACTCTCCCGGGGCGAGGATGATCTGCGCCTGGCCGCGCAGGATCTTGACGTTCTCGCGTTGCGCCGCCTTGGCCACGTCCTCGCGATAGTCTGCATAGACGGCGCTGCGCGCAGCGGCGAAATCCGCAATCGTGGGCATGCGGCGCTGCTGCATGATGAGCACGTGCAGGCCGTCGGTGTCGGCGACGGGATCAGAAACCTGTCCTTCCGTCAGACGCGTCGCGGCCGGATAGAGCGTCGGACCGAGGTGCAGCTTCGCGGCGAAATCCGGCTCATTGCCGAATTTCATCCGGCCGGAGTCGCTGAACCCGAAGTGCTCCATCACGTAGTCTGCCGCGGCGCCCGAGCGCAGCTGATAGACCGCCTCCGTCGCGTCGATCCTGGCCTGGGCCATGCTCTGATCGGCATTCTCGTATCCGCCGATGTGCAGAACCAGGTCGCGCACGTTCATGGAGCCGTCCGCGGTGTACTTGGCGCGGTGCGCATCGTAGTAGGCACGCAATTGCTCATCCGTCGGCTGCTCCGCGAGTAATGGAGCGGCGACCTGTGCGTTCACCCCGCCAGTCATCGCTTCACGCACTTCCGTCGTCGTCTCCGGCAAGTCGAGCACGAGCGCGCGCTGAACCAACAGTTCCTCGTCGATCATCTCGTGCAGCACGCGTGCACGCTCGGCAGAAGTGACATCCGCGAACGGCTTGCCCAGCTCGGCCACCGATTGGGCGATCAGGTCGCTGGTGAGAATGCCCTTCTGATTGACCAGGGCGGCATAGCCTGCAGGCACCGTGCCGCGGTCGGGCGGAGCCCGATGGAACACCCCGGCCGCTGCAATCAGCAATCCCGCGGCGATCCCGATGGACGGAAGCAGCGCACTGCGTTGCGGCCGGTACGCGAGCAACGCCGCGAGGCGTCCCCGCGCCGGCTCTGCATCGATTTCAGGTGTAGCCATGTTCATTGCTTCTGGGCCGCCCCACCGGGCGTTATCATGGATTGAGCGTAAGTGTTGGCCGCCTGCGCCGGTGTTGGATGCGATGCCCAATACACGTATACGGCCAGGGCGCGAATCTGCTCCAGGGGCAGCACCCCGCGCCAGCCCGGCATGACGCGGTGCTCGCCGAAATAGATCGCCCGGAAGAGATCCTGCGCACTGCTCCCGCTGTTCCACACGTTGCGGGTCAGATCGGGCGCGCCGTACCCGGAGTCCCCGCGCGCATCCATTCCGTGGCAGTCGCTGCAATTGGCGGCGCCATAGAACACCCGCCGGCCTTCGTTGGCCGCGGTCGGGTCGTAGTTGTCGCCGCTGAGCTGCAGGACATATTGCACGACGCTGCGGATGTCGCCATCGCTCAGCCTGCCCGTGAGGCCGAACGCGGGCATGTCCGTGATGTTGTGTGATCTGCTGCGCCCCGAGCGAACGCCGTAGAGCAGCGTGCGCTCGATGTCGTAAACGGTGCCCGACCCGTACAGCCAGGCGGAGTCGCTGAGACTGGGCGCACCCAACGCCGGGTTGCCGCGCATGTCAGCGCCGTGGCAGGCGGCGCAATGCCGGGCATACAGGGGTCGGGCTTCGGCGATCGCGAAGCGCACCAGCTGCGGGTCGGCCACCACTTGGTCAGGCAGCGCGATGAGCAGACGCCGCTCCCAGGCCTGATGATCTCTGGCCCGATCGGCGGCAAACGCGGCTGCTCCGAGCAGCACGAGCGCCCCTGCAATCAATTTCCAGTTCAGCCGCAAGCTGGCCACAATCTGCACCGTCCGGTAGTTTGCGTTATCTTAACCGCAGTTCTTCACTCGTTCCGCGCAAGCATCGTCAATGAAAAACCCGGGTCCCGAGTCGGCGCAACCGGAAGGGGTCGCGCCCCGATCGCATCGCCTCGTGCGGCGTCTGACGTGGCTCTTTGCCATAGAGCTCGGCGCCGTCGCCATATTCCTGTTCGCCGCCCTGTTGCCGGCGGCAGTGCTTCCGCAAGCACGCGCGATCGCGCGCGAGGCCATCGCCGGGGGCTTGAGCGCACTGGTGCTGACGTCTCTGTTGTTACCGTTCACGGCGCTGCTGGGCACGCTGGCGTTGACCTGGGCGCGCTTCAGATTCGCCGAAAGTGCACTTCGCTCGCGACGCCCCTGGGATGACCCCGGCTTCGCAGCCAGGCCTGTCCAGGCGCTCATCGTACCGCTGGGGACGGTGCTGATCTGGCTGGTGGTCAAGTTCGCCTGGCCCATTTCGGCCGGGCCCGCAGCCCCGATGGGGGAGACGGAGGCGGTGGTGTCCGCCGGCGCAGCGACCACGGCCAATCTGGCGGCGGCCTTCGTCTTTGCGCTCGCATTCGTGTCGCTGGTGGCCGAGCGGGTGATGAACGCCTTCCCGGCGCCGCAGCTCCCGGAGGCACCAGCGTTGCGGCGCGTGTTGCTGCTCACGACGCTGCTGCTCGTGGCGGCTGCGCTCATCGAGCTCGGTCGTGGCGCCGAGCTGGCGTGGGTGCGCTGGCCCCTGCTGGTGCTGATCTGTGTGCCGGGATTGGTTGCCTCCGAGCTGTCGATACGCGCGCTCGCCCGCATGTTTGTGCCGGCTCCGGCTCCTGCGGAGGCGACAGCCGTCACCGAGAGCCTGCTGGCTTCGCTGATCACCGGCGGTCCGCGCGCCCCGGGCAACCTGCTGCGGACTCACCTCGGGTTGGATTTTGCGCGCAGCTGGGCCTTGAAATTCCTCAGCGCCGCCATTCTCCCGGCGATTCTCGGCACGGCGGTGCTGTGCTGGATGCTGACCGGACTGAAGCTCATCGACCTCGGCCAGCGCGGCATCTACGAGCGTTTCGGCGCCCCCGTGGCCGTGCTGGGCCCGGGACTGCACCTGCTGCTGCCCTGGCCTCTGGGACGGCTGCGCCCGGTCGAATACGGGACCATCCACTCGGTGGCCATCGGTGTCGATCCGAGCGCGCCGCAGGAGAAGGAGCAGGCCGTGGGCGCCGAGGCGCCGCCGCCGGCTTCCCTGAACCGGCTCTGGGAAAGCTCGCACCCGGGGCAGGCGAACTATCTCGTGCCGAGCCGCGGGACCGGCCAGGAGGGCTTCCAGAGTGTAAGCACCGAGATCAGCGTATTGTATCGTGTGGGACTCTCCGACGAAGCCGCCGAGCAATCCGTCTATACGGTCGCGGAGCCGGAATCCCTCATCCGGGAAGCCGCCAGTCGCCTGGTGCTGCGCTATTTCAACTCGCGCGAGCTCGACTCCGTGCTGTACGAGCGCCGCGAAGCGAATGTGGCGGCGTCCTTGCGCGCAGAGCTGGCGGCCAACTTGGACGAGCACCATACCGGTATCGAGATCGTTTCCGTGCTGATCGAGGAGATTCACCCTCCTGCCGGTGCCGCTGGCGCTTACCACGCCGTGCAGGCCGCCATCATCAACTCGAAGGCGAGCATCGCTCAGGAAACGGGGCGCGCCAAACGTGCAGCCGGAGTCGCACAGCAGGAGGCGCATCAGCTGACTGCGGCAGCCGATGCGCAGGCGACCGAGTCGATCGCCGCCGCGGACGCGGAATCCTACCGTTTCAACGCCGACCGCCGTGCGTACGCTGAAGCCGGCGAGTCCTTCCTGCTGGAGCGCAGCTACAGCGGGCTCAAGATGGCACTGGCACAGACGCCGCTCACCATCGTCGATCACCGCCTGAGCCCGGCGCAAGGTCCGGTGCTCGATCTGCGCAATCCGTCGGTGTCCAGGGCGACGCCCGCTGCACCGGCGCCCGCTGCGAGGCCCGCAGCAACGCCGCCTACCGCGACACCCGATATCGATCTTCCGGACTAGGTCACCACTCGGTTACTCACTGATGTTCACACACCATCACGACGATGATCACGACGATCACGATGACGACCATGAGCATGGGGCGCAGCTGCGCATCGCCGTTGCGGGGCTGATCCTGCTGGCAGCGGTCGCCGCTGCGTGCATCGTCATGGTGCCGGCCGGCGAAGCGGGCGTCATCACCCGTTTCGGGAACCCGACACGCGTGGTCACCGAGCCGGGGCTCGCGTGGAAGTTGCCAGCGCCGTTCGAGAGCACGATTCCGATAGATCTGCGGCTGCGTACCACCTCGACGGGCCTGCAGGACGTTGGAACGCGGGATGGCTTGCGCGTATTGGTCCAGGCCTATGTTGCATGGCGGGTTCCTGACGAACCGCCACGCGTGCGCCAGTTCCTGCGCTCCGTGAGAAACCAGCCTGATGAGGCCGCGCGGCAGTTGCGCAGCTACGTCAACGCGGCGCTACGCACGGTCTCGAGCAACTTCAATCTCACCGATCTGGTCAACATCGATTCGAAAAAGGTGCAGCTGGACAGTCTCGAACAACAGTTGCGCGAGCAGATCGCGCCGCGAATGCTGGAAGTGTATGGAATCGATATCCGACAGGTGGGTATCGAGCGTATGACGCTTCCCGATGAGACTCTCGCTGCGACCGTCGCCCGCATGCGTGCCGATCGTGAGACGGTGGCGGCGGAGCGCACCGCGGAGGGCTTGCGGCAGGCCGCGGCCATCCGTGCGGACGCGGACCGGGATGCGCGCAAGGTCGTCGCTCAGGCACGCGAGCAGGCGGCGCACACTGAGGCTGATGCGCAGCAGGCCGCGGCGCGCATATACGGCAAGGCCTATCAGGCGGACCCGGGCCTGTATAGCACGCTGCGCTCGCTCGACACGATCAATCAAGTGATAGGGCGCAACACGAGTCTCATCCTGCGCACGGATGCCGCGCCGTTTCGTGTGTTGGTTGACAGACCCACCGGCGCCGCGGGGCGGAAGTAGGAATGGCAGCGACGAATCCGGACGTGGAGAGCTCGCCTGAGAGCGCGGGAGCGGCGCCGGAAGGGCCGCCGCCACCGCCGCCTCCCGGCCCCATCGCCCAATCGGTCGCGATTGGATTTCGCACCGTCTACATCGCGGCGGCGTTGCTGGGGCTGTTATGGCTCACGAGCAATGTGCGGGAGATCGCCTCCGACAGCCAGGCCGTGGTGTTGCGGTTCGGCCGGATCGTGCGCACCCAGGAGGCCGGCCTCCTGTTGGCGTGGCCACGTCCCATCGAGGACGTGCAGATGCTCCCGGGACCGGAGCGGCAGCTCAGCCAAAGCGTTACGACGCTCGCCTCGCAGAGCGAGAAGTCCGCGGCGCTCGTCGGGCCGTTCGTGGGCAGCCGGACGATTCCCGAGAACGCCGCTGCCTACATGACCGGTGACGACAACGTGGTGCTGCTGAATGCCACTTTGATCTACCGCATCAGCGATCCCATCGGTTACTCGCTGGCGCGCGACCATGTCACTGCGGCGCTCGACCGACTGTTCCGGGCGACCAGCGTGCACGTGACCGCAGGCCGGAATCTGAACGATTTCCTCGTTGTGCAGACCGGTGGCGCCAGCGGAACCGGAGCGGTGCTCGCGCTGCGGGCCGAGGTTCGCGATTCGCTGATCCAGACGATGAACGGCCGCCTGCGCGCACTGGCCGACGCAGGCGCTTCGCTGGGCGTGGAGGTGCAGCGCATCGACATGACCGCATTTCTCCCCCCGGAGGCGAAATCGGCGTTCGACGCCGTGCTGGTGGCCAGCCAGGCGGCCGATCGAGAGCTGGCGGTCGCCCGGACGGACGCGGAGCACCGCCGCCAGGAGGCCGCACGCGACCGCGATCAGCTCCTGGCTGCGGCCGAGGCAACGGCGCGGGAACTGGTTAGCAATGCAGACGTGAATACCGCAGGTATCATTGCCCTGGAGCACGAGGAGACGCCGCAGACGCGCGGCAGCATCCTGCTGCGCGAATATCGCACTAGCGTGGCGAATATCATGAACAAGGTCGGCTCGGCGACCCTGGTCGATCCGCAGAACGGCACGCGCGTCGTGCTGCCAGGAAAATAAGTCCTATGAGCGTGAGCGCTGATATCGGGAGCCCGGCGGGTCTGGCAGACCAGCCGGCCACATTGCTGAACCGGGCCGAGCGGCTGATCCTGGGGTTGCGCCTGGCATTGGCGCTGGCTGCGCTGTGTCTGCTCATCGTTGCGGGTGGGATCTACTACCTGATTCCCGCGCAGCGTGGGATCGCCGAGCTGGTTGCGGGCGCCGCCGCGACGCTGGTCGCCGTCCCGGTCTTTGTCGAGGCCTGGCAGAGCCTGCGCCATCCGAGCCTCCACGGAATCACCGACCGCCTGGTCGCGCTTGCGCTCATTGCGGCCTGGGCCACCGGCGATCTCATGACCGCCGCGTTCCTGCCGATCATCATGACCATCGGCCACGTGCTCGAAGAGCGCAGCATGCTCGGCTCCCACGAGGCGGTGCGTGCTCTGAGCAAGCTGACCGAGGTCGACACGCGGCGCATCCTGCCCGATGGATCGATGGAAATCGTGCCCAGCGCGCGCTTGCGCGCGGGTGACCTCATCGAGCTGCGCGCCGGCGATCGTGTTCCGGCTGACGGTTTGGTACGGCGCGGTGCGTCAAGCCTGGACCTGGCTTCGATCACGGGTGAGTCCGTGCCCGTAGAGGTCGGCGAGGGTGACAAGGTCGTGGCCGGCGCGATGAACGTCGACGGTCTGCTGCAGGTCGAGCTGACACGAGTGGGCGAGGAGAGCACGCTCGGCCGGATCATCTCCCTGATGCAGGATGCCGAGAATGCCAAGCCGCCCGTCACGCGGCTGTTGGATCGCTACGCCGGCCAGTACATGGCGCTGGTCCTGCTGGTTGCCGCGGGCACCTGGCTGCTGACCTCGAACGTGCCTGCCATGCTGGCCGTACTGGTCGCTTCCTGCCCGTGCGCGCTCGTGCTGGCGGCCCCCGCGACGGCTGTCGCGGCCATCGCAGTGGCCGCGCGTCACGGCATTCTCATCAAGGGCTCGGCCTTCCTGGAGCATCTGTCGGATGTCTCGGCCGTGATCTTCGACAAGACCGGCACGATGACGACGGGAGATCTGCGCCTTTCGGACGTGAAGCCCGCAGAGGGCGTCGATCCTGCCGCGCTCCGCCAGCTGGGCGCCAGCCTCGGCGCCGCGAGCAACCACCCGTTGAGCCGGGCGGCCGCGGCGTCGGTGCCGAAGAAGGAATGGCTCACGCTGGAGGACACGCGCGAGCTGGGCGGATTCGGCGTTACCGGAAAATACGCCGGGGAAACCGTTGCGCTGGGGCGTGTCGACCTGTTCGAGCGGCTCGGAGTCAGCGTGCCGCCCCCGCCGGCGCACAACGGCCCGATCGCCGGCGTCAGCCGCAACCAGCAGTTCCTCGGCTGGCTACTGTTCTTCGATCAGCTGCGCAGCAGCGCCGGTCCGGCCGTGCAGGACCTCAAGGGCCTGGGCATCGAGCACATGGTTCTGCTGACCGGCGACCGCACGGCCGTCGCGAACCAGGTCGCCAGCGAAGTGGGCATCCAGGAAGTGTGGGCCGAAATGCTGCCCGAGCAGAAGATGGATCGCGTGATGGCCGAGATCAAACGCGGCCATCGGCCGATGGTCGTCGGCGACGGCATCAACGACTCTCTCGCCCTGCGCGCCGGAGCGGTGGGCGTTGCCATGGGTACCCAGGGCGCCGATGTCGCGCTGGCCTCCGCCGACCTGGCGCTGATGACCAACGACCTGCGACGCCTCGGCACCTGTATTCGCCTCAGCCGTCGTTGCCGCCGCACCATCTACGTCAACGTCGGCATCGGCCTCGGGTTCACCTTCGCCCTCACGGCACTCGCCGGCGCCGGTGTCCTCGGCTACGAAGCCCCGATCATCGCCGCGCTGCTGCACAACGTCAGCACCTTCCTCGGCATCGGCAACGCCGGCCGCCTCCTCCTCTTCGATGAGACCAAGAGCGCCTCGACGACCCCAACGCCCTCTCTCCCTTCCTAGTAAAGCACCGGGTGTGGCCCGCGGGGCTGCGGGGCCCCTATTGGCAACCGCGTGACCCTTGCTTCCTTCTTTCTTAGCTACTGCTAGGTTTTCTTGAGGAGGGCAAGAACGGCCTCAGCGGAGCGAGGCAGCGGATCCGAGGGCGACAGCAAACCGACGTCGCGAGCGCGGAGGCCGAGCTCGAGGAGCAGAGGGGCGGCGAGGGCTGCGGAGTGCAGCAGCTCGGGGTTGGAGAGGATGTCGGCGGTGGGGCCCTGGGCGAGCGTTCGGCCACGGTTGAAGAGGGCGACCTCATCGGCGAAGCGGTAAGCGAGCTCCACGTCGTGGGTGGTGAACACGAGTGTCGTGTGGTGGCGGCTCAGCTCCTCGAGCACGACGAGCAAATCCTCGGTGCCCTGGTGATCGAGTCCGGCCGTGGGCTCATCCAACAGCAGGATCTCGGGCTGCATGGCAAGCAGGCCGGCGATGGCGACGCGCTTCTTCTGGCCGAAAGACAGCATGTGCGTCGGGCGGTCGGCGAGGTCGCGGATGTGCAGCGCGCCCAGCGCATAGTCGACACGCTGGCGTGCTTCCGCGTCGCTCATCCCCAGATTCAGCGGGCCGAAGGAGATGTCTTCGGCGACCGTTGATGCGAAGAGCTGATCGTCCGCGTTCTGCAGCACGAGGCCTACGCGACGGCGCCAGGCCGTCAGGGCCGTGGAGTCATATCCCGTCGGCTTGCCGTCGAGCAGGACTTCACCGCTGTGCGGGCGAAGAGTGCCGTTGAGGTGCAGTAGCAAGGTCGTCTTGCCGGAGCCGTTGGCTCCAAGGATCGCCAGCCGGCGGCCGCGCTCGACGTACAGGCTCAGGCGCTCGAGAGCGTGGACGCCGCCGGGGTATGTGTGCGTGAGCTCACGCGCTTCCAGCAACCTCATGCGGTATGCAACCCGAAGGCGATCACCAGCAGCTCAACCACCACGATTATCATCACCCCCGCACTCGAAATACCGCGTTCGGGACTGAGCACGCGCAGCTCTCCTCGCCAGCCGCGTGCCGCAAGTCCCACTTCAAGCGCTCGCGCGCGCGACAACGCACGCGGCATCAGATTCGCGATCAGCAGGCTCAGGGAGCTGAGGTGGCGCCGGTAGGTGCTGTGGCCGAGGCGGGCGGCCTGCGCGGCATGCATGGTCTCGGCAGTGTCGGTGAGCAGAAAGAGAAACCGATAGATCAACAGCGCCAGCTCGGCGATTTCCGCCGGAATGCCGATGCGGCGCAACCCAGCCACCAGATGCGTGGCAGGCGTGGTCAGCGCCAGAAACAACAGACAGGTCACTCCGGCAAGGGCTCGCGCGGCAAGCCGACCTGCCAGCTCGATCCCGTGAGGGGCGATGGCGACGTGCAGGTGCCCGTCGACCTGCAAAGCCAGGCTGATGACGCCCACGAGGAGAAAGCCGAGCGGCGCGATCAGTGTCTGCCACCAGACGCGCAGCGGAACACGCGCGCCGAGCAGCGTCGCCGCCGTCATGAGCAGGGCGACCAGCAGGGCACCCTGCCACGAGGGAATGCACACCGCGATCGCCAGCATCCCCAAGGCCAGCAGCGATTTTTCGGTCAGCGACTTCCCACGCCAGCGGTTGGTGTTGGCGACGGTATCAAGTTGCGACATCGGTGGGCGAGGCTTTCTTGTTGTTCTGCGCCTCGCGCTCCTTGGCGGCGCCGTGGATGCGCCCCACTAC
>DATNEN010000166.1:0-5141 GCA_035552975.1 Steroidobacteraceae bacterium
GATGACTTCGGCAACGAGCTGGAAAGCTTCGGGCGCCTGAACGTGGTCGCCGAGTTCACGCAGCGGCAAATCGATTACTTCCACGGGCTGCCGGCCGGTCTTCGCGATCCGGAGACCGTACGTAACGGCGCCCTGGCGCTGGTGCACCACGGCAGAGCGCTGCGCCTGCTCGGCAATCAACGACGCTCCCTGGCAGATGAGACCGAAGCCATCGGGTTGCTGGAGGCGCAGACAGCCAAGGGTGACCGTGCGGAAGCGACGCTGATCGCGCTCGCGGAGGCGTACTTGAGCAAAGCCCAGATCCTGGACAACGAGCAGGATCCTGCGGGACTGACCTTCAGTCAACGCGCCGATGAGCTGCTGCGTCCGCTGGCTGAAAAGTCGCATCCTTCCCCGGCGGCGAACCGGGCATACGTCGAGCTGCTGGTGCGCCTGTCCTGGGAACAGCAGAATGCCAATCACAATGAGGCCGTGCTGCAGACGACGCAGCGTGCCAAAACGCTCGCCGCCTCCATGGGGGCACGCGATCTTTCCAACCCCGACATGGCCAGCTACTACGCAGAAGCGGGCGCGTGGCAGTCCGGCTCACTGACGGCTCTGGGCCGCAACGAGGAAGCCAGACGCGGCGCGCACGAGGACATCGCATTGGCCGAGAAGGTTCTCGAGCTCAGGCCGGGCAACCGTATTGCCCTGCATGCGGAGCAAGTTCTGGCCAGCAACGTCGTCGGCGCAGAGATCAACATGCTGGACCCGGCGGCGGCGCTGGTCGACATCCAGAGGATGGAGAAAGTCTCGAGCATCATGCTGGGAATGGATCCCAACAACGTAACCAGTCTCAACAACACGGGCGTTGCGTACCAGCTCGCTGCCGATTCACTCTGGGCCGCGGGGCGCCCGCGCGAGTCGATCGCGACCCACGCTGTATCGATGGACTACTACAGTCGCTCGGCCAGAAGCGGCGCCGCGGGTTTCATCGTGATCCGCACTGCCTCCTCGCTCTCGCGGGCGATGCGGCAGGCCCAATTCGGAGACTTCTCCGGCGCGCGGGCCGAAGTTGACTCCGACGCACCGTTCCTCGCGCAGCTGCGTGGATCCAAGGATGCATTCGCGGCTACGCTCATTGAGGCGACCGACGAGATCCCCCTTGCGAAGGTGGCGCTGGAGCGCGGCGATGCGGCAGAGGCGGAACGCATCGCTGTGGAGGCCGCGCAGAAACTTCGCACGCAGAAGCCCAGCAGTGATCTGGAGACGTCCGAGAACTCGGTGGTCCTGTACATGGCTGTCCATGTGGCCGGCCAGGCTGCCTACCGGCTCGGCCAATTCGCAGCCGCCGAGAAGGACGAACGCGAAGCGCTCGCGGCGCGCAAGATCTGGGGCACGCAGGCAACACCCGACCAGCGCGACCTCGGCGAAAGCTCCACATGGCTAGCGATGGCGGTTGCCCGGCAAGGCCGAAATGCCGAGGCCCGGGGCATCATTGCTCCCGTAGTCAAATTCCAGCGTGAGCTGGCAGCCCGAAATCGCAGTGACCGCTGGCTTGCCTACGAGCTCGCGCTGGCACTCTACGCACAGTCGTTGTCCGATCGCACTCACTCGCCCGCGCTGCGGCAGGAAGCCACGCATCTTCTGGATACCCTGGCCCCCCAGCTGAGACCCCTGACGGAGGTGCAGCTGCTGCGCCGACGCATCTCCGGAATCTCCGGATGACCGGCTCTGCGTCGCCTCGGGCGACTACAGCGCGGTCAAGATTGCCATGGACGCAGACTATCCATCTGCATCAATGACTTAGGGGCTCTACTTCGAAGCGCCCCAAGCTCGTGCGGGATGGGTTACGCCTGGGGTGTGGGCTTGGCGGTGACGAACGACGGAGGCTCGTCCAGGCACGGATCCCCCTCTTTTCGCGCAGGCGGGGCTGGCGTGTTCAGCTGCGGGATTTTCAGGGCGCTTCCGGTATCGGGCGGGTCGAGGCCTGGGGGGATCACCAGCGGCGCCACGGTCCGGGCGGTCATGTAGGGCTTCTTGTCGTGGCAGGTGCCACCGATCTTGGCCATCCAGCGGAAGGGGTGGCAGCCGGACAGTGCCAGCAGCACGGCAAACGACGCCACCTTTGCAATCGAGCCCCATCTCATCTCATGACCCCCGCTGCCCGCAGATCGGCGAGCAGCTGCGAATGATGCGTCGTGGACAGCTCCGTCAAGGGGAGCCGCAATCCATCCTCCATCAGCCCCATGCGTGCCAGCGCCCATTTGACCGGAATGGGGTTGGTCTCCAGGAACAGGTTCCGATGCAGTGCCGCCAGCCGCCGGTCCAGCCGCCGGGCTTCTTCTGCCTGACCCTGGAGCGCCGCGGCGACCATATCGGACATGCCGCGCGGGGCAACGTTCGCGGTCACGGAAATGACCCCCTTCGCACCGGCGAGCACGCTCTCGCAGGTCGTAGAGTCATCCCCGCTGATCACGAAAAAGTCCTTGGGGCAAGCGGCAACGAGCTCGCGCACGCGGCTGGCCTGAGCAACGCCCTCTTTGACGCCGACGATCCCGGAAAGTTGCGCCAGACGGGCGACGGTCGCAGGCAGCAGATCCACGGCGGTCCGCGATGGGATGTTGTAGAGAATAATCGGCACGCGCGTGGCCTCGGCGACGGCCGCGAAGTGGCGATAGAGCCCCTCTTGCGTGGGGCGGTTGTACGCGGGCGTGACGATGAGCAAAGCGGAGATCGGCAGCTCCGACAACCAGCGCACTCGCTCCACTGTGGTAGCAGTGCTGCTCGTGCCTGCACCCACGATGATGGGTACGCGGCCTTTGACGTGCGCACAGGCTCGCTCGGTCAGCTCCCGCAGCTCGGAGTCCCGCAGCGTGGCACCCTCGCCTGTCGTGCCGGCAACGACGACGCCATTGGTGCCGTTGGCAAGATGAAAATCGAGCAGCCGCTCCCACGCGGCGAAATCGACGGCGCCATCGGGCCGCATGGGCGTGACGATGGCAACCAGACTACCTGAGAACATGGAATCTTCCGGACCGCCTAGGATTTGCACGCAGCGCGCAACAATAACAGATTTAGGCCCATGCTCGGACTCGGCTGGGTTCTGTCGCATGGCTCCAGAGCGGTGGGCCCATTTCGGCCTGCGGAGCTTTCTGCGGTGGGATCGCAACCCGGCCCCGCTCCCGGTACACTGACCGCTGCTCCGAAAGAAACTGTAACGCCCACGTCACGATGAAGCAGCACCTGGCCGTTTCGGCGATCGGCAGCGACCGCACTGGGATGGTCCACGAGCTGACGCGCGTCATCAGCGAGTGCGGTGGCAATATCAGCGAAAGCCGCATGGCGAACCTCGGCACCGAGTTCGCGATGCTGCTGCTCGTGTCCGGTAACTGGCACGCCCTGGCGAAGCTGGAAACCGAGCTGAAACGCCTCGCCGAGACCAGCAGCCTCAGCATCCACCTGAAGCGTACCGAGCCGCGCGCGCCGCGCACGGATATGCTCCCGTACTCGATAGACGTCGTATGCCTCGACCAGACGGGCATCGTGTCGGGGTTGTCGGGGTTCTTCGCCACGCGCGGGATCGACATTGCGGAGGTCTCCACGCGCAGCTACCCGGCGGCGCACACCGGGGCTCCGATGTTCTCGGTGCAGATGATCGTCAATGTCCCAAGCCGTATTCACGTTGCCCACCTGCGTGAGGAATTCATGGAGTTCTGCGACTCGCTGAATCTCGACGCCATTCTCGAGCCGGTGAAGTCCTGATGGGCGCCCCCGAGATCGGGAGCAAGCCCGCCGACTTCTCCCTGCCGGCGACCGGCGGGGGCACCTGGCGATTGAAGGACGCCGCGCGCGAGAAGCTGGTCATCTACTTCTACCCGAAGGACATGACCACCGGCTGCACCCGTGAATCGCAGGATTTTCGCGACCTGCACGCCAGGTTCCGCAAGGCGGGCGTCAGGATCGTCGGCGTGTCGCGCGATAGCGTCGCCTCGCACGAGAAGTTCAAGACGAAGGAGAATCTGCCTTTCGAGCTGCTCAGCGATGCGGACGAGAAGGTGTGCAAGGCCTTCGATGTCATCAAAGAGAAGAGTCTTTATGGCAGGAAGTATCTGGGCATCGAGCGCAGCACCTTTCTGTTGGATGCAGCGGGCGTCCTGCGCCAGGAGTGGCGCAAGGTGAAGGTGCCCGGCCATGCGGAGGAAGTTCTTGAAGCGGCGAAGTCTCTCTGATACCGGACCCTCCACGGGCGCCTCGGGCGAAGTCGCCGAGGTGAAGGCGCGGCCGCGAACGGGGCGGCGGTTGTTCGTGCTGGACACCAACGTGCTGATGCACGACCCGACGTCGATCTTCCGATTCGAGGAGCACGACGTCTATCTGCCGATGATCGTGCTCGAGGAGCTGGACGCTCACAAGAAGGGGCTCTCGGAAGCCTCGCGCAACGTGCGCCAGGTGAGCCGCTTCCTCGACGACATGATGCGCGATGCGACCAAGGAGCAGATCGATCGCGGCCTGCAGTTGCCCAGCGGCTATTCGGGCAACCACGGCAAGAAGCCCTCCACCGGGCGGCTGTATTTCCAGACCCGGCAGCACACGAGCACCTTGCCCGAGGGCCTGCCGGGTCAGGGCAACGACAACGCCATCCTGGCGCAGACCCTGGCGCTGCAGAACGAGCGGCCGGACTCGCGCGTCATCCTGGTGTCCAAGGACATCAACCTGCGCATCAAGGCGGCGGTCGTCGGAGTCCACGCAGAGGACTACTACAGCGACAAGACACTCGAGGATTCGGACGTCCTGTACAGCGGCATGACTGCCCTGCCGCAGGACTTCTGGGAGAAGCACGGGACGGACATGCGCTCCTGGAAGGAAGGCGAGCGGACGTTCTATTCCCTCACCGGGCCGGAAGTGAGCCACTGGGGTCTCAACGAAGGGCTCTACGAGGACACTCCCGAGGGCATCGAGGGAATCGTTCGCAGCATCGAGGGGACCACCGCCAAGATCGAGCTGCTGCGCGACTACCGCAACGAGCGGCACAATATCTGGGGCATCGTCGCGCGCAACCGCGAGCAGAACTTCGCCCTCAACCTGCTGATGGATCCGGAAATCGACTTCGTCACGGTGCTCGGACCGGCGGGTACGGGCAAGACGCTGCTGGCGCTTGC
>DATNEN010000167.1:0-12360 GCA_035552975.1 Steroidobacteraceae bacterium
CGGGTTGCCTTCCGTCGGATTCGGCAACAGTCGCTCGAAAACTTCCAGCAACTGCTCGACGCCCGCGCCTGTTTCGGCCGAGGCGAAGCAAACCGGTACGAGGTGGCCCTCTCGCAGGGCCTTCTCAAAAGGGTCGTGGAGCTGCTCCGGCGAGAGCTCCTCGCCCTGCTCCAGATACAGCGACATGAGCTGCTCATCGACCTCGACGACCTGGTCGATGATCTGCGTATGCGCCGTCGCAACCGAGGAGAAGTCGACGGCACTGGCGTCGGTGCCGGCCCCATTCCCCGTTCCATGCGGGCGAAAGAAACAATCCACCACGGACGCTCCGCCCTGGGCCGGCAGATTCAGCGGCAGGCACTCAGCACCAAACGCCTCACGCACCTGCTGCAGCAGGCCCGCTGCGTCGGCATCCCGGCTGTCGATCTTGTTGATGACAATGAGCCGGCAAAGCTCGCGCTCCCGTGCAAACTCCATCAGGCGTTGCGTCGTGGAATCGATGCCTGCCGTTGCGCTCAAGACGATGGCAACCGAATCCGCTGCCTCGAGCACGGACAGGGTGCGCCCGAGAAAGTCCGGATATCCGGGGGTGTCGATGAGATTGATGTGGATGGAGCCGTGGTCCATCGCGCAGATGGCGGCGTCCAGCGAATGCTGCAGGCGCTTCTCCTGCGGGTCGAAGTCCGACACCGTCGTCCCGCGCTGCAGGCTACCCTTGTTGCGGATCGCCCCCGCCCGCAGCAGCAGCGATTCCACCAGCAGCGTCTTTCCGGCACCGGCTGGACCCACCAGTGCGACATTCCGGATGCCCTGAGTCGTGTATCCCATGGCAAGCTCCGCGGAGGACGTGGGGCCAAGCGTACTCCCGGGGGCTTGCGGGACGCCACCGGGGTGCTTAAATGGACTCGCCTTTCGGCCAGATGGAGGGTGCATGACAGGCCCAGACAGCAAAGAGACTCGACCCGGGACGCGGCTTGCGGATGCGGACCGGGCGGCCCGCGTCAAAGCGGGCAGCGAGACGGCGGATCGTGAGGCGGCGGCGCGGCACCCGGAGGAGCAGCTCGACGAGGCGCTCGCGGACTCCTTTCCCGCCAGCGATCCCGTGTCGTTCGTGACGTCGCAAACTGAGGAAGACTGGAACGAAGATAAACCGAAGTCCGGTCCATAGCGTCTTACGCTACATAGAGCGGGTCGCGCGCAGCGCGATCCCGCTGAGGAGCTCGTGCGCAGCCCGTAAGAAGGCTACGGCGCCGTCAGTTCCAGCGTCGATCCCGCCTGATTGACGGTCGTCAGCACGATCGGCCGCCGCCAGACCCGCTGCACGTAGTCGAGCACCCGCCGGCTGCGCTCCAGGTCCAGACCCCGACCATCGACGGCATTGTCGTGGGTCAGCTCGAGAGTTCCATCGCTGCGTACGTGGGTCGCGGACACGATGGGCGCACCGAAGTTGTACTTCGAGCTCAGCAGCGCCTCGTGCAGCCCGGTCAGGTCGTGCTCCATGACCTTCACCTGGCCGTCGTTGCGCGCGTTATAGCGGAACAGGCCGAGCTCGTCCGCCAGGTCGCGTGTCAGGTGGTTGCGGATGAAGCCGAAGTCATCGTCCTGCTGCATGATGTTGCGCGCAGCCTCGAGCCCCTCGGCTTCGACGATCTTCTCCCACATGGAGAAGCCCAGGTGATAGGGGTTGATGCTGAGCGCGACTTGCTGGTCGGCGGCAATCGGACGCACGACGTCCGAGTGACACTTGATGGCATCCAGGTAGGCCTGCTGCGGCACGAAGTCGGCCTCCCGCAGCAACCGTGCGTGCCAATAGGACGCCCAGCCCTCATTCATGATCTGGGTGGCAAACACGGGATAGAAGTAGAAGGATTCCTCGCGAACCGCCAGGAAGATGTCGCGCTCCCAGCTCTCCATCTCCGGCGCGTAGTTGGCGACGAACCACAGCAGATCGCGCTCCGGGTGAGGGGGGACGGGAGCGCGCTTCTTCACTTCCATTCCCGTCGGGGCCGCTGCCGGGTCCAGGGCGGCGAAGCGCTTGCGAAACCCATCGTCCACCAGCGCCTTCGCTTCTTCCTCGTACTCGGGGTACTTCTGGCGGCGCAGCGAGATGTCGACGTCGATGTGCTGCTCGAGGGCGAGCGCGGCGTCGAGCACGGTCTCCACGCGCTGCATCCCGTAGGTCTCGATGGCCTGCTGGATCTGGCGCGCGTGGCTGGCGGCGTGCTCCACGATGTGCTCGCTCACCTGCTCCTGGCAACGACGGAACAACAGATTGTTGCGCGAGAAGTCCGCATGGCCGAGGACGTGCGCGGTCACGAGGATGTTCTCTGCGAGGCCGTTGCTCGATGCCAGATACGCGTGCCCGGGGTTGCCTGGAAAGACCACCTCGAACAGCCGGGAATGCCCCATGTGCCGCTGGATGAGCTGATAGATGTAGCGTACGCCGAACGACCAGTGGGGCATCCGCACCGGGAGTCCGTAGACCGCTATCTCCATCATGAAAGTGTCCGGGACAGCCTCGAAGTCCACGGGATGGAACGAGAGGCCCGAGCGACCCGCCAGCTCTTCGATGCGCTGAACGTAGCTCTTCCAGTCCTCGCCGCCTGCAGCGCTCATGAGCCCACCCAGGTGGTGCGCTCAACCTCGAGCTCAGGAGGTGGTGTGCGGACTCGTGTGTTCACGGGCCGACCACCCAGGTGGTGCGCTCAACCTCGAGCTCAGGAGGTGGTGTGCGGACTCGTGTGTTCACGGGCCGACCTCGAGTGCGCGGTTCTCGGCGGTGAAGAAGTGGCGCACGGCGCCCCACACGTCCTCGAAGTCGTTGAGCGCGTAGCTCCCGGCAGCACAGCCCGAGGAGGCCAGCTCGGCAAACAACCGGCCCGTCTCGGTGGCGAGCTGTCGCGACAGTCCGGAGGAGACCTCCACATACCCCGTGTAGCAGGCGTCGGCACACAATGAGGTCAGCTGCTCGCGGGCGTCCGTCGCATCGCTCACGGAGTTGTCTCCGTCGGAGGCATAGAAGAGATAGATGTTGCAGCGATTGGGGTTGTAGCGCGCGTCGATGATCTCACGGACCTTGGCCAGTCCGGTGGAGGTCACCGTGCCTCCCGTGCCGCTCACCTGGAAGAATTCCGACTCCGTGAATTCCCACGCCTCGGTCGTATGGGCTACGAACACCGTCTCCAGCGAGCGGTATTCACGCCGCAGGCCCTGAACGACCCAGAAAAAGAAGGTCTTCGCGAGCTTGCGATCCCGGTCCGACATGCTCCCCGAGACATCCAGGAGAAAGAATACGACGGCATGGATCGCCGGTTGCTTGCGCCGCGCGAGCTGACGGAAGCGCAGGTCCTCATCGGTAAAGGTCTGTGTGGCTCCCGGTGCTGCGCGGCGCTTGACCAACTCCTTGAAGGAGCGCCGGCGGTCGAGCCGCGAGCGGGCGCCCCGCCGATCCCAGCCCTCGCGCACGTAGTCGGTTTCCTCCGACGGCCCGACGCGGGCCTTCAGATTCGGCAGCTGCATCTCTTCCCAGAGCCAGTCGACGATGTCATCGACCTTGAACTCCAGGAGCAGCTGGACTTCGCCTTCGTCCTGTCCTCCCGCGCCCTTCTCACCGGGACCGCGTTGCTTGGAGGGGTCCGAGAAGACGTCTCCAGGCTTGGCCTTGCCCTGGCCTGCACCCTGCTGTTCCTCGGGGCGCCGCAGGCGGAAGTGATAGTGCTCGAGCATCCGCACCGGCACCCGCACCGTACGTGCGCTGCCGTTCATGACGTCGCCGCCGGCTACGATCTGCGGCAGGTGCTGACGTACGGACTCGCGAACCTTCTCATCGTGCCGCAGCCAGTCTCGCGCGCCGCGCGAGAACAGCTCATACCACTTCCCAGCGTCTGGCCCTGGCTTATCCGTACTCATGACTCAAGTGGTACTCCTTTTTCTGCTCGTGCGCTACTCCTGTGCGAGCAGAGTCGTGACGTAGCTCAATGCTTCTTTCGCACTGTGCTCGTCGTAGCCGTATTCAGTGATGAGTCGCTGTTGCACGACCGAGATCTTCTGCCGTGCTTCCTCATCGGGCCGCGCAGTAGAAGTGACGAGCCGCAGAACGTCGCGGCGCTCGTCGAACAGATATTGCTCGATGGCCTCGCGCATGCGCGCGTGGCTCATCAGCTTGAACTTCTCGCCGGCCTTGAAAGCCACCATCGCCTTGCGGACGACCTCCTGGCGGAACGAGAGTTTGCCGGAATCGGACACCTTGATCTTCTCCTCCACCGAGCGCAGGAACCGCTCGTCCGCGGGCCGCGTCTCCCCGGTGATCGGATCGGTGACCTGGCGGTGATCGAGCGAAGCCTCGACCTCGTCCAGGTATTTCTCCAGCAATTGCTGCGCCTCCTCCTCGAACGACGCGAACATCGCGCGGTGCACGTCCTCTTTCACCCAGCGGTTGTAGAACTCCTTGCGCGCGGTGACCAGGTGATCGATCCAGTTCTTTTTCTGCTTCGCATCCATGCGCGCATCGCTCTCGATGGCGTCCTTCAACGCCAGCAGCAGCTCCATGCTGGTCAGGCTGTGGGTATTGCCCCGCGTGATCGCATTGGAGAGGGCGTTGATCACGAAGCGGGGGCTGACACCCGTCATACCCTCTTCACCCGACTCGGCATGCAGTCGTGTGGCCTCGGTCTCCGGGACCCCTTCGACCGCCTCCCCTGCGTACAAGCGCAGCTTCTTGGGCATGTCCAGCCCTTCCCGCTCGGGCTTGGTCAGGCGCGTCAAAATCGAAAAAACCGACGCCAGATTCAGCACATGGGGATCCAGGTGCACATTGCGGAAGGCCGGGGCGCTCGCCACCAGCTTCTGATAGATGCGCGACTCATCTTTATAGGAGAGCGCGTAGGGGACCTTGATGATCACCATACGGTCGAGCAGCGCCTCGTTCTCCTTCTCCTGGAGGAACTTGTGGAACTCCGCCAGGTTGGTGTGCGCGAGAATGGTTTCATCGAGGTAGATCAGCGGGAAGCGGGAGACCTTGACGTTCTTCTCCTGCGTCATGGTGAGCAGCAGATAGAGGAACTCCCTCTTCACCTTGAGGATCTCGATCATCTCGAGCACGCCGCGGCTGGCGGCATACACAGCGCCGGACCACGACCACGCACGCGGGTCGCCTTCGTCGCCGATTTGCGCGACTTTTGCCAGGTCGACCGAGCCCACCAGGTCCGCGATGTCGGCGGTGGTGGGGTCGTGAGGGGCGTAGGTGCCGATGCCGATCCTGGATGCCTCCGACAAGAACACCCGTTCGACGGGAACACGCACGAAGTCGCCCTCGAACTCGCGCTCGACGAACTCGCGTGCCCACGGGGACAGCTCGCCCTGGATCTCTACTCCATAACGCTCACGGAACTCGGCGCGCAGACTCGCAGGCACCAGATTGAGAGGACTCTCGCGCAGCGGGGAACCCTTGATCGCGTAGAGGGCGCCCTGATCGGTGCGGCTGTACTCCTCGAGCCCGCGCTTCAAGAGGATCGCCAGGGTCGATTTGCCGCCCGAGGGGGGGCCTAGCAGCAGAAGGAGCCGGCGGCCAACATCGGAGCCCGCCGCCGCCGCCTTGAAGTAGTCCACGACTCTGGAGAGGGGCTCGTCGATGCCGAACAGCTCGCGCTTGAACAGCTCGCGAGCACGCACGCTATCGGTAGCGTCGGCCACCGCGCAATCGCGTCCGTGCCACTTGAGCATGTCCCAGACGTATTCATGGCTGGTGCGGGCCATGGCTGACGCATTGGCCGGCAGAACGTTGGAGAGGAAATCCCCGAAGGTGCCTTCCCAGCGCTGCGCGCGATGCAGCCTGCTGAAGGAGCTCAGGGATTCAATGAAGGCGGTCTCGAGAGCCGAGTCCGGATCAGTAGAGAGCGGTCGCATCGTCGTCCCTCCCGTTGAGTGCGGAAAGTCCCGACTGGGTCGACGCGTAGTAAGGCCATTGAGTGACCACCCCACGCGCATGGTTCATAGCTCGCTGAACTCTCGCCAGCGAAGCCAGCGTGGCTCTTAACCTAGATCCAACGCTTGTCACGGTGCGTGATGGCCCTCTATTCCCAGTCTGACTGTTACGTTAAGACGGTCACAAGAGCGAATTGTTCAAAGCCGACGGCACTCTATGGACGATCAAAGCAAAATGCATGCCTGTCACAATTGGCGACGCTCCGCTTTCCGATCCCTACCGGGATTCACGGCCCATTCAGCGTCGCCGTTGCGAGAACGCCGCGGCGGATGCC
The DNA here is from genome assembly GCA_035552975.1 of Steroidobacteraceae bacterium. Lineage (GTDB taxonomy): Bacteria > Pseudomonadota > Gammaproteobacteria > Steroidobacterales > Steroidobacteraceae > 13-2-20CM-66-19. Next base: position 6,258 of record DATNEN010000167.1, read on the forward strand.
CCTGCAAAGCAAAGCCTGCACGCTCGCGGGGCAGGCCCGGCGATGCGCACCGAAACGCGCGCACCTGGTAATGGCGACCGTCCCGTTGCCCGCCGATCCCTCCCGGGATTTGCCGATGTCATTCAGAGGGTTAGCGACCCAGCGCGGGAGCAACTACGCCGCAGCGGTCAGTGCGCGCGCCAGAGCAAACTTCAATGGCGGAGCAGACCCTTGAGTTTGTCACCCAGCTGCTTCAGCGTGTCGCCCTTCCCCTGCAATTGCTTATCCACCTCCTGGCGGAGTCTGGCCTTGGCGAGCGCCTCGAGATCCGGACGGATCTTCAGGTTCCCGAGGCTCCCCGTGAGGCGTAGCGGAATATCCGCCGCCTTCGCTGCCTCACGGGCACCGCGCTCCCCTGGCGGCGGCCGTTTGTACACCGTGGTCACGAGGCGATAGTCGATCGCCGTCGTTCCCAGATCCAGCGTGCCTTTGCCGTGCGTCTCGAGATAATCCGTCTCGAGATCCAAGTCGTCGTTGCGCAGGACGCCTCGGTCCAGAGTAGCGCTGCCGGAGAAGGTATTGAAGAGTGTTCGCACGGGACCTGAGCGAGCCGGCAGCGGCTGCTGCTGCAACAAAGCCTGCGCACTCTGCACTTCATAGGAAAGATCGACGCCGTTGAGCGCTCCTTCCTTCACGTTGAAGTCGATTTTCCCACTCAGCGAGCGCAAGATGGCGGTATACGTATTTCCCGCACCGGTGGCGACGATATCGGCGTCGCCGTGGCCGGACAGGCGCGTCGTGTCGAACACGACCTTCATCAGCGTGCCGATGTCCGCGCTCTTCACGTGCTCGTTCAACGAAAGACGTGCCGGCGACGACGCCGCGTCGAGTACGATGTCCCCGTTGTAGGTTCCGCCCAGCAAGTGCGCCTGAGTGGGCCCGAGGCGCACTCGGCCGTCCTTTGCCGCGAGCGGCAAGCTGATGTCGGTGAAAGTGAGCCCGTCGAGTGTCGCTCGTCCCACTTCCAGCGTACCGTGGACCGCGAGCTTGCGCAGCGTATCCACCGGCAGGTCACTCGCTGGCGGCGGGCGACTTCCCGAGTTTGTGGTGGCGGGAGCGCTCGCACTGCGCTGCCCGCTCGGCGGCGCGCCGCCCTTCGGCGGCAGGTAACGATCCGCGTCGATGCCATCCATGTTGAGAGCATAGCCCAAAGCCATCGTATCGAGATCTTCCACCGCGACAGAGCCTCGCACCTGCGTGTCATCGAGCGCGAGACTCAAATTCGTGAGCCGCAACTGCGTCGGGGTGAGTCTGTACTCGCAGGCGAGCGAGAATGCCGATAGCGCGTTGGGATCCCGAGTCTTGGGAGGCGTTATCCCCAGAGACGTGAGCACCTTGCGTGCAGCAACGCGCGGCAGAGTCAACGTGCCGGTCACCACGCGATCCGTGAACAGCTTGTCAGCCGTTGCGGACAGCTTCGCCGTCAGATCGCCCACTTGCGCGGTGATTATCGTCGGCGCAAGCGTTTGAGTCTGCGTGTCGAGCTGCACCGACGGACTGCGCACGCTGAAGTCCACTCGCGGTTCGCGCCCGAACCACGTGCCGCTCATCTCCAGATCGCGCAGAGTGAGCGTCGGTGAGGCGCCCGGCAACTCTGCGACAGCGGACATCGACAGATGCGCAACCGCCTTGGACCCGCCATTGCCATAGTCGAATTCGAGCGCCACGTCGACGGGCCGGTCAGCGCCGACCGCGCCTGTGCGCAGGCGCAGATTCGAAAGCGCCGTGAGGCTCTTCTTGGCCTCATCGCGATACACCAGCGAGGCGTTCGTGATCTCCAGGCCGGCTATCGAGGCCGCAGTGGGTCCACCACTGGTGCCGGCCTGCGCGCCCGGGTTGCCTTTGGGCTCCGTAAGGTCTTTCCAGTTGTTGTCGCTTGCCGAGCGGCTCACGAGATTGGCGCTCACTCCATCGAGCACCACGCGGCTCACCTCCAGCCGTTTGCGCAGGATGGGCAACAGCCGCACTCCGACACTCGCCCGTCGAACGCTCAGGAAGGCCGCCTGACCGTATTCAGGCCGGTTGCCCAGCTGCACGTCCTCGATGGAAATCGCCAGATAGGGAAACAACTTCAGATGCAACTGCCCGCCGATCTGCAGATGCCGCCCGGTCTTCTGCTCGGTGAGACGCTCGATCTGGCCGCGATATGCGTTCGGATCCACCGACAGCAGGACCGCGACCGCGGCGGCCACCGACAACGCAATGAGCGCTGCCACCACCAGAACCAGGATCTTCAGCTGGCGCATGCGGGGATTCTGTCCAGTTCGCCGCTCGCGCGCCACCCATGATTGTCCCCGCAGCACGTCGCGCCTCAGCCCCCGATTCGCTTCGGCCCAAAGGGCGCAGGGCCGCTGCAGCGGACCTGCATCACGAAAACGGGCCGCCGCCGCTCGACCTTTGTCGCCGCGCCACCGCAGGAGTCGTCAGGGTGCGACGCCCGCCTCTCGTTATTGTGAACTGTGGCACTGCGGTACTGCGGCATCCAACTATGCTGCTTTCCGATGCTTTTCCGCGCGCTGACGGGGCGATTCCGCCTGTGCGCCGCTTAGCCCGGCAATGAAGAAAGGCGCCCGACGATCTCTCGCGTCGGGACTCCCAGACAGCGGAGACACACTTGTGGCAAGTCCAGCGTCGAATGCCTCCCGGCCCGCAGAGGGTTCGGCTGCCAGCGGCTCCTCCAGCTCCATTGCCAACCGGCCGGCGGTCGATGTCACCGCCGTCACCACGCGGGACGACTTTTTGCTCGAGCTGGGTGATGCCCTGGGCGGCCAGGCCGCCGTGCGCCCCGTCGACTCGGTGAACGCCGCACTCGAGCATCTGCACAACACCAAGCGCGGGCAGGTCCTGGTTTTCGACAGCAGAGACATTGCCGCGATCCGCGAGGACGTCGATCTGGTGCACGCCCGCGTGCCGCACGTGGTGATGTTGGTATTTGCGACCGCGGAAGCGGAGAAGCAGATCGGCACCGCGGTCAAGGGATCGACGGTGTTCGCCGTGCTGCCGATTCCTATCGACAAGCGCAAGACTGCCGCCGTGCTCGAAGGCGTGCTGACGGACGCCATCGCCAAGAAAGGCACTGCGCGTACCTCTACCGCCGTCACCATCGAGCCCTTCCGTCCGCAGGTCGAGCCGGCCGCCGCGACGTCCGACAGCGGCTCGGGCTCGAAGAACAAGGTCATGCTGCTGGGCGCAGCTGCGCTCGCTGCCGTGGTCGTCGCAGGCGGCGCGGCCTGGCTCTTCTCCAAAGGCAAGCCAGCCGCCGCCACATCCGCCCAGAAGCACGCGACCGTGGAGATCCTGCCGGCGCCCGACGCTGACGCAGCGCTCGCTCCGAAACCGACCGCCGACATGCAACTCGTCAAGGGCAGCCTGGATGAGCTGTTGGAGAAGGCGCGTGGCGCCATGCGCGACCGTCACTACACCGAGCCGACTGGCGACAACGCACTCGTCTACTACCGTTCCGCCGCCGCTGTGGATCCGACAAACGGCGAAGCCCTCGACGGGCTGCAGCGCGTCGCTTCGGTGCTCGTCTCGCGGTTCGACGAAGCCATGAACGCACAGCACTTCGACGAAGCGGCTGTGGCCATGGCGAATCTGAAGGCGGCCTCGCCGAAGGATGCCCGCATCCCGGCTCTGGAGCTGCGGCTCACCACGGCACAGGTCACCAAGGCGCTCGCGGACGGCAACGTCGACCGCGCGGCTGCGCTCGTGCGCCAGGCGCAGCAGTCCTCCGTACCGACGGATCAGCTGAACAAGTGGCGCGCGGAGATTGCGCGGCGCCAGGAAGATGCGAAGCTGCAGCGCCTCGCCGGCCTCGTCACCGATCGCATCCGCGACGGCAAGCTGACCGACCCGGCCGATGACAGCGCGAAGCTCTACATGCAGCAGCTGCGCGACGCCGGCGCGACGAACGCAACGACGCAGCGTGTGCAGCGCGACTTGAACACGGCGTACATGCGCAAGGCGCGCGAAGCTGCCCTGAGCAAGAATCAGGCTGACGAGGATCGCTGGCTCGCCGAGGCCAGGAATGGGGGCGTCAGCGCAGCCGACATCGCCTCCTTCCAGCGAGACCTGGTCGCGGCGCGCCAAAAGGCAATCGCCGCCGAAGGCGAGCGCTTCGTCCAGGCGGCGCGTGAGCGTATCCGGGATGGGAAGCTGACGGATCCCGCACAGGACAGCGCCGCCTACTTCATCGGACAACTCCAGACCGCGGACCCTGCCAACTCAGCGGTGGCCAGTCTGAGTCACGATCTTGCCTCCAGACTCATCGATCGCGCCCGCTCAGGCGCACGCGACCCCAGCAAGGCGACGCAGGTCGATGCAGACCTCACGCAGGCCAAGCGCTGGGGCGCCGATCAGCGTGACATCCAGGCTGTTGTTCAGCTCCAGAGCAACGCACGTGCGGCAAGCGCTCCGGCTGCGCGTGCAGCGGCGGCGCCGGCTCCGAACGTGGCCGCCCTGGCGGCGCAGCTCAAGCGCACCCACTACGTGTCGCCGGACTATCCGCAGAGCGCGCTCGACAGCAAGCTCGCGGGTGTCGTCACCCTCGAATTTACGGTCGGAGCCAAGGGAGAGACGACCGACATCCGGGTCACGGACTCCAGTCCTCCGGGTGTGTTCGACAAGGCGGCGGTGACGGCGGTGAAGCGCTGGCGCTATGAGCCCGTCAAAGTGAACGGCGCGCCCGTGGAGATCCCGGTGCGCACCACGATTCGCTTCGAGCTGCCCAAGTAAGGCACGCGCAGCAGATGCCAAGGATTTCCAGGAGACCTCAAGACATGAATCTGGCAGGCACAGAGCGCAATCGCCAGTTGGCTACTTACGGTGTCGGCACGGTGCTGACCCTCGTCCTGGGTCTCGTGCTACTCGCGGGATTCCGGGTTGCCACGCAGATGCGCACCAACATCACCGCTCTGCAGAGCGCTAGCACCCTGCAGACCTACCCCGCTGCCATCTCGCAGCAATTGAACTCGCTCCGCGATCGACTGGAGGCGCGGGCGTATTCGGGGCAGGCGTTGAGCGACCTCAAGGCGACCGTCAAGCGCTTTGACGCCGACCTCGAGGAGCTCGGCACCAGCGGCGCGGTCGAGTCGCCGGATCTCGATCAGGCCCTCCTCCTGTGGCACCAGTACGGACCGGTGATCAACCCGGTCGTCACCTTCACCGGCCAGCCTTACCTGGACACCGACGAGGGCGGCAGCAACTTCTCGCGCGAGGGCAAGGCTCACTACGCCGACGTGAAGCGAGCACAGCTGTTTGCCAGCGACAACGCCAAGGGGCTGCAGACTCGTCTCGCCACGGTGGCCACGACGCTCCAGAGCGCGGCTTCGAGTGACTCGACCCGTCTGCGCTTCCTGCTTTCCCTCGGTGTGCTCGTCGCCGTCGTTCTCGCCGCCGCCGCTGCCTACTTCCAGGTCGCCCGTGCACGTCACGAGCGTGCCGCGAAGGAAGCCCAGGAGCAGACTCGCGACATTCTCAAGACCGTGCGGGAAGGCTTCTTCCTGCTCGACGCCGAATACCGCATCGGCTCGGTCTGGTCGGAAGCGCTCACCCGCATGTTCGGGCGAGGGGACTTCGCCGGCCTGTTCTTCGAGGAGCTTCTCAAGGAGCTCGTGCCGCCGGCTACCCTCAGCACCGCGATGAAGTACATCAAGCTTCTGTGGGGCGACCGCGCCCACGAGAACCTGATGAAGAGCATCAACCCGCTGGGCCAGCTGGAGATCAGCATGGACAACGGGCACGGCGGCAAGGAAACCCGTTACCTGCAATTCGACTTCCACCGCGTGATGGGGCCCAAGGGCGTCAAGCACGTGCTGTGCTCGGTCGGTGACATCACCTCCAGCGTGCTGCTCGCGCGCGAGCTCCAGGAGTCGCACGAGAACGCCAACGCGCAGCTGGACATGATGCTCGGCATGATGCACGTCGACCCGCTGCAGCTGACCACGTTCCTGGACTCGACCGAGACCGGCCTGCAGCTCATCAACGCCATCCTGAAGGAGCCCGCGCGCACCGACGGCGAGTTCCGCAAGAAGCTGAACGGCTTGTTCCGCGAGCTCCATTCGAT
>DATNEN010000168.1:0-4532 GCA_035552975.1 Steroidobacteraceae bacterium
TCCCTGGACGGGCTTTTCGGCCGCGGTATCGGGAATCACGATGCCGCCCGGGGAGGTGCGATCCTCGTCCAGACGTTTCACGATGACGCGGTCATGAAGAGGACGAATCTTCATGGGGGACGCTCCTTCAATAGCTTTTGAGATGTGATTAGGGGAATACCCCGGAGGGGTGTTAGCACTCTCCCCCGGAGGCTGCTAATGATAGGCGGGAAGGGGGCGAATTCAAGAGCGGCCCGCGGGTTTTTTTGCCGGCAGCCCCCCCCGGCCAAGCTTGCCCACGGACCGCGCAAGGGTGGATGACGCTCCTCCCCGGGAACATCTATGCTGCTGGGCTGCGAGATATCGGCACCCCTTTGCATGAGCTCCGACGCTATCCTCGTCCTCACCGCGTGCCCCGACGAGGCCACGGGAGCCCGCATTGCCCGCGATCTGGTCGAATCCGGGCTGGCGGCCTGTGTGAGCCGTCTGCCAGGGGTGCATTCGACATATCGTTGGGAAGGCCGCCTGCAGGACGAACCGGAAGTGCTCTTGATCATCAAAACCCTGGCGACCCGCTTCGAGGCCCTGGAAATGAGGCTCAAGTCACTTCATCCCTACGAAGTACCCGAAATCATCGCTCTGCCGGTGGTGGCCGGCTCTGGCGAATACCTTGCCTGGCTGCGGACGGCGGCAACATGAACGAACTGGCTGGATGGCATCGGACGTTACTCGGCCCCTGCGGACCCCGCCCTGCCGGGCGCTACCAGGGGTTGCGGCGCCTGCTTGCCGCCCTTCTGCTCGCCTCGGGCGCGACCGCGGCCTTCGCGGCCGACGGCCCGGCGTCTTCACCGGCAAGCGCCGCTGCGAACGGCCTCGATGCGGTGGTGGCGCAAAGCCGGGCCAGCGCCGGCGACAACGACGTTCTGCCCCCCGACCAGGCGTTCCGTTTTGCGGCCTTCCCGGACGGGCCGGACCGCGTGCGCCTGGTCTGGCAGATCGCCGACGACTACTACCTCTATCGCAGCCGGATCAAGATCGCGACCACCAGCAACCGGGCCCAGCTCGGTGCGCCGCAGATGCCCGCCGGGGAGATCAAGCAGGACGACTACTTCGGCAAGCAGGAGATCTATCACCACCAGCTTGCGGCCTCCGTCCCGGTTGCGCGGGCGGCGGGGTCGGCGCTGGAGCTGCCTCTGAGCGTCACCTATCAGGGATGTGGTCGGGGGATCTGCTACCCGCCGATCGTCAAGAGCGTGAGCATCAATCTGCCGGGGGCAGGCGCAACGGGTAGCGCATCAGGGGCGACCACGACCTCCGGCGTCGACGTCGGCTCAGGTGCCGCCGCGGCGACCGCAGCGGCCAAAGTGGCCCGGGCGGATGGGGCAGCGACCCCTGGCGTGTTCGTCTCGGACCAGGATCGCTACGTTTCCGTGCTCCGTGAAGGCAATATCGTGTGGGTGGTGCTGGCCTTCCTGGGCGGCGGCATCCTCCTGTCGTTCACGCCCTGCGTGCTGCCGATGGTGCCGATCGTCTCCGGCATCATCATCGGCGACGGCACCAACCTGACGGCGCGGCGGACCTTCAGCCTCTCGCTGGCGTACGTGCTGGGGATGGCACTGACGTATACCGCAGCCGGGATCGCAGTAGCTGCGGGCGGGCAGCAGGTCCAGGCGGCATTCCAGCAGCCCTGGGTCATCGTGCTGTTTGCCGCGCTATTCGTGGTCCTCGCTTTGTCGATGTTCGGACTGTTCACACTGCAGATGCCCGCCGCGATCCAGACGCGGCTCGTGAGCATGAGCAATCGCCAATCCGCCGGCTCCTACGGCGGAGTTGCGCTCATGGGCGCGCTCTCCTCCCTGATCGTGACCACCTGCGTCGGCCCCGCCCTCGTCGGTGCGCTTCTTTTCATCGGCCAGAGCGGCAACATGCTGCGCGGCGGCGTCGCGCTGTTCTCGATGGCCATTGGCATGGGAGCCCCGTTGCTGGTCGTCGGGGCCTCGGCGGGCAAGCTCCTGCCGAAAGCCGGCCCGTGGATGGATCTGGTCAAGCGCCTGTTCGGAGCGCTCATGCTGGCCGTCGCCGCATGGATGCTCGAGCGCATCGTCTCCGACCGCTTCTCTCTGCTGCTGTGGATCGTGCCGAGCGTGGCTGGCGCCGTCGTCCTATGGACAGGCGCACGCAGCCTGCGAGGCAACGTCGTGCTCGTCCGCGTCGCAGCCGGCGCGGCGGCGGTCTACGCCGGTGTATTGGTTGCCGGCATGCTGATGGGCAACACGGATCCTCTGTCACCGCTGACCCGTAACGTCGCGAGCGCACAGCACGATCTGCCCTTCCGCACCATCAAGTCCGTCGCCGATCTGCAGCGTGAGGTCGCGGACGCCAGGTCCCAGGGGAAGAGCGTACTGCTCGACTTCTACGCAGACTGGTGCGTGTCGTGCAAAGAGATGGAGCGCTACACCTTCACCGACTCCAGCGTGCAGTCGGCTCTGCGGGGTACGGTCCTGTTGCGCGCCGATGTCACCGCGAACGACGCGAACGATCAGGCCCTGCTGCAACACTTTCACATCTACGGGCCGCCGACGATCGCGCTGTACGGCACTGATGGCCAGGAGCGCCCTAACTTCCGCGTCGTGGGCTACATGAAGGCCTCGGATTTCACCAGCTTGCTGCACAAGGCGGCGCTCACAGCGGGATGACGGCCCTGACTCGTGTCGTTCAAGCCCTCGCGGTCATTGTCCTGGCGGGCGGCGCGGGTTTTCTCGCCTATCGGCTGACTGCCAGGCACACCTCCACGATTACGGTCGCACCGGCCGCGACAGTGACCTTCCCTGAAGCTCAGACTCCGCTTGCAGCCCCGGCACCCGTGCCGCGGCAGGTTCCTGAGGCCGTGCCCGATCTCGCCCTGCCCGACCCGGCCGGCGTGCGCCGGAAGCTCTCGGAGTGGAAGGGGCGCCCGACGCTCTTCAACTTCTGGGCCACGTGGTGCGAGCCGTGCCGCCGCGAAATCCCCCTGCTGCTGAAGCTGCGTCGTGAACATGCCGCTGACGGCGTCGAAGTGGTTGGCATCGCCGTCGATTCCCGGGATGCGGTGCTGAAGTACGCACAGGACATGCACATCGACTATCCTGTGCTGGTCGGCGAGCAGGAGGGTTTCGAGGCGGTGCAGGCGTTCGGCATGGAGACGGTACTGCCGTTTACCGTGTTCACCGACAGGCAGGCCCGCATCGTCACCCTCAAAGTGGGGGAGCTGCATCCGGACGAGGCCGCTTTCATACTGGATCGGATCAAGGACGTGGACAGCGGGCGCCTGGCTTTGGCGGATGCACGCCGGCAGATCTCGGCACAGATCGCGCAGCTGGCCGCCGAACGGGCCCGGGCAGGGACCGCGGAACCCGCCGGACGGTAGCCGCCACGCGCATGAGCGCACGATAGGCGGTCAATCCTCGAAAATCGCCCCCGAAAGTACCCTAATCGGGGCGAATTAGGTTACATTCGCGGCCGTTTATGAAACTGCTGCTGCTGAACGGCCCCAATCTCAACCTGCTCGGTAGCCGGGAGCCTGGGCTTTATGGCGCCGACACCCTGGCCTCGATCGAGCAGCGGGCGGCCGAGGTGGCGCGCGCGGCGGGGCACGAGCTGGTCGCCTTCCAGAGCAATGCCGAGCACGAGCTCGTTGGCCGCATCCATGCCGCGGCAGGCCAGGGCATCGCCTATATCGTAATCAATCCCGGCGCCTTCACGCACACCAGTGTCGCGCTGCGCGACGCCCTGCTCGCCGTGCAGATCCCGTTCATCGAGATTCACCTCTCGAACCTGCAGCGCCGCGAGCCGTTCCGTCATCACTCTTACTTCACGGACATCGCGACCGGCCTGATCGCCGGGCTGGGTGCCTACGGGTACGAGTTGGCCGTGCAGGCAGCTATCCGCCGCCTCGGCAGCGGCGCACAACCATCCTGACTCGATCGCAATCGAACACCGCTTAGGGGGCATGCCCGGCATGGACATTCGGAAAATCAAAAAACTGATCGAGCTGCTGGAGGAATCCGGCATCGCGGAGATCGAGATCAAGGAAGGCGAGGAAGCCGTCCGGATCAGCCGCATGCCGACCGGGGCCGCCGCTCCAATGCACCATCACCCTCTCGCGAGCGTGCCGATGGCCGCGCCGGTGGAAATGCCCAAGGCCATAACGGCCCCCGTGGAGGCAGCTGCAGCGAAGCCCCGCCCTAACGAGCACGTCATCACGGCCCCGATGGTGGGCACCTTCTATGCATCCCCCTCCCCCGGGTCGAAGGCTTTCATCGAGATCGGCGACGAGGTCAAGGTCGGCCAGGTGCTGTGCATCATCGAAGCGATGAAGATGATGAACCAGATCGAGGCCGACAAAGCCGGACGGGTCACCTCGATCATGGCCCGAAACGGCGACCCGGTCGAGTTCGGCCAGCCCCTGTTCGTCGTCGAGTAAGCGCCTCCCATGCTGGAGAAGGTCGTCATCGCCAACCGAGGCGAGATCGCTCTGCGGATCCTGCGCGCCTGCCGGGAATTGGGCATCAAGA
>DATNEN010000169.1:0-2054 GCA_035552975.1 Steroidobacteraceae bacterium
TCCCAACTTACCCATGGCGAGTGCCACCTGTCCCTGGAAGCGGTCATCGAAGGCGATGGTCTCGGTCTCATCGACCCTGAAGCGGATGGCCGTTTCGCCGCTCCTGCGGGGTCGGCCGCGGCAGGTGCCCGGGTAGCCCGAATCCTCCGCGCTCAGCTCGCGGCGCGAGCAGCTGCACTCGAAGGTACGCCCAGCCGCCGTGAGCGACTGCAGCACCTCGGCATAAAGATCTGTTCGGCGACTCTGGTACTCCACTTGGCCATCCAACTGGAGGCCGAACGTCTCGAGGGTACGCAGGATCTCATCGGCGCTGCCCGGTACCACGCGCGCGTGATCGAGGTCTTCGATGCGCACGAGCCATCGCCCGCCACAGCTGCGTGCATCGAGAAAGCTGCCGACGGCCGCCAGCAGGGAGCCGAGGTGCAGCGACCCGGTAGGGGAAGGGGCGAACCTTCCTGTGTAAGGGGTCCTACCGGTAACGGTCGTCGCGGTCGCCGTACTGCCGCTCGCGGCGCTCGCGCCGCTCCTGGGCCTCGATGCTCAGGGTGGCGACCGGCCGCGCCTCCAGGCGCTTGATGCCGATCTCCTCGCCGGTCTCCAGGCAGTAGCCGTAGCTGCCGTCCTCGATCCGCTTCAGCGCCTCGTCGATCTTGCGAATGAGCTTGCGCTCGCGATCGCGTGTGCGCAGCTCCAGGCTGAACTCCTCTTCCTGGGTAGCGCGATCGTTGGGATCGGGGAAGTTGGCCGCCTCGTCCTTCATGTGGGAGACGGTCCGGTCGACCTCGACCATCAGGTCGCGCTTCCAGCTGTGGAGGATCTGGCGGAAGTGCTCGAGCTGCTCCTTGCTCATGTACTGCTCGCCGCGCTTGACGATGTAGGGCTGGACGTTGCGCGGCCCCGCGAGGAGGCTACCGGGCTCTACGCCATCCGCCTCATCGGCATCGGGTGCGGGGGTGGCTGCCACGGCCGGTGGCACGTGGATGTCGTCGCGGGAAAGGGAGGCGGGCGGCTTCTCGGCCGGGGAAGTGGCATGGGATTTGGAATGGGCAGCCTTGCGCATCTCGATGGTTGGTTCCGTAGTCGTGGGGGTGGTGGGCGGCGCTGCCGCCGTGGAGGCCGAAGCCCGCGCTGGCGCAGCCGCCGTCTTGTGGATGTGGGCGGCCGCTGCTTTGGGGCGCTCGACATCTCTGCCTCGCGGCTCGGCCGAAGACCTGCGAGTGGGCGCAGACTTCTTGGCCGCGGGCCTCAATGTTGCCGCCTTCTTACCCTTCGCGGACTTAGGCGCGGGCTTCTTGGCCGGCATTTCGTCGCTCCTCAAAAGCATGAGCCTTGTGAAGGACGCGCGATTATACCGGCGTACCGAGGTCTGTACAGTGGCTGGAATGAGGGGGTCAGGAAAGGTGGACGGCCGGGGCCGGCGCCCAGTCGTCCTGCCGCCGCTCCACGACCACCCGGGTATGGATGCCGCCCCGGACCTTGAAGCGGGCCTGTAGGCGCAGGAACCGCGGCGAGAGCGTCGCGGCGAGGTGGTCGGCAATCTCGTTGGTCACCGCTTCGTGGAAAGCGCCCCGGTTGCGAAACGACCAGATGTAGAGCTTGAGGGACTTCAGCTCCACGCAGGTGCGGCCGGGCACGTACTCGAGCTCGAGCGTCGCAAAGTCCGGCTGTCCGGTTTTCGGGCAGAGGCAGGTGAATTCCGGGATTCGCATGCGGATCGTGTAGTCGTGCTCGGGCCGCGGATTGGGGAACGTCTCGAGATCTTGCGTAGGCTGTGAGGGCATGGCGATTTACTTTATCATGCGCGCTGGATCCGGGCTCCTGCCCGGCCCAGCGCTGCCACCTGTCGGCGGCGGGGCACGTCCGTGTGCCTGGGGGGTGGGGGCTGTGTTGGTTTCGGGGTGGTCATCAGAGATGCGGAAGACAGCATAGATGCGGCTGACCAAGATCAAGCTCGCCGGCTTCAAATCCTTCGTCGATCCCACGCAAGTCAGCTTTCCCAGCAATCTCACCGGTGTCGTCGGCCCGAACGGCTGCGGCAAATCCAACGTCATCGA
>DATNEN010000170.1:0-18176 GCA_035552975.1 Steroidobacteraceae bacterium
GTGTCGAGCTAGCCCGACCCCGCCACCCGGACGGGCTCGATGATCCGGCCGAAGCGCCGGTCGCGGCGCGCGAACTCCGCCAGTGCCGCGTCGAATTGACCGACATCGAAGTCCGGCCACAGACATTCGAGGAAACACAGCTCCGCGTAGGCGCACTCCCACAGCAGGAAGTCGCTCAGGCGCTGCTCACCGCCGGTGCGTATCAACAGATCCACCGGCGAGGCCGGCCCGATGGAGTGATCGACCGCGCCGAGCTGCGCCGCAAACCGTGCAGGGTCGACCCCGGCTCGTCCCTGCAGGGCGCGGCAAGCCTCGAGCAGGGCATGTTGCGCCGAATAGTCAACAGCGATACGCAACTGCATCCCGGCACAGTGCTCCGTGGCGCGCTCACTGTGCTCGATCACGCGCACGAGCGCGGACCCGATCCGATCGCGCCTGCCGATCACATTCAGACGGATCGAATGCTCCAGACAGCGGCGCGTCTGCGTCAGCAGTTGGCGCCGCAGCAGCGCGAACAGGGTACGCACTTCTGCCGTCGGCCGCTGCCAGTTGGCAGCGGAAAAGGCATACAGAGTGAGTGTGTCGACGCCGCGGCGTGCCGCCGCCGTCACTATGGCATCGACCGTCTTCGCTCCGGCGCGGTGCCCGGCGCTGCGCGGCAGGTTGCGCCGCGCCGCCCAACGGCCGTTACCGTCCATGATGATCGCGATATGCATCGTCGATTCACTCTGTGATACAAAGTTGATGGGCAAAAAAAAGCTAGCCGCCGCGCGTCGCCTTGATCACCGCCTCGACATGATCGAGGTAGCGGTTGAGCGCGCTCCTGCCCAGCGACGTCAGGCGGTAGACCGACTTGGGGCGCCGCTCCTCGAAGGACTTCGTGCAGGTGAGGTACTTCGCTTCCTCGAGCTTGCGCGCATGCGCGCTCAGATTGCCGTCGCTGACTTCGAACAGCGCTTTCAGCTCGTTGAAGGTCAGCTCCTCGCGGACCGCCAGTGCGCTCATGATCCCCAGGCGCACACGCTCGTAGACGAGGCGATCGAACGCGGCATCGCTGGCTTCGCGCGGCGGTGTCGGCACCGGCGCCAGCTTCGGCCGCCTGCGTGCCGCCGTCTCGACCGCGGCGCGCGCTCTAGATTTCGCAGTCACGTGTCTTTCTTCCAATCAGCAGGCCAAACAGAATGTGCAGACCTCCGAACCCCGCGCCCAGCATGAGCACCTGCGCCTCGCTCCCGAGCAGCAATGCGAGCACGCCCAGCACGACAAACGAGGCTCCCATGATCGCGATGGTGCGCGTCGTGGCGACACTGGCGGAGATCAGTGCGCAACCGTAGAGGAGCAGCCAGGTTCCGGGTATCGCGTGCAGGTTGCCCGAGCTCCAGTGCACCCCCGTCATGACGACTCCGCCGAACAGAGACGGTAACAGGCACAACGCAAACTTTCGCACCGGAGTACCGGAGAGGGTCAGGCCCCGCAGCGAGGCCGGCTGCGTGATCAACGGCAGGCCCACGCCGGCGGCGACCACGGCGGCGACCAGCCAGATGCCGAACCAGTGCTCGTGCAGGCTCGGGACGTACGACAGCGCCGTCGCGAGCAGACCTACGCTGCCCATGGCGATCCCCGCGGATCCGGGTACGGCCACGGAGGCCGCGCCGTCCATCGAAGCGCGAATGTAGCGCAACGTGGCGGCCGCGTGAGACTCGATCTGGACGGTATTTGCGGACCGCATGCGGGCTCCCTTGACTGTCGCAAGCCACGCTACCGGCATGTTCGGTGCACTGTCAAGTCCTTTGCAACGCAAAGTGAGCCGCGTCGCTCGCGCTCCGCGCGATCCGGCAGTGCCGGCGCGCATGGATTACTCGGCGCTCACGCGCCTCGCCCCTCCGGGGCCGCCCTACCGGGCGTTATCACGATTGAAATGCAGGGAGCAAGCTGAGAGTATCCGCGCGCCGCCGGGCGTCCCCGGCGAACAGGCCCAGAGGAACTCCCGCATTCGCCAGTCCGATCAAGCTGCGCCGCCGTCTCGCACGCAGGCGGCGACCCGGGTTGGCGGGCTGCGCAGGGTGGCCTTGCGCGTTCGCGAGACCCTCAAGTCTCTGCGTCGCAAGGCGCGGCTGCGCATGGGACGGGTGCTCGCGCGAGTCACGGGTCCGCGGACCTCGAGCGGGCGTCTCGATCCGGGGGAGATTTCCACCGTACTCGTCATCCGCATCAACGGCCGCATCGGCAACACGCTGTTCCTTACTCCGTTGCTGCAGCGGATTCACCAGATCCTGCCGCAGGCTTCGATCGACGTCGCCACTTCCTATTCGCAGGCGCACGAGTTGCTGCAGAGCCTCCCGGGAATGCGTGACGTCATCACCTTCCCCCACAAGGGCGCGCGCCTCGTCAGCGGGTATATCGGTGCACTTTGCAAATTGCGTGCACGGCGCTATGACCTCGTCATCGATCCCGTGCCGGAATCCACCAACGGACGCATTGCGCTTTCGATCTGCCGTGCACGCTATCGCGTCGGCTTCACTTCCGGCTCCCAGTGGGCGCCCCTGACCCATGCCGTTCCGGAGACCCAGGCCATGCATCAGGGGCTGCAGCCGGTCTACCTGCTATCGCGCGCGTTCGATGTGCCGTTCGATCCGCACGGCCTGCAGCTCTCACTATGCCTGCGCCCGCAAGAGCAGGAAGCCGGGCGGTCAGCCGTGGCCGGTGCGCTGAGTCGCATCGCGGGCACGACCGACACGAAGCGGGCATTCGGGTTCTTCGCCCACGCGACGGCCACGAAGACCATTCCCCGCTCGTGGTGGCTGGAGTTCTGGAAGTCGTTCCTGGAGTTGCAGCCCGATGCCGTGCCCGTGGAATTTCTGCCGCCGCGTACCGCTCCCACCAGCCCGAGCTTTGCGACTCTGCAGTTCCCCTCGACCCGCGCTCTGACCGCGGCGATGGGGGCTACGCGCATGTTCATCTCGGCTGACACTGGCCCCATGCACCTGGCGAGCTCCACATCGGTGCCGACGGTGGCCCTGTTCCAGGCGACCGATCCTTCGCTCTACGGACCGCTCAAGGCTGCGGATCTCGCAATCGACATCACCACTTCCTCACCGCAGCGGGTCGCGCAACGCTGCCAGCGGGTCTGGCGCGAGTCAGCCACGGGCTAGCCGCCCGCTCCACCGCCGCATCCCGGTACGCGCCGGGCCCTGCAGCCTGCCATCGCCCCGCGTGGGTCATCGATACGGATCGCTCTGGGCCAGGTACTGCCGGACGTAGTCTGCGACACCCTGTTCGAGGGAAGTGAATGGCTCGCGATAGCCGGCGGCACGCAATCTCTCCACGCGCGCCTGGGTGAAGTACTGGTATTTCTCCACCAGCTGCGGCGGCATGTCGATGAACTCGATGCGCGGCGGACGATTCGCGGCGCTGAACAGCGCATTCGCCAGATCGAGCCAGCTGCGGGCCAGCCCCGTTCCGACGTTGAACAATCCGCAGACCGCGGGATTCGCAAGCAGCCAGGAGATCACCGCCACGCAATCCTTGACGTAAATGAAGTCGCGGACCTGGCCGCCATCGGCATAGTCCGGGCGGCGGCTGCGAAACAGGCGCACGGCTTCACCCCGCTGCACGGCCGGGAAGTTCTGTGCGATCACGCTACGCATGCTGCCCTTGTGATACTCGTTGGGGCCGTAGACGTTGAAGAACTTCAGTCCCACCCACTGCGGCGGAAGCGGCAGGCCCTCGCGCGCAAGCCGCCCAACACGCCGATCGACAAAGTGCTTGCTCCACCCATACGCATTCAGCGGCCGCAACCTGCCCAACGCCTCACAAGCCGGATCGTCGTCGAACCCCGCGCTGCCATCGCCATAGGTAGCGGCCGAGGAGGCGTAGATGAGGCGCTTGCCGGCGTGGGTGCACCATTGCAGCAGATCCAACGTCGAGCGCACGTTATCGCGCACGATCAGATCGACGTCCGTTGCCGTCGTGGAGCTGATTGCGCCCATGTGAACGACGGCATCGACTTTGCCACCGTGCGCGTCCAGCCAGCCGAGCAGCGCCTCGGGGGCAATCAGATCGACAATCTCGTGCCGGGCCAGGTTGCGCCAGCGCTCGTCGTTGCGCAGCCAATCGCACACGACCACCTCGGCGCCGCGGCCGGACAGCTCTGCCACGAGGTTGGAGCCGATGAATCCAGCACCGCCGGTTACGACGTACATGTGAGTCTAGTTCCCTTGCCGGGCACCGCGCCGCAGCTGTGCGGCGGGAGTCTCGAGGAGCCGGGCCGCTTCGAGCAGGTCGCGAACCACGTAATCAGGAGCAACCGGCTTGTCATCGCTCGTACGACCGCTGGCGGAGATCAGCATGGTGGTCGCTCCCAGGTTTCTGCCCAGCTCGATATCGCTGCTCTTGTCACCGATGACCACCGCGGCGGCGGGCTCGAAGCCGAGCTCGGAGGCGGCCTGCAGTGCCAGCCGCGGCTTGGGCTTGCGGCACTCACAGCCGTCTTCGGGGCGGTGCGGGCAATAGTAGATGCCATCGATTGCGGCCCCGGCCGCGCGCAACATCTGCCCCAGGCGGGCATGGACCTCTTCCACACGCTCCAGCGAGAACCGGCCGCGCCCGACACCGGACTGATTGGTGACCACGACGAGGCGATGGCC
The DNA here is from genome assembly GCA_035552975.1 of Steroidobacteraceae bacterium. Taxonomy (GTDB): domain Bacteria; phylum Pseudomonadota; class Gammaproteobacteria; order Steroidobacterales; family Steroidobacteraceae; genus 13-2-20CM-66-19. The sequence goes on from DATNEN010000170.1 coordinate 4,647, forward strand.
GCGCTCACGCAGCAGCCGCAGCCCCTCCAGCGCGCCGGGCAGAAATTCCAGCTGTGCCGGGTCGTCCAGATAATCGCGATCGACCACGATCGTACCGTCGCGATCGAGAATCACCGCACGGGGGGCCGGGTCGAGGGTCACGCCTTGCCAACGCCAGCGATGCGCTGAATCGTGTTCGTCGTGCTGTGCGAAGGAACCAGGTCGGCGAGCACGACTTTGCCGCCCCGCGCGAGCACCAGGTCCGCGCCCACGACGCTCTCGACCGTGTAGTCCGCGCCTTTCACGAGCACATCCGGTTCGAGCGCCGCGATGAGCTGCCGCGGCGTGTCTTCCTCGAAGATGACAACGGCGTCGACCGCCTTCAGCGAGGTCAGCACCATTGCCCGCGCCATCGCACTCTGCACCGGTCGTCCGGGGCCCTTGAGGCGGCGCACCGACAGGTCCGAGTTCAATCCGACGACGAGCCGGTCGGCGGTCTGCTTCGCCTGGTTCAACAGCGAGATGTGGCCGGGATGCAGCAAGTCGAAGCAGCCGTTGGTGAACGCCACGCGCAATCCGAGCTGGCGCCAGCGATGCACCATCCCCTGCACGGCATTCAGGGCGAAGCGCATGCGGGACGCATGGGCATCGTCGAGTTGCGCGACGATCTCGCCGGCCGTCACCGTCGCGATGCCGAACTTTCCGACCACGATGCCGGCGGCAGTGTTGGCCAGGTGCACCGCTTCGCCGATATCGGCACCGCCGGCGAGGCCGACCGCCAGGGCTGCGACGGCTGTGTCACCTGCGCCGGTCACTTCATACACCTCGCTGGCTTGGGTTTTCATGTGGGTCGCCGTGCCGTCGGCGCGCACGATGGACATCCCGTCCTTGCCGCGGGTGACGACCAGCGTGCTGCAGATGCCTTGCGAGAGAATCTCGAGTGCTCCGGCAACCACCTGTTCGTCGGTCGAGCATTCGTGGCCGCACGCACCCTGCAGCTCATGGCGGTTGGGAGTCAGGACCGTCGTTCCCTTGTACTTCAGGAAGGAACGGCTCTTCGGGTCGACCAGGATCTGCTTGCCGGCGGCGCGGGCCGCGGCGATCGCTTCGGCAACCACGCCATCGCACAGCACACCCTTGGCATAGTCCGACAACACCACGATGTCGGTCTCTGCCAGTGCGGCTCGAAATTGTGCCAGCACCGCCGCCGTCACCGCACCGGACAGCGACTCCCGGCTTTCCGAGTCAGTGCGCAAAATCTGTTGCCGCTCGCCGATATAGCGACTCTTCAGCGTCGTCGGCCGCCCCGTGTCGACTACGAGCTGAGCCTCCAGAGACGGTACCTCTGCAAGGCGCTCACGCAGCTTGTCTGCGGCCTCATCGACGCCGACGACTCCGACGAGCACCGCGTGCCCGCCGAGGCCGGCCACATTCCTGGCGACATTGGCGGCGCCACCAGGGAGGTCGGAGGTGCGCTCGACGCTCATGACAGGAACCGGCGCCTCCGGCGACATCCGTTCGACCGAGCCGTAGATGAAGCGGTCCAGCATGACGTCGCCGAACACGAGAACGCGCGCCCGCGAGAACGACTCCAGTATCCCCAGCAGGTCCGAGTCGCTCACGTGTGCGCCTTCACCAGGCCGAGGCGGATCTCCAATGCCTTGCACAGCATGTGGCTGACCAGCAGGTGCATTTCCTGAACTCTCGCAGTCACTGTTGAGGGCACGACGATGGCGGCATCGCACAACGCGCGCATCGGGCCGCCGTCACCGCCGATCAGTCCCGTCGTCGCGAGATTTCTCCTCCGCGCCTCCTGCAACGCCGCGAGCACGTTGGGGCTGCGACCGGAGGTTGAGATGCCTACTGCGACATCGCCGGGACGGCCCAACCCCTGCACCTGTCGGCTGAAAACCGCGTCGAATCCCATGTCGTTGCCGGCTGCGGTCAAGGTCGAGACATCCACCGTCAGGGCCACGGCCGCAATCGCCGCCCGGTCGGTCTTGTACCGGATCACCAGCTCCGCGGCGATGTGCTGGGCATTGCCGGCGCTGCCGCCGTTGCCGAAGATCAGCAGCTTGCCCCCGCGGCGGATCGATGCCTCCCACAGGGAGAGTGTCTGAGCGAACGGCGCCCGCAGCCCTGCCATGCAGGACTCGAACGACTCGCGGTGCTCGGCGGCTTCCGCACTCAGAAACGCATCGAGCTCGGCGTCCGGATCGCGAGCGGTTGCCAATTGTCCCGGCATGAAGGGGTTCCGAGGCCTCTAAAGCCTCAATTGTAGACTGAAATCCGCAGCTCACGCCCGACGCCCGATACACTACGCCCCAAAATTGTGGGAGCACCGGCTTTGCCTGACCCTGCCATCCCCCAGGCCTCTTTCAGCCGTCGTCCTGGAGTCTGCTACGCGCGCACGGCGCAGCACCTCGAGATCCCTGTCATCGACGTCTCGAACCCGGCATTCACCGTCGCGGACGATGCGCAGTCCGTCGAGGCGTTGCGGCAGGCCTCGGTGGGCATGACGCGCCGGAATGCCCGCATGCCCCGCTTTCTGCTGCGCTTGCTGATACGGGCGGCCGCGAAGCGCTCGTCCCTGGCGCAGGCCATGCTCCGGAACACCGACAAGACATTCCTCCCGGGGATGGACACTTATCTGATCAAGCTCGGTGCCGACAATCTGGTACCCCCCTTCGATACGCCCGCAGACCGGCGATTTGCGGCATACCCGGGGATCCTCGGCGTACGAATCCGCCTGCAGCAAACCGCGAGACTGCTCGCCGAAGGCCTGGAGCCAACGCTCTCCGCGCGTCCCGGCGCACCGCTGCACCTGTTGAACATCGGCGGCGGATCGGCGATCGACAGCTTGAATGCCCTGATCCTGTTGAGGCGTCGTGCGGCATCCCTTCCGCAGCGTCCCGTGGTCATCCAGGTTCTCGATCCGGATACGAACGGACCCCTCTTCGCTTCTCGAGCATTGGCGGCGCTGGCGGCGGGGGACGCACCCCTTGCGGGAGTGGACGCATGCCTTCTTCACACCAGCTACAACTGGGATGACCCTGCGCCCCTGCAGCGGCTCGTCTCCACCCTGACGGCCGAGGGTGCCATTGTCGCGGCCTCTTCCGAGGGGGCGCTGTTCGAATACGCCAGCGACGCCTCGGTCGTCGCGAATCTCGAGGCCCTCTACAACGCCGGCAAGGGGGCCAGCGTGGTTGTCGGGTCGGTCACCCGCGCCGATGAGCTGACGCGCGCCGGCCTGCAATTCACTCACTTCAAGCTCATGCCCCGCGGAGCCCATGCCTTCGCGGAGCTCATCCGGGGCAGCGGTTTCCGCATCGAGCGTGTGTACGACTCGCTCGCGAGCGATCAGGTGCTGCTGGTTCCGGAGCCACGCGCTTGAGACCCCCGGCCCCCTTGAGCCCGATCGTCATTCGCTTCGGCCGTCTGGGGGACATGATCATGATCACGGCGGTGCTGCACCTGCTGCACCGCCGCTATGGCGAGCCCTGCCAGCTCTTCGGGGCAGGCGCCTGGAATTCCCAGATCTATCGCCACCATCCGGACGTCGCCCGGGTAGAGTCGTTTCCCCGGCACACGCCCTTCATGCTCACCCTGACCTGGTGGCGGGTGCTGCGGATTCTGCGCAGCACCCATCCCAGTCCCATCTACGTTTGCGAGCGCCACCCGCGGCAACTGGTTCGCATCCGTCGCATGCTCGCGTGGAGCGGCATCAGTCCGGCGCGGTGTTTGTTCGTCACCGATCTGCCCGCCGATGGCGATGAGGCTTGGGTAGACCGCTTTTTGCGCTTCGGCCGTCAGACGCCTCCGGCGCTGCGCGTCGGCGACTATCCTGTGCCTGATGCGAGTTTTTTATCGGCCCCATGCTTGCAGGTTGCCGATAGTGAGCGTGCGGAAATCGATGCGTGGGTCAACGCGCGCGGCGGATCAGGGCGGCCGCTCGTGCTGATTCAGCCAGGTAACTTCCGCAGCATGAGCAAAGGCCGCAGGCGGTGGCGTCAGCGCCGACCGGACGACAAAGCCTGGCCGCTCGGAAACTGGGTCGAGCTCCTGCAGCGCGTCCGCGAACGTATGCCGGACGCGTTGCTCCTGCTATGCGGTGCCCCACCGGAAGCTGCCATGCTGCAGCAGATTCAGGCGACCGTCGCGAGTCGGGACGTTGTCGTCGCCGCGTTGCCGTTGCGGCAACTGTTCGCGCTGTGCACGCGCGCTCACAGCATGATCTCGGTGGATACCGGGCCCGCCCACGCGGCCGCGGCGCTCGATCTGCCGCTGGTCGTGATATTTGGAGCGGAGCCGCAGCGCCTATGGTTGCCGCGCGGCCCCTCCTCTGCCCCCGTGTTGGGTGTTGGCGGCCCACCGGATTCGGAGCGAGTGGATCAGATTCCCGTCGAGGCGGTATTCAGGACGTGGTGCGCACTCCTCGCGAAGCTCGAGACTCGCTCAGCGTGCGGCGCCGTAGGTCGATGACACGCTATCATGCATTCATGCGGACTCCGATCCTCAGCGCCGCCTGGTGTCTGATCACAGCCGGACTCGCCGTACCGGGGGTCGTGGCAGCACAGGCCATGAGTGCAGCCGACATCCAGGCGGCCACCGAGCGCGACCACCAGCTGATGATGGACGAGCTCGGAATACGCAAGCTGCGCCCGGGCCCCAGCGGCGATGAGAAAGCGCCCAATCACGCCAACTACGAGGAAAGCAAAGCCAACCCGTTTCCCAACTGGCCGGACCCTCTGGTGATGAACGACGGCCGCGCCGTCAGGACGCCGCAGAGGTGGGAGCGCCTGCGGCGACCGGAGATCGTCGAAGCATTCGAGCATGAGGTGTTCGGACGCGTGCCCGCAGGAGCCCCGCGAGTCGATTGGCAGCCCGGTGAGTCCGAGGCGGAACGGATCGGCTCGATACCGGTGGTCGCCACCCGGGTGATCGGGCACGTCGACAACTCCGCCGATCCGGCCATCACCGTCGACATCCCCATGATGTTGATCAAGCCGGCCCGCCACCAGGGCCGCATGCCGGTGCTGATCATGTTCGTGCTGGGGCCACCCGCCTTTCCGGCGCCCGTGTCGCCCCCGCCCGAGGCCATCGCACGCATGAACTCGGCGCTGAAGGCAGCGATGACCCGCCAGGACCCCTCGTTGGAGGAAGTATTCCGCCAGCATCCGGCCTGGGAGCCGATTGCCACTCCGCCCTTCTTCCCGCCGCCGCGCCCTCCCGGGGATCCGATCCAGCAGCTGGTGGCCGACGGCTGGGCGGTGGCCCAGATCAATCCGACCAGCATCCAGGCCGACAACGGTGCCGGTCTGACTCGCGGCGTCATCGGGCTGGTGAACAAAGGGGCCGCGCGCAAGCCCGACGACTGGGGTGCTCTGCGGGCCTGGGCGTGGGGCGCCAGCCGCGCCTACGACTACCTGGCCAAAGATCCCGAGCTGGATCCGCAGCACATCGGCATCGAGGGCGTGTCGCGCTATGGCAAGGCCGCCCTCGTGGCCATGGCCTTCGATCCGCGCTTCGGGATGGTTCTCGTGGGCTCCTCCGGGGAGGGTGGCGCCAAGCCGCATCGGCGCAACTTCGGCGAGGCCGTCGAGAACCTCACGGCCTCGGGTGAATATCATTGGATGGCCGGCAACTTCCTCCGGTACGGGGCCTCGGATGCGAAGGGCGGTGCGCGCACGGCGGGGGACCTGCCGGTCGAATCCTCCGAGCTGATCGCGCTGTGTGCACCCCGACTGACCTTCATCAGCTACGGCTCACCCGAAGCGGGGGATGCACTGTGGCTGGATCAACAGGGCAGCTATATGGCCACGGTCGCCGCCGGAGCCGTCTTCCGTCTGCTGGGCGCGAAGGATCTCGGTGTCGGGGATGACTACCGCCACGCTCGCAAGCCACCCATCGGCACCGGGCTGCTCGGGGGCCAGCTCGCCTGGCGGCAGCACGAGGGCGGCCACACCGACGTCCCCAACGTGAAATATTTCATCGCCTGGGTGGACCGCTGGATGGGGCGGCCGGCGCCGCAATAATTTCCTCGCCGGCGTTGTCGGCTGCCCGCACGGCCACGCGTCCTTGGGGTGGCTATTCCTCTTCTACCCCGGGAGACGCGCAATGCAATTCTTGAGTCTGTATACCCCTGCCGTGCCCAGCAGCGGACCGCCGGATGCACAGCACATGGCCAGGATGGGGAAGCTGATGCAGGAGATGATGAAGGCCGGCGTTCTGGTGACGACCGGCGGCATTCTCTCGCGGCAGACAGGAATGAAGGTCACACGACGCAACGGCGAGATCTCAGTGGAGCACGGGCCCGTGAACGGGTCCAGCCTCATGCCCGCGGCCGGCTACGCGCTGTTGCGCGCGGCCACACGCGAAGAGCTCGCCAAGCACATCCAGACATTTCTCGAGATCGCCGGCGACGGCACCTCGGAGATCATCCAGGTCATGGACAGCCCCCCGTGACCAACACCCGGTGATCAAGCCTGTGCGCGCGCCCGGCTCTCAGTGCGCGTGGCGCGCGAACAGCCTGCAGTAGATGCAGTCCGTGTCGCTATTGTTCTCGACCCACAAGTAGCGGATCCATGGACCGTCGTGATGGGCTGCCGCGTGCTCGAAGGCCTGGTTTGCCAGATCGTGCTCAGCAAGCTCCGTCAGATCGCGGTCCCGGAGTATCTCCGTAGCGCGGGAGGTCTCGACCGCGCCGCGGGGATGTACGGTCACTGTCGCCGCGCCCCTCTCGATACGGTCCGCCAGAATTTCCGCGTAGTGCCGCTCGCCTTCGAAGCAGAACAGCGTGCGGAAGTACTGGACGAACTTCTCGTGCAGCGTAGCCGCCGGCTCGATTCCCGCCCGCCCCAGCTCCAGGCAATCGGTGAGCTCGACACGATCGGTCGGAAACCCATCCATGACCAAGTCGGTTCGGACCCGCTCGGCTGCCTCGTGATTCGCGTATACACCAAGTAAGACAGCGCTCATGTCTTCCTCCGCGCAACCCTGCAGCATGTGCACCGATACTACACCTGCAATGCAGGAACGGATCCTGGGGGTCCCGTTCCCCGCATCGCGGGCGTAGTCTTGGGCGCAATCGGCGGCGGCCCTGGGCGCGCCATCGGCCGCGGGCTTGCGCGCAATCGGCCACAGCTTGGGCTTCGCTCGAGGGCCCTCAGCGGCGGCTCGACTCCTGGCCGCGACCCTCGATGACTCCCGACTCCGTCCTCGCCTGGAGTGCATGACAGCTCGCAGACATTGCTGCATCGAAACGTGAGGACGGGTGTGGGTGCTAGCATCCTTCGCATGTTCATGTTCCACACCGGTCTTCACGGCGCGCCAGCCGCGTTGCCTGCGGCTTACGCCCCAAGCGTCCCGCGCATTGAAGGAGCGGCTCGGCATCCAGCCCGTGTTGCTTTGAAGGGCAAGCGTTTCCCCCGATGGTGAGTCGGGGGCGTAGCCGCTAGAATGGCGCTCACCTGACTATATCAAGAGGGCTCAGCCCCATGTTGTTCGAGCAGGTTGCCACGGGTGGTTGCAGGTCCTACCTCATCGGTTGCGCACAGAGTTGCGCCGCCGCGTTGATCGATCCGGAGCTGAGTCAGATCGATCGTTATCTTGCGCTTGCGGCCCATCACGGGTTGCGTCTGCGTCATGTGATCGACACGCACACACACGCCGATCACTTCACGGCCACGCGCGAGCTGGCGCGCCGCCTCGACGTCGCCATTACGATGCATCAGTCGAGCAGTGCGCCGTTTGTCGACATGCGCGTCGGCGACGGCGAATCCATCGTGCTCGGCCAGCTGCGCATCAAGGTGATGCACACGCCCGGCCACACGCGGGACTCGATGTGTCTGCGCGTCGAGAATCGGCTCTTCACCGGGGACACGCTGCTGATCGGCGCCACCGGCAGAACCGACCTGCCTACCGGCGACCCGGAGGCGCTGCACGACAGTCTGTTCAATCGCGTGCTGCGCTTGGATCCGTCGCTGGAAGTCTACCCGGCGCATGAGTACAAGAACCGCAGCCACACCACTCTCGCTCAGGAGATTGAGCAGAACCCGCGCCTGCAGAAGCGCGATCGCACCGAGTTCGTGGCGATGATGAACAGTCTCAACCTCTCGATGCCCACGCACCTGACCGAAGCGCTGCGCACGAATCTCTCCGGGGGCAAGACGATCTCGCAGCTGCTCGCGGAAGCCGCAGCAATCGTGCCGTTCATGTCGCTCGAGGAGCTCAAGGCGCGCATCGACGCGCGCGATTCGGATCTCGTCGTGCTCGATGTGCGTGAGCGCGACGCTTACATGGCCGGCCACGTTCCCGGCGCTCGGCTGCTGCCGCGCGGTCAGTTGGAATTGCGCGTGAATGAGGAGCTGCCTGACCCGACCGTGCGCATTCTCACTGTGTGCGAATTCGGCCGGGTATCCACACTTGCCGCTGCTACGCTGCGCCAGATCGGTTTCCAACGCGCGATCGCGTTGGACGGCGGAATGAAAGCTTGGCGCGAGGCCGCTTACCCGCTGGCGATGAGCTGACACTCGACGTCTTTGCGAATCACACGCTCGCGGTGCGCGCAATGCGGCCGCACGATCGCGATTCGCTCGAGCGCCGCCGCAAGCGCATGCGCTGCAGTGATGTTCCCCACCACCGACTGCGCGGAACTTAGGAACCCCTAAATCATTCGCCTTGTCAACGACAGCACATGTCAGCGCGTTACCATCGCGCTGATCATCAGTTGCTGTCGGCCCGGAGTGGTGCCGTCCTTGCCCTCCGACCAGGGAGAGTTGCCATGCGATCCTCTGGCTTCTTGCACGCCGCCCTCTTCGCAGCCTGCCTCCACGCCGCATTCGCCTACGGGCAAGTGAGCGCCAAATCTGCGCAGGTGCAGCCCTATCACCAGCATCACGATACGCGCAACGGCCACGATCACTATTATCCGGACCGAGGCTCCATCGTTCGTGACCTGCCACAGGGAGCGACCATCGTGAGCTACGCCGGACTCTCGTATCGATTCCAGGATGGCGTGTGGTACGAGCCGCGCGGGCCGGCGTTCATGGTCGTCGATCCTCCGGTCGGCCTCATCGTTCAGACTCTTCCAACCTTTGTCACGGTCATTGCGCATCACGGGGAGACTCTTCTATATGCCAACGACGTGTACTACCGGCCGCGACCGGACGTCGGTGGCTATGAAGTCGTGAACGACCCTGCGGAGCCGGCACTGACCGCGGAGGGCGGCAGCTCAGAACCCTCCGGCGCTACCGGCGCCGTGGCGGCAACACATGGTGCCGCCGCAGCCGCCCCCGCATTGGCGGCGGGCGCCGCCGCCGAGGCAGCCGATGCGGATGCCCCGACAGTTTTCGCCGTGCCCGCGGAAAATGCAGCCCCGACCGGAGTCGGCAAGGCCGCGACAGCGATACACCACACTCCTGTGACCCCAACTGCTGCTGTCGCGACTGGTCCAGGTTCCGGGGGAACGGCAGCGCCGCCCGCTCCCGCGGCGCAGCCGCCATCGGCAACTTCAACTGGACCGGCCGCGGCGAGCACAGCGCCCAACAGTCAGGCGGCCGGTGCCGCCGCGGCTGTGCCGGCTGTTGCGGCAACGACTGCGGCCGCGGCTGTGGCACCCACCGCGGCAACGACTGTGGCCTCCGCCGGCCCGCCGCCCACCGCGGCAACGACGACCGCGGCGACGCACCCCCCCGCGCCGGTTGAGACGCGCACCTCCGCGTCGGCGGCGACACCAGCCGTCAGCCCCGCGCCCGCGGCAACCCCGACCGCAACCTCGACCGACACAGGACCGCCACCGTCGACACCGTCGCCGCCGGCGCCAGCGGCGTCAGCGGCGTCAGCGGCGTCACCGACACCAGCGGCGTCACCGACACCAGGAGCGGGGCCTGCGGCCCCGCTGCCCAATGCCCCGGTGGCTGCTGCGCCAGCCGTAACGACTGCAGCCGCAACCCTTCCACCCGACAACACGACCACTGCAGCAACTCCAACATCGGCGCACGCCGCGACGGGTCCGGGACGGCCAACGCGAGTTTCGTTGCTCCCGCGCAATGGGCAGTCACAGGACCAGGAGGCGCGTGATCGATACGAGTGCTATCGGTTCGCAGTGACGCAGAGCGGGTTCGACCCGCTGCGCTGGGGGAACCCTGCCAACAGCGCATCTCAGGACTATGACCGGGCACAGGTCGCCTGCTTGGACGCGCGCGGCTATACGGTGCGGTGAGAGCCCGCTCTCACAGGTAGGAATTGAACCAACCGGCGACGGCTGAACGAACCTCCGCCAATCCCTGCGCCTGGGTCCAGTCGTGGGCCACGTTCGGCGTGAGCAGGATCTTCAAGCGCTGGTCCTGGCCCCGTCGGTGATAAAAAGGCCGCAGAGCCTCCTCCAGCGTTGCCGCTCCATGGGCACTCACAACCGTATCCTCCGCACCTTGGATGATCAGCATTGCCGGATCTCCAGCCGCGATGTCCTTGGCGTGCAGAATCGCGTCCGAGTGCGCGGCAATCTCACGCGTGTGCGGCGTCCATGCATAGCTTCTGTTCGTCGCGTGCTCCAGCGCATCGATGGAGGCGTTGAGTCCGGGAGGCGCGTTGATGACGACGGCGGCACGTACCGCCACCTTCCTTTGTATGAGCGTCATCAAGGCGGCAGCGCCTCCGGCGGAGAATCCGAACAGACCGATCGGATCATGCCGGCCGAGACAGCCCTTGCTCCGGAGATCGCGCACGACCGCAGGCAACTCCTGCGCCGCTCCGAGCACCACAGGCTCGAAGAGGCGCGAACCGTAGTCCTCTGCCTGCCGCTGCGCGAGCGATTCCTCCGTGCTCTTGGGTGCTCTCGCGCCGAAGAGCGGTAGACCCAGGTAGATTTTCACTGCGGGGACGTCGTCGAGCGGCAGCGCCCGCATCAGGTCGTCTTCGCTGGCGGGAGGGCCGAACCCGTGCCAAAGGAGGATCGGCGCCCGGGTCGTCGCACGCGGCACACGTACGATCGCCGGCACACCGGCGAGTGTCAGGCGCAGCGTACTCACACCACCGACGGCCGGCGCCGCCGCGGCGCAAGTCTCGGCGGCGCACACAGGCGGTGCAAAAATGCAAAGCAGGACGCCGAGGATGAAGCACTGTTTCAGCACAGGTAGCGCGGAACTCTACGTCGGCATCGACACCGGCACCGACAATAAAAGTACAAACAACAATACCGCACCGCGGTCGGTCTTGCTGAAGTTCTCCATTCGCGCCAAGCTACCGCGATCGATCAGGGGAGAGATGGCTCATGCGAATCCTGCTGCAGGCGGGCCTTGTGGGGCTCGGTATGTTGGCGGCTGCCACCGCTGCCCGCGCGCAATCGGACGTGATCGAAGGGCCGTTGATCCGCCCGGCCGTCTCTTCGAGCGACCCGCGGGATCTGTCCGGAGTCTGGTTCATCCGGCTCTACAACCGTCAGATCAACTCGACCCTGGGACGGCTGCCGCCGTTCACCGAGAAGGGCAAGGCCGAGTGGGACAAGCGCGTCAAGGCGGAGAAGGACGGATCGCCGATCGCCGACGCTTCGGCATATTGCTGGCCACACGGCGTGCCGCGCGTGATGAACTCCCCCTACCCGATCCAGATCATCCAGACGGACGGGGAGACCACCATCGTGCACGAGGTCGCGCACAACATCCGGCACATCTACATGGATCAATCGCATCCGCAGTCGATCACGCCCTCCTTCATGGGAGATTCGGTCGGACACTGGGAAGGCGACACGCTGGTGATCGACACCATCGGGCTGAACGATCTCACCTGGATCGATGAGGTGGGAGTGATCCACGGCAAGCAACTGCACGTCATCGAGCACATCCGCAAGATCGAGGACGGCCACGCCCTGGAGAACATCATCCGCATCGAGGACCCGGAGTTCTTCAAAGAGCCCTGGTACGCGCGCATCACCTATGCATGGCGGCCCGATCTGCGGCTCTCCGAATACGTCTGCGAGGAAAACAACCGCAACATGCCGGTCAACGGCCATACGGTGGCGCAGTGATGCCGTCCTTCAGCTTGCGAGTCTGCGCTCGGCTCGCCGGTGCCCTGCTGCTCTCCTGTGCCGCCGCCCCGAGCCTGGCGCAGCCGATCTACCACCCCCCGGCGGGCCAGAACTTCGAAGGGGTGTGGCTGATCGAGGGAGACCACTCCGTCGTCAAGACCGTCCAGGGCAAGCTGCCGCCCCTGAGCCGGGCCGCCGCCGCCACGTATGCGGCACACGTGAAGGCCCGCAAGGCGGGCAAGCCCGACTTCGACACGATCCAGACGTGCAAGCCGCACGGCTTTCCGCGCATCCTGTTCGCCGCGTATCCCATCGAGGTGCTGCAGGAGCCGAAGCAGGTGACCTTCATCCATGAAGTCCACCACATGCCGAGAATCGTCTACCTCGATCTGAGCTTACCGAAGCTCGAGGATATCGATCCGAAATGGATGGGCGAGTCCGCCGGACATTGGGAAGGCGATACGCTGGTCGTCGACAGCCTCGGGTTCAACGACCTGACGACGCTCGACACGGCCGGTTTGCCGCACTCGACCGACATGCGTGTCCACGAGCGAATCCGCAAGCTCGACCCCGACACGCTGGAAGATCTCATCACTGTCAATGATCCGAAAACCTACGCCGCGGCTTGGAGTACGCGCGTGACCTACAAGCGCCAGCCCGGGCGCCGCCTCAAGGAGTACGTGTGTACTTACTCCAACCCGGAGGCGCACGCCGCGGGAAAGTAACCTCGGCGGCCCGCGCCGCTCATTGCTCGATGAGAGGACGCCAGCGGCCAGGGCCGCTCATTGCTTGACGATCAAGGCCGAGCCGCTCTTGTCGGGCATCGGGATCGGCAGCTCCGGGAGGCCGGCGAAGAACTCATCCACTGCGCGGCGCGCGCCGGGCCAGGCGTTGTAGTCGTGCACCAGCAGAATCCCGTGTTTGCTGAGGCGCGGATAGAAGAAACGCAGGCCGCTGAGGGTCGGATCGTAGAGGTCGGCATCCAGGTGCACGAAGGCGAAGCTCTCCGCGTGCAGCGCAGCCGGAATGCTCTCGGGGAAGAAGCCCTTGTGGAAGGCAACCGTCGCGGCCGGCTCGCCGACGAATTGCCGCGCGGCCTCCAGTGAAGTGTCGGAAAACGCCCGGGTCGAGTGTCCCAGCTCGCTCAGCTCTGCCACGGAGCTGCGGTCCGTGAAACCCTCGAACGTGTCGAACAGGTGCAGCATGCGCTCGGGCGCGTAGTGATGGATCAGCCGTGCGGTCAGTCCGCGGTACACCCCCAGTTCGGCAAACACGCCCGGCACCTTCTGCTCCAGTACCGTGCGCAGCAGCAGAATGAGCATGTCCCTGCGGGTGTTATCGTGCGCATCCAGGTCGCAGATGCGGCGCCCGTCGCGATCACCCAACGGAAAGAAGCCGCCGGTCGTACCGGCAAGCACGCTCGGCCAGTAGGCCTTGGGGTGGATGTCCATCTGCCCCTGCAGAAAGAAGCTCGCCCCCTGCAGCTTGCGCGCCGACTTGCGCAGCTCGTTGCGCAGGAACAGCGG
>DATNEN010000171.1:0-12563 GCA_035552975.1 Steroidobacteraceae bacterium
CATCGGAGTCGAGCCGGAAGAGTCCGCCGGCATGTACGAATCGCTGCAGGCCGGCCGCCGCGTCACTCTGCAGCGTGTTGGAATCTTCGCCGATGCCGTCGCGGTCAAGAAGGTCGGCGAGGAGACGCTGGCGCTGTGCAAGGCGCACTTGGATGAGATCCTGCTGGTGGACACGGATGAGATCTGCTCGGCCATCCAGGACGTGTTCGAGGACACGCGCTCCATCGTCGAACCGGCCGGCGCGCTCGAAGTCGCCGGAATCAAGAAGTACGTCGCGCGCGAGCGTTGGCATGACAAGCACATCGTGGCGATCAACAGCGGCGCGAACATGAACTTCGACCGTTTGCGGCACGTCGCGGAGCGGGCCGACGTCGGCGGTGCGCGTGAAGCCCTGCTGGCCGTGGTCATACCGGAGGAGCCGGGAAGCTTCCTGCGCTTCTGCGAAGTGCTCGGCAATCGCAGCGTCACGGAATTCAACTATCGCTACGAGACGCACCAGGCCGCGCAGATTTTTGTCGGATTTGCTTTGTCCGAGGGACATGCCGAGCGCGAGAGCGTCGTGCGCGCCTTGCGCGAGGCAGGCTACACAGTCACCGACATGACCGACAACGAGATGGCGAAGCTGCACGTGCGGTACATGGTCGGCGGCCACGTGCGCGGCATTCAGAACGAGCTGCTGTACCGGTTCGAGTTTCCCGAGCGGCCCGGTGCGCTGCTGCGATTCCTGCGGGCAGTCGGCTCGCGCTGGAACATCAGCCTGTTCCACTACCGCAATCATGGCTCCGACCACGGGCGTGTGCTGGCGGGCCTGCAGGTGGCGCCGGCGGACCGGGCGGAGTTCATGCAGCACCTCAACGAGCTGCATTTCCCGTACGCGGACGAGACCGCCAATCCGGCGTATCGCATGTTCCTGGGCGCCTAGCTGCTTGCCCCGAGCACTGGCCGTGCGTCGCCCCTGCGAGCCGCATCGGCAGCGCCGCAGGCTATCTCACGAGGCGCAGGTTCAGCGGATAGCGGTACTGCACTCCCTCGCTGGCGCGGATGGCGGCGAGAATGGTGAGCGCCAGCCAGGCGAAGAACAGCCCGATGCCGAGCAGAAAGCCGATGAAGACCACCGTGAGCAGGCCGCAAACCAGCCAGCCGATCGCCACCGAGATGTTGAAGTTGAGCGCTTCCTTCGCCTGCTCACCCACGAAGGGCGAGCGATCGCGCCACGCGAGCCAGATGATCAGCGGTGCCAGGATGGCCCCGAAGAAGGGGATCACCAGTCCGACGAACGCCGACAGATGAGACAACATGCCCCAGGTCCGCTCGTCCTGCGACGGCGGCGAGTCGAGCCCAGGCGGGACTCGCCCGGCGGGCGCTGTATCGTCGGGTGCGCTCATCCGTGGCAGCCATTATAGGCGACCTTCAAGATGTACCAACCGGTCCGGATCCCGCGTATCGAGCGACTCTCCATCCGGGGATTGCAGCACCGCATCACGTGGTGGGGGGAGCCCACCGACACGCCCGTGGTGCTGTTGCATGGGTTCATGGATTGCGGCGCCACCTGGCAGTTTCTGGTCGACTGCCTGCCGCCGTCCTGGACGTGCGTGGCGCCGGACTGGCGCGGCTTCGGCGACACCGAGTGGGCGAGCGGGGGCTATTGGTTTCCGGACTATTTCGCCGACCTGGAGGCGTTGTTGGCGGCTCTCGTGCCACGCAGTCCCGCCCGCGTCGTCGCGCACAGCATGGGAGGCAACATCGCCGGCATGTATGCGGGAGTGCGCACCGACCGGCTCGCCTGGCTGGTGAGCCTGGATGCCATCGGTCTGCCCCGTGCCCAGGCGCAGGAGGCGCCGGAGCGTTATCGGCGCTGGCTGCAGGAGCTGGCCGATCCTCCCAAGGGGACCGACTACCGCTCCATGGCGCAACTGATCGGCACGCTGAAGTCCCGCAACCCCCGCCTCACGGCAGAGCGTGCGGAGTTCATTGCGCGTGCGTGGGCGAGCGAGATTCCCACGGTGGATGGTGGCGTGAGAATGCGCTTCGATCCGCGCCACCGCCTGGTCAATCCGGTTCTGTATCGTCGCGATGAGGCAGAAGCCTGCTGGGCGCGAATGGTGAGTCCGATGTTATTGCTGCGCGCCGGGCTATCGGAGTTCCGGGACCGGCTCGGTGCCGATGGCGATGAAAAGCGCATTCGCGGCCAGTACCGCGACCTGCAGATCGTGAACCTGGCGCATGTCGGGCATTCGATGCATCACGAGGATCCGCAGACGGTGGCCCGCCACATCGTCGAGTTCGACCGCTCCTGCCGCGACCGGGCCGGCGGTGTAGCTTGCAATTAATGAAGTAGTTAATTAATATGCACAGCCATGAGCCGCCAGGCCCCACGCGCCGGACGAAGAGCCCGAGTCCCTGCCGGCGATGGCCGCAGGCAACTGCTGGACGCGGCCATCGAGCTGTTTGCCGAGCGCGGCATCGCCAACACCACGATCGCTCAGATCGCAGTCGCGGGGCGAGTGACCGCCGCGATGGTCCACTACTGGTTCGACAGCCGTGAGAAGTTGCTGGACGCGCTCGTCGAGGAGCGCCTCGCGCCGCTCTTCCATACCGTCTGGGACCCCGTCCCCGCGCACCACGAGACTCCCGAAGAGCTGGTGGCCGGAGTCGTGCACCGCCTGTTCCAGGTCACCTCCGCCAACACCTGGGTGCCCTCGCTGTGGATGCGCGAAATCATCAACGAGGGCGGCTTGCTGCGAGAGCGTGCGCTTCGCCATGTGCCCCTCGACCGCGTCGCCGCTTTCGCGATGGCCTTGGCGAAGGCGCGGCACGAGGGCGAGTTCAACCCAGACATCGAGCCGTGGGTGCTGTTGCTGTCGATCCTCGCACTGGTGATGGTGCCGCAGGCCACGGGGCGCCTGTGGCAACGTCTCAACCCCCAGGCGAGCCTCGATCTGAGCGTGCTCGAAAGGCACGTAACGGGACTGCTGCTCCATGGCATCGCGGCGCCGACGCCTGCTTCCCGCAAGGCCCCCACTCGGGCGACTTCACCGCAATCGAAGGTCAAACCGTGAACACGACCCTCAGCTCCCGGACACTGCGGCGTGCCTCCGGCATCGCAGTGGCCGCTGCGCCGCTGCTGTTCGCCGGCTGTGCGCAGCACTCCGCCACCGTCTACAACGGATATGTCGAGGGCGAGTACGTTTACCTCGCCTCATCGCAACCGGGGCAATTGATGCGGCTGGCCGTAGCGCGCGGCGACAGCGTCGCCGCCGATGCGCCGATGTTTCAACTCGAATCCACCAATGAGGCGGCCGCGGTCGCGCAGGCGCGCCGGCAACTGCAGGCCGCGCAGGCGCAGCAGAGCGACCTGATGGTCGGCAAGCGTCAGGCCGAGCTCGACGTCATCCGCGCGCAGCTGCAGCAAGCGCGTGCCGACGCATCACGCGCCCACACTCAACTGCAGCGCGACGAGCAGCAGTACAAGGACGGCGGAATCGCCAAGAGCCAGCTCGATGACTCCCGATCCACCGCGGCGTCGACGGCGGCACGCGTAAGCGAGCTGGAGAGTCAGCTGCAGGTGGCGCGTCTGCCCGGTCGCGGCGATCAGATTCGGGCACAGACTGCTACTGCAGAGGCTGCGCAAGCGGCTCTCGCGCAGGCGCAGTGGAAACTGAGCCAGAAGGACGTGCATGCACCGCAGGCCGGGTTGGTGTTCGACATCATGTACCGCGCCGGCGAATGGGTGCCTGCGGGGAGCCCGGTGGTGCGCATGCTTCCTCCCGGCAATGTCAAAGTGCGGTTCTACGTGCCGGAGGCTGCGGTGGGCGCGCTCTCGCCCGGACGGCAGGTGCGCATTCACTGTGACGGCTGCGCGGCTGACATTTCCGCAGCCGTGAGCTTCGTTTCGGATCAGGCCGAGTACACCCCGCCGGTGATCTACAGCAACGAGAGGCGCGAGCAGCTCGTGTTCCTCATCGAAGCGCGGCCGGCGCCTGCCGATGCCCTGAAGCTGCATCCCGGCCAGCCCGTCGAGGTGCGGCTGCCGTGAATGCCAACCCCGCCGTCATCGACGTCCGCGGCCTCAACAAGTCCTTCGGCGCGAAGCACGTCGTGAAGGACGTCTCCATCCGCGTCGAGCGCGGGGAGATCTTCGGCTTCCTGGGTCCCAACGGCAGCGGCAAGACGACCAGCATCCGCATGCTGTGTGGGCTGCTCACTCCCGACTCCGGCTCCGGTACCTGCCTCGGGTCGGACATCGTCAAGGACAGCGCCCGCATCAAGCGCCAGGTCGGCTACATGACGCAGCGCTTCTCGTTCTGGGAGGACCTGACGATTCGCGAGAACCTGGATTTCGTGGCGCGGCTCTACGAGATGCCCAACCGGGGCGCGGTGGTCGATCAGGCGCTCGTGGGCCTGGGTCTGAAGGATCGCTCCCAGCAGCTGGCCGGCACGCTCTCAGGCGGCTGGAAGCAGCGGCTCGCGCTGGCTGCCTGCCTGCTGCACAAGCCGCAGTTGCTGCTGCTCGATGAGCCCACCGCTGGAGTGGATCCCAGTGCGCGCCGCGATTTCTGGGAGGAGCTGCACCGCCTGGCCGCCGGCGGCATGTCGGTTCTCGTCAGCACGCACTACATGGATGAGGCCGAGCGCTGCCACAAGCTGGCGTACATCTCCAGCGGCAAGCTGCTCGCCCAGGGCACTGCCGCGGAGATCGTCGACTCCCTGCACCTGTTCACCTGGAGCATCCGGGGAGACAACCTCACCGCGCTCGGCGAGCAACTGCGCACTGCCGCAGGCGTGGAGCAGACAGTGGTCTTTGGTGCCGCGTTGCATGTCAGCGGCCGTGACCAGGGGCGCCTGCAGAGCACTCTCGAAGAGCTCGCGGCGGCGCACCCAGCCCTGCGCATCGAGCCCATTCCGACGACGCTCGAGCATGCCTTCATCTACCTCATGTCTCATGGAGACCGTGGCGGCAACGGAGCGCCGCAATGAGCGCCCGATTCTCGGCCGCACGCTGGTGGGGCGTGGTGCTCAAGGAATTCCTGCAGCTGCGCCGCGATCGGCTCACCTTCGCCATGATCGTCGGCATCCCGATCATCCAGATGGCGCTGTTCGGCTATGCCATCAACACCGACCCCAAGCACCTGCCGACGGCCGTCAGCATCGCGGATGAGAGCGAGTTCACCCGCAGCTTCATCGCCTCCCTGCAGAGCTCCGGATACTTCGACGTGGTTGCGACGGTGCCGAGTCCCGCGGCCGCGCGACATCTGCTCGCCGAGGGCAGAGTTCTGTTCGTTCTCGATATCCCGCCCGGCTTCACTCGCGAGCTGGTCAAGGGCGCGCGTCCCTCGCTGTTGATGGAGGCGGATGCGACCGATCCGACTGCCGTGACGGCGGCGCTCGGAGCGCTGCCCTCGATCGTACAGTCTGCGTTGCAGAAGGACCTGGTGGGCCCGCTGGCCTCGCTCGCCCAGCAGCCTGGGGCCTATGACGTGCAGGTCCACAGGCTCTATAACCCCGAGGGCATGACGCAATACAACGTCGTGCCCGGTCTCATGGGCGTCATCCTCACCATGACCATGGTCATCATGACCGGGCTGGCCATCACGCGCGAACGCGAGCGCGGCACGATGGAGAATCTCCTGGCCAGCCCCGTGTTGCCGATCGAGGTCACCACCGGAAAGATCGTGCCGTACGTGGCCATCGGGCTCCTGCAGGCCACCATCATCCTGGCCGCAGCCCGCTTCGCGTTTGGCGTTCCCGTCGTGGGCAGCATCCTGCTGCTGTATGTCGGCTCGCTGCTGTTCATCGCCGCAACGCTGGCGGTGGGCATCATGTTGTCCTCGCTCGCCCAGAATCAGTTGCAGGGAGTGCAGCTCGCCTTCTTCTACTTTCTGCCCAACATCCTGCTGTCGGGCTTCATGTTCCCGTTCGCGGGGATGCCTCGCTGGGCGCAGGTGATCGGCAATGTGCTGCCGCTCACTTATTTCAATCGCCTGGTGCGCGGCGTGATGCTCAAAGGGACCGGATGGGGGGACAGCTGGCCCCAGTTCTGGCCCATGCTGCTGTTCATGATCGTCATGACGGCTGTGGCCGTGCGCTTCTACAAGCGCACGCTGGACTGAGTAAGGAGAGCGAACGTGACGCAACGCTCCAATTCAGCTCATGGCACGCTCGCCGGCCTCGCGGGAGTGATGTCCATAGTGTCCGGTTGTGCAGTGGGCCCTGCGTACCACGCACCGCCGTCCGTCGATGTGACAACCTATACCCGCGAACCGCAGCCGCGCGGCGCACCAGCAGCTCCAGGCCCGGGCGGCAGCGCGCAGAGGTTCGTGACGGCCTCCGGCGCGTCGCAGGGCTGGTGGCATGGCCTGGGCTCGCCGGCGCTGGATCAGATGGTGCAAAAAGCTCTGGACGACAGCCCCACGCTGTCGCAAGCGAGAGCGAAACTCCAACAGGCGCAACAGGACTACGCGGCGCAATCCGGAGCGACCCTCTGGCCGCAAGCCGACCTCGCGCTGAATACAACGCGCGAGAAGGTCGACCCCGCGGCGTTCGGGGTCGGCGCGTTCATCGGCAATCGCAGCGTCCCACCGTTCACGCTCTACAGCGCAAAAGTGAGCGTGTCCTATGCCCTCGATCTGTTCGGCGCCGATCGACGGGCACTGGAAGGGTTGGCGGCGCAGGTGGACTACGAGCGCTTCGAGCTGGACGCCGCGCAGCTGTCTCTCATCGGCAATGTAGTGACGACGGCCGTGCGCCATGCCTCCCTGCAGAAGCAGATCGCGCTGACGGAGAGTCTGCTGGCTGACCAGGACAAGCAACTCGACATCACCCAGCGCCGCTACGATGTCGGCGGAGTGGCGCGGGCGGACGTGCTCAGTCAGCGTTCGCAAGTCGCGCAGACGCGCGCGAGCCTCGCGCCGCTGCGAGCGCAGCTGGCACAGGCCGAGCATCAACTTGGGGTCTATCTCGGCCAGCCTCCTGCGAGATTCGCGGCGGATTCTCACGCGCTGGACCTCGACTCCCTGGTTCTACCCACCGAGATTTCCCTGACGGTTCCCTCCTCGCTGGCACGGCAGCGCCCTGACATACAGGCTTCTGAGGCGCTGCTGCATCAGGCGAGCGCGAATGTGGGTGTCGCTACTGCCAATCTGTACCCGCAGCTGACACTGAGCGCGGCGGCGGGGCCGGAGGGGCTGAAGCTTTCCGACATGACCAACGTCTGGTCGGTCGGTGCGGGACTCGCACAGCCGCTCTTTCATGGGGGCGAGCTGCGCGCCAAGAAGCGCTCCGCCGAGGCCGCCTATCAGGCCTCGCTGGCAATGTATCAGCAGACGGTTCTGCAGGGACTGCAGCAAGTCGCGGACACTCTGCAGGTGCTGGAGCAGGACGCGGTGGAGCTCCAATCGCGCGACCAGGCGCAACAGGACGCTGAAGACAGTGCGCACATCGCCGCCGGGCGCTACGCCGCGGGGGGTATCAGTCAGCTGGCACTGCTCGACACCGAGCGGCTGCAGATGCAGACAGCGCTCGACCGGGTCAAGGTCCAAGCACAACGCTTCACCGATACGGTCGCTCTGTACGTGGCGCTGGGGGCGCACTGAGGCATCTGCCGCGCCAGCGGCCTATCCTGCCAACCGGGCGAGCTCGGTCATGAGCCCCGAATGCGCAGCCTGCAGGCTCTCGAGCAGCTCACGCGCCAGGGGGAGGTCCTCTTCGACACACCGCTGCTCGAGCAGGGCTACCTGGCGGGAGAACGCCAGGGCACCTACATTGGCGGCGCTGGATTTCAACTTGTGACAGACGGCGCGCGCCGGCTGGAACCCCGAGCCCGAGAGCGCCGAGCGCAGCTGCGCCAGTGCCTCCGAGGAGCCGGTCCGGAACAGATCCACCAGCCGGCAGTACAGCTTCGCAGAGCCGGACACGCGGCCCAGCTCGGCGACCACCCTGGCATCGACCTGGCACAAAGAGTCTGCGGCTGGCTCACACTGCATCGCAAGAGACCTATGCGAAGACCGAGCCCGCATCTCACTGCAAAGCGTTGCCCCCGACCGTGACCTGCCTCACGCCGCCACAACGGCAGGAGCGTGATCCATGGCGTCGGCTCGAAACTCCGCGCGCACAGACTCCCCGTAGAGCTCGCCGCTGCCTTGCTCGCATCCCAGCTCCAGCAGCGTGTCGCGCTGCACGACGCCATCGACACCCACTGCAATGGAGGTCCATCCCAGCGCCTTCGCCAGAGCCGCGCTCGCACGACACATCTTGAGGGCGCCCGCGTCGGTCATGGCCGCCTCCACCCAGCTGCGGTTGAGCAGCAGCGCCGCCATCGGCGCGCGGCCCAGCCATTCGAGCGGGAAGTCCATGCCACGGCCGATCTCGTCGACCACGAGCTGCACCCCGCGCTGCGCCAGGGAATTGAACTCAGCGGGTGAGCGCGCGGGAGATGCCTTGACCGAGATCCGCAGCTCGAGCCGTTCCGCCGGCACCGTGCCCTCGGCGAGAAAGCGTTCGATGTCGCGGACAAATCCGGCGTGGAGCAGGTGTTGTCGCGGCGGACCGAACGACACCCGAACTCGTGCATCCGTGTTGCGCGTGAGCGCCGGAAAGTCCTCGCGCAGGCGTTTCAGGGCCGCTAGCGACAGCGCACCGGACAGACCCGTCACCTCCGCGAGACGCAGTATCTCGACGGGTTGGATCTCGCCGTACACGCGGTGCCGCCACCGCAGGTACCCCACCCGCGCGACCAGACGGCCGCTCGCAAGGTCATGCCGTGGGACATATCGAAGGCGGACGTCACCGTTGGCGATCGCATCCTTCAGGTCGTGGGCAATGTCGAGCGGTGCGGTTGTGGTGAGCTCGGAGGCGTCTCCGTAGAAGCACGGATTCCTGCCGCGTGTGCGACGCGCTTCGGTTGCCGCAGCGCTCGCATGACGCAACAGAGTCTTCGGCGAGGAGGCATCCCGGCCGAGAATCGCAACACCGCAGTACGGAGTCAGCTGAAAGACCGCATCGCCGACACCCACCGGTTGGCGCAGGTTGTCGCAGGCCTCGGTAATGCAACTCTCAATCAAAGCGCGATCGGCGGTTGCCAGCACGAGCAGCAACAGATTGTCGCCGAGCTGGCCGAGGTAGCGCCACGGTCCGCCGCGCTCCGGCTCGCACAGCGGCAAGAGCCGGAAGAGGGCGCTCCGCATGATCCGCTCGGAGACGTCGACGGAGATCAGTTGCTCGATATCGATGACCCCATCGAGTTGAATGACGGCCACGGTCGCCGGTGCCTTGCGCAGCGCGGCCACGGACATCAGTTCCCTGAAGCGGCGCAGGATACCGCGACGATCGGGACGTCCGCGCGTCGGCTCCGGAGCCTCCTGAACTGGGTCTTGCAGCACTGTTCGGATCACGCACAGCACGGTGTTGGCGCTGTGGGCACTGATGCGCATCTCGTATGGGTGCCCGTCGTGCTCGAACACAGACTCCGCTGCCCTCCGGCCGGCAAGAGCGTCACGCGTGAGCTGCCTTGCGAGGCCAGCCACGGATTCTGGCCATGACACTTCCACCGGCTTGCCGACGCTGTCAGTGGCAGGCTTCAGCGCTCCGACCCCGCGTCCGCCGTGACACCCGACGAGCGTGCCGTCCCTGTGCAGGACCACCAGGAGATCCGGCAGTGCCTCGAGGAGATCAGTCGCGGACATGGGGCAGCCACGACAGTCTTGCGCAACTGACACCGCTCCCCTGGATTCCCGAGGAGCGGAGCGTGATCGAGGCGGTCGCGCCCCCGGCGGACTGCATCGTCAGCCCGTCTGTGTCGATGTGCAGGAGTGTTTGACCCGGGAAGCCCTCATCGCTCGCCAGGCGGCGGACCTTGGCGCGACTGGCGGCGCGGGCGCGCGCGAAAGACATGTCCATCGCAGTCCCCTCCTTCGGAACGAAGCGAACGGCACAATGCGACTCTAGTGCGATCGCGGCGCCGGAATGTGAGGTGGAGCACGGAAAAAATCTGCACGCTGCAGGCAACGGCTGCAGTTGCATTCAATCTGAATCGATTCTCCCCGGAGGGGAGCGGGCGCTAGGCGACTAGCTGACGCAGGTGGGAGTTGGCGCGGGTGAGGTAGTCACCCAGCAGATCGTTCGACTTGGAGGTGAGAGAGACGAAATCGCGCCGCGCGTCACTGGCATCGGGAATGCGGATGACGTAGCCGCGGGAGACGAGCTTGTTCACGCGCCGCAGCGAAGTGGTCGCGGAAGCGGCGGTGCTGGAGACGGTGAGAGCGGATACCGACAGGCGCTGATGCAGGCGCTCGGCACGCAGCAGCTCCAGCAGCAGATCCCAGTCCACTTCATCCAGCTGATGGTCCGTGTAGCGGTCGCGCAGGCGCCGCAGATGGTCGATGGTATCCAGGACCGACAGCAGCGCCCGGGCGTCAGGATGCTCCTGCGCCTTGGGGGCACTGTCCGCGCGCGGTGGGCCGCTGATGGCGAGCGGCGCGGGGGCGGGCGCGAAGTCTGCATGATAGGCGAGGCTACGCAACCGCCCGGCGAGCTCTTCCGCCTGCTGCACCAGCTGCCGTATCTCCGGAGGACGCGTTGGATCCGCGGCACGGTCCGCACGCGAGCGGGTGAGTGCGCGAGCAATAGCCTCGATGAGCTCGGGCGGGCGGATGGGCTTCAACAGGAAGTCCTGCGCGCCGAGCCGCATTGCGTCAATCGCGGCCTCGAGCGAAGGATGTCCCGTCAACAGCAGCACTCGTGGAGGCGGGCGGTTGAGCCGCAGCGCGTGCAGCCGATCGATGAACTGCAGGCCCGTGAGGCCGGGCATGCACACATCGCTCAATACGAGGCCAATATCCGCGCTCGAAGCGACGTGCGACAACGCCGCTTCGGGATTGGTCTCCGTCCGGCAAGGGTAGCCGGCACCGGTCAGAATACCCTCGAGGAAGACGAGCATCGCCGGGTCGTCATCGAGGAGCAGCACTTCTTCAGTGATGTCCATGAGCAGACACGTTGCAAGTTTACTCGGCGCTACCGCGCCTCGCCCCTGCGGGGCCGCCCTCCGGGCGTTATCAAGGATTTGCGCAGCGGATCCTATCCGAGGTGCCGCCGTCGGCGGTGTGACGCAGTCTTTATGTGACGTCGCGGTCGGGGCGTTGCGACTTAATGTGCCCGGGGGGAGTGCTAGAATGCCTGTTGCGGCGCGCTCCGCACGCGGTGGCCGCGACGGGTGCGACTTTCAATGGCCAGGGTATGGAAGAGACCCCGACTGCCAGGATCCTGATCGTCGATGACGAGGCGGCGCTGGCCACTGCGCTGGCCCGTACGCTGCAGAACGATGGGTATTCCACCGCTTTTCTGACCAACGCCACGCAAGCCGTGCCTGTGCTGCGGGCGGCATTCGAGAGTGGCGGGGCTCCCTTCGATGTGCTGATCACCGATCTGATGATGCCGGAGATGAATGGCATAGCGTTGCTGCGCGCCGCGCTGCAGATCGATGAGCATCTGGCTGTGGTGGTGATGACCGGCCATGGAACCATCGACTCGGCCGTGGCGGCCATGAGAAATGGCGCGCTGGATTTCATTGAGAAGCCCTTCAACCTGACCGTCATCCGGCCGGTGCTGTCGCGGGCGTTCGCCGTACGGCGTCTGCGTCGCGAGAACACCGCGCTGGTAGCACGAGTCGCTGAGCGAACCCGGGAGCTCGAAGCGGCCAATTCGGAGCTCCGCAGCGTGAATCGGGAGCTGGAGGCCTTTGCGCACACGGTGGCCCACGACTTGCGCACGCCGCTGCACGCCATGATGGGGTTCGCGGAGCTGCTGGGCAGCGAGACGCCGGGGCCGCTGAATGCCGTGCAGAAGGAATACCTGCTGGACATCCAGGACAGCGGCGAGCGCCTGTTGCACCTGACGAAGCACCTCCTGGACATCGCGCTGCTGGGCAGCGGGCGGCTCGCCAGAGAATCGGTCGATGTCGCGGAGCTGGTCGGGAATGTGCTGAGCGAACTGCGACGGTCGAGCCCGGATCGCGAGCTGACGGTGAGCATCGGTCCCCTGCCGCCGGCCTCTGCAGATCCCACGCTGCTGCGCGAGGTTTTCGCCAACCTGCTGTCGAACGCCATCAAGTTCACCGGCAGGACCCAGCATCCCCGCATTGAGGTCGAGGGCCGGCAGGAGGGCGCCCATACCCTCTACAGCGTGCGCGACAACGGGGCGGGTTTCGATCAGCGCGAGGCGCGCAGCCTGTTCACGCCTTTTCGCAGGTTGCATCCGGGCGAGCAGTTCGAAGGCACTGGCGTCGGCCTGTCCCTCGTACGCCGGATCGTCGAACGCCATGGCGGACAAGTGGCTGCCGAGGGTGAGGTCGGCAAGGGCGCCTGCTTCCGGATTTCCTTGCCGGCTCGCGGTCTGGGCTAGCCGCGCGCGGCGGCGCCGTTGCCGCCCCGCTCAAGGTTCATGAGCATGCGCACCAGGTGGGCCACCGAGCGGGCGCCCATTTTTTCCATGACCCGTGAGCGGTGCAGCTCGACAGTGCGCTGGCTGAGGCCCATCTGCTGGGCCATGATCTTGTTCGGGCGGCCGCTGGC
>DATNEN010000172.1:0-5660 GCA_035552975.1 Steroidobacteraceae bacterium
GTCAGTATAATCAGCGCCATGCCGCTGCCGTTCGCCCTCTATTCCACCACCCAGGTCCGCGCCGTCGACGCCCACGCCATCGAGGTGATGGGCATCCCCGGATATACGCTCATGAAGCGAGCGGGGGAGGGTGCGTTGCGGTTTCTGCGCCAGCGCTGGCCCACCGCTTACCGGATCGTCATCGTGTGTGGGGCCGGAAACAATGGCGGAGACGGTTATGTGCTGGCGCGCTTTGCGCAGGCCGCCGGACTGACAGTAGCGGTTCTTGCCGCGGTTCCTCCGGAGGCGCTGCGTGGGGATGCGCGGCAGGCGTGCGAGGATTTCCGCGGCAGCGGCGGTTCTCTGCGCCCCTTCAGTCCAGAGCTGCTGCTCGAGGGCGATGTCATCGTCGATGCTCTGTTGGGGACGGGGCTTCGTGGGGAGGTCAGACCGGAGCTGACCGCGGTGATCCGGGCTATCAACGCGTCCGAGCGTCCGGTATTCGCCCTCGACGTGCCCTCGGGTCTCGACAGCGACACGGGTATGCCCCATGGCGAGACCGTGCGGGCCGACTACACCGTGACTTTCGTAGGTCTGAAGACCGGGCTCTTCACGGGAGACGGGCCGGAGTATTCCGGGACGGTTGCGTTCGATGATCTGGAGCTCGCGCCTCCGGATTCCGCGACGTTCAAGCCGAGGCTGGAACGCATCGTCGATACCGAAATCCAGCGGGCCCTGCCGAGGCGCCGTCGCGCCGCCAACAAGGGAGACTTCGGGCGCGTCGTGATCGTCGGCAGTGGCGTGGGGATGCCCGGCGCCACGCGCCTCGCCGGAGAAGCCTGCCTGCGGGTGGGGGCGGGGCTGGTCACCGTGGCCGTCGCTCCGGAGAACGTTCCTGCCATTTCGGCCGGCCGTCCGGAACTGATCTGCCTTCCTCTGGCGGACCCTGCAGCTCTGTCCGAAGTCGTGGACCGCGCGGACGTGCTTGCCATCGGCCCGGGTCTGGGACGCACGCCGTGGGCGCGCGCGGCGCTGGACATCGTTCTGGCGGCCGAAAAGCCGGTCGTGGTGGACGCTGACGCGCTCAATCTGATCGCGGAGACGAAACGCCGCGCCCGGGACAACTGGATACTCACTCCTCACCCGGGTGAGGCCGGAAGGCTCCTCGGGATCTCCACTCGCGAGATCCAGAGCGATCGCCTGCAGTCGCTCGATCGATTGACGCAGAGGTACGGCGGAACTGTGGTGCTGAAGGGGGCCGGTACCCTCGTGGGTTCCCCGGGTCGCACTCCGGGACTGTGTGAAAGAGGGAATCCAGGCATGGCAAGCGCCGGAATGGGTGATGTGCTCACCGGAGCGATTGCAGGGATCCTTGCGCAGTGCCGTGATACGTGGCTGGCGGCGCGCGTCGGCGTGCTGGTACACGCGATGGCGGGCGACGCCGCGGCGCGCGCCGGAGAGCGAGGCCTGCTGGCAGGTGATGTGGCTCGCGAGCTGCACACCTGCGTCAATCTCTGATCGCGCTACATGCGCAGGATTGCGTCTACCGCGGAGGAGACAGAGGCGTTTGGCGCGGAGCTGGCCAGAACTCGCCCGGCTGTCGAGCGTTTATTGGTCATGGAGCTCAGCGGTGACCTCGGGGCGGGCAAGACCACCCTCGCGAGGGGCTTTCTGCGGGAGTGCGGAGTCCGCGGCCCGGTGCGTAGTCCCACGTACACGCTGGTGGAGACCTATCCCGTCAGCGGCATGACCTTTGTTCACCTGGATCTGTATCGCCTGAGCGGCCCCGCGGAGCTGGAGAATCTGGGCTTGCGTGACTGGGCAGGCGACGGATACACCTGGCTCGTCGAATGGCCTGAGCGCGCAGGGGGGAGGCTGCCTGCGCCGGACCTGTCGGTGCGGCTCACCGCTCAGCCGCGCAGCCACTTGATCGAGGCCACTGCGCGATCGCAGACCGGCACCGCCTGGCTCGCGGCCCTCGGAGGGAGTTGAAATCGTTCCGCCCCGGTCGTAGATTACTCGCTAGGTTACGCAGCGAACTTGATGATAAGAAAGGCGTTTTACTCACTTGCGTCCGCGCTCCTGCTGAGCGGCTGGCAGGTTGGCTTCGCCGCGACCGCCGAGTTGCGCAAAGTCGAGATCACCAGCGCGCCGCAAGGCGCGCAAGTCACGCTCGTTCTGAGCACCGCGACCTCCGAGAAGACTTTCCAGCTGGATGGCCCGGATCGGGAAGTGATCGACCTGCGCCACACCCGGCGCGCCCGTGGCCTGCGTCTGCCCTCCGCCGACGGACTCGTCACCGACATCCACATGGGAGCACAGCCCGGGGGCACGTTGCGCCTGGTCATCGGGATGAAGGGGCCGATGAACGCGAACGCGGTCTGGCTGCCCGCAGAGGACAAGGGCTCGGCGCGGCTCGTCATCACTCTCGGCCAGTTCGTTGCGAGCGAGGCGAGCACCCGGCCGCTGAAGATCGCTCGTGCAGCGCATGCGCCCGGGAATTCCGCTCGCGAAATCGTCATTGCCGTCGATGCAGGCCACGGCGGTCAGGACCCCGGCGCCATCGGCCACCGCGGTACACGGGAGAAAGACGTCACGCTGGCGATTGCGCGTGCCCTGGCGGAGCGCATCAACGGCGAACCGGGTATGCGGGCGGTCCTGACACGCAATAGCGATGTGTTCCTCGAGTTGCGTGAGAGGATCCGGAGGGCGCGCGCCGTCAAGGCCGACATGTTCATCTCCATCCATGCGGACTCGATCGTGGATCGCACCATCTCCGGCGCCTCGGTGTATGTCTTGTCGGAGAAGGGCGCTACGAGCGAGGCAGCCCGCTGGCTCGCGGACCGCGAGAATGCGGCGGACCTCATGGGCGGGGTGAAGCTGGATGACAAGGACAATACGCTGGCGTCCGTGCTGCTGGATTTGTCACAGTCCGCCAACATCGACGCGAGCATGACGGCGGCCGAGGGCGTTCTGTCCTCTTTGGACGGCGTCGGACAGGTGCGCAAGTCACAGGTGCAGCAGGCAGCCTTCGTCGTGCTCAAGAATCCCGACATTCCCTCGATGCTCGTGGAGACGGCCTACATCTCGAATCCGTCTGAGGAGTTGAAGCTAAGAACCCCGCGACAGCAGGGTAAATTGGCCGATGCGATCTTTGTGGGTGTGCGCAGCTACTTCGAACGCAACCCGCCCGCCGGCACACGCTTCGCGCAGGAGCGTCACAGCACTATCGCCAGCGTAGACTCGGGTCTCGCAGCCACTCCGTAGTTTCCGCGCGCCCTCAAGAAGGGAGGCTGTCGCCGCGAGCGATACCCACGCGCTAGACTCGCGCATGGTGCGTCGTGACGTAACGAACGTTGAAGCGGATTGCGCAGAAGCGCTCGTTACTCGCTGCGCTTTCTCAGTGGGTGGAAGTCCCGTCCCGGTAAGCGTCGGTGCGCCGGGTAGCAGGCCCCAGGTATGAAGGGAGACCTTCATGCCCGAGCGGGGCGTCAAAAGCCTGT
This sequence comes from Steroidobacteraceae bacterium, assembly GCA_035552975.1. Taxonomy (GTDB): domain Bacteria; phylum Pseudomonadota; class Gammaproteobacteria; order Steroidobacterales; family Steroidobacteraceae; genus 13-2-20CM-66-19. Next base: position 3,483 of record DATNEN010000172.1, read on the forward strand.
GAGGCGGCGCAAGTCGCTGAGCGGGGAGCGAGCACACGGGCCGCAACATCAAGTGAAGCCTGCAGCCTCGACAAAGTCACAATCCGGAGGCCGAGCCGCTCATGTCACGGCGAAGGCCACATCGAGCTGGGGAGCACCGAAGCTCCAGGTCGACTCCGGCGGGGTAGAGGGCGCAGCACGTGTGTCAGGGGAAGCGCGGAACACGAGAGATCCGTCTGCACAGCCTGTGTCAGGGCAAGGTGGCCTGTATAAGCCGAAGGCGAAAACGGGTGCCGTGCAGCGGGAGTCCGAGGGGATCGAAGTACTGCAGACTCCGGGGTGTACCGGGGGAACGAACGCCGCGCGGCATAACGCGGTGGGAGGGAAGGGTCCCTGCGAGGATCGAGCTGAGGAAGCGGGTAAGCGCGAGGGAATGAGCGGCCAGACCGTCTCTAACGACCCCGGCGGCCGTGTGCCGCGCGAGAAAGTGCGACAACTGCAACGTCAGCTATGGGCCGCAGCCAAGCGTGCCCCGGAGAGACGCTTTCATGTCCTGTACGACCACATCTGGAGAGGTGACGTGCTCCAGGAGGCGTGGAAGCGAGTCAGACGCAATCGCGGCGCAGCGGGAGTCGATGGCCAATCGATCCGCGACGTCGAGCAGTACGGAGTCGAGCGGTTCTTGGAAGAGCTGGGCTCCAGGCTGCAAGCAGGAGAGTACCGGACGCAGGTGGTGAGGCGGCGGTACATACCGAAGGCGGATGGGAAGCAGCGGCCGCTGGGGATTCCAACGGTACGGGACCGAGTCGTTCAGATGGCGGCGAAGTTGGTGCTGGAGCCGATATTTGAGGCGGATTTTCTACCGTGCTCGTACGGCTTTCGGCCTCGACGCAGCACCACGATGGCCCTGGAGGAGCTGAGGAAGCTCGGCGCCAAAGGGGGCCATTATGTGCTGGACGCCGACATCCGGGATTACTTCGGGAGCATCGACCACGAGAAGCTGATGAAGCTGGTGGCACGGCGCGTCTCGGACCGGCGGATACTCAAACTGCTGAGGCAGTGGCTTGAAGCGGGAGTGATGGAAGAGGGCGTCGTTCACAAGACGGTGGCGGGCACGCCGCAAGGTGGGGTGATCTCACCGGTGCTCTCGAACATCTACCTGCATGCGCTCGATGTGCTGTGGATGCGCCACAGTGCCCCGTTGGGGACGCTGGTGCGCTACTGCGACGACTTCGTGGTGATGTGCCGCACCCGGAGAGATTGCGAGCGAGCCGAGGCGCGGATCAAGGAGATCTTGGCGCGTCTGGGTTTAGAGCTACACCCGAACAAGACGAGGCGAGTCAATCTCTACGATGGCCAAGAGGGCTTTGACTTCCTCGGCTGTCACCTGCACAAGCGCCTGAGCGGACGGCTGTGGGAGCAGCAGCGCAAGCGGCTGTACTTCCTGCATCGCTGGCCGAATCGGCGGGCCATGGTGCGGGTCCGGCAGCGAGTGAAAGAGATTACCCCTCGGTCCCGGTGCCATGCGGACATCCGCACGGTGATTGCGGATCTGAACCCCGTATTGCGGGGCTGGGGTAACTACTTTCGCACGGGCAATGCCGATCGCCAGTTCATCAGCGTGGATAGCTTCGTGGTCCGACGGCTGCGAGCCTTGCGCCGCGCGCGTAAGGGTCGCCACCTGAAGCCGGGCGAGGCACCGGGATGGACTCGCGAGTACTTCGAGCATCTGGGCCTTCATCGCCTGCGCGGGCGCGTCTGTTACCCGGAGCAACCCTTCTGGATGGAGACTGCATAATGCTGCGTGCCGACCGATCCCTGGTAAGCCGTGTGCGGGAAATCCGCATGCACGGTTTGAACGGGGGCCCTGACTTCCCATGTTGCCCTTGGTGACATAAGGTCAGGGTCTACCAATGCCAAGGTTTCTGCTGGCAGCGGTATTGATAGGAGTGGTGCAGGCGGCGCAGGCACAGCTCGGTCTGCCGGCCGTGCGCTTGCCACGCCTGCCCGATGTAACCCTGCCGGGTGTGCAGAACGATGTGACGCGCGCGGCCGACAATATCGAGTCGCAGACTGCGGCTGATGTGCGCCGGCTGCGGATCCAGGGTTTGCTGCGTGCGCAGCGCAACCTCGTGGAAGCTGACCCACGCGGCAATCCCATCATGCGAGGCGAGGTGCTCGCGTTGTCTCCCTCCGATG
>DATNEN010000173.1:0-11071 GCA_035552975.1 Steroidobacteraceae bacterium
AGCTCCTGTCCCTTGCGCCGCCCTTTCTCGGTGAGCTTCAGGCCCTCGGGCGAGATCGCCAGCATGTAGGGCTTGCCGCCGATGTCGATTTCGCGCTTCAGAACCTTGTCGAGCTTTGTTGCCATCACACCCTCTCACCACAGACCAGCTTTTGTTCGTTCCTGCGGCACGCCAGGCGTCGGCGCGCTAACTTTCCATCATACGCGCATCCGCAAACCCATTGCCCTCAACCCAGGACGGCCCTCGGAACGGCCCGTCGGGTGCCCGTCAAGCTTAAGTTGATGATTATCATCGATCTGGCCCCGACGAGGGTTCCCAAGCAAGGTCGATTCCGCGGCGCCCCGCCAGCGCTTGCGCTGCGGTGCACGATCACCCTTTGCGCGAAAAAGGAGCGCCACGGCCCCCTGCACTCCGGACGCGCGCGGGTGTAGTCTCACGGGTGAAGAGGCCGAGCTCGACGCAATGGATACCGCTGAACAGCCGTTCCTTCTGCTCGTAGTCGAGGCGCCCGCCAAAATCGGGCCTGTAGTGGAGGTTTTGTCCCGCGCAGGTTACCGAGCGCGCGCCGCGGAAAGCCGCGATCTGGAGAATCTCAACCCGATGGAGATGGGCAAGGAGCCCAACCCGCAATCTCTGGAAGCGGTGGAGCGGCGGCACATCCTCTCAGTGCTCAAACGAACTCACGGCGTCATCGAGGGACCGCGCGGGGCGGCGCTGCTGTTGAAATTGAAGCCAAGCACCACGCGCTTTCGCATGAAGAAGCTCGGCATCGCCAAGACCGACTATCTGTTCAAAGAGGAAGGCCCGCGCGCCTGAGCGAGCCACGCGCGCACAGCGGTGACATCGGGTAGGCGCTCGCGCGCCGCGGTGGCGCCGCTGACGTTGACGGCGATCGACAGCCCGCCAACACCGTTGACCCACTCGAACGCCGACTCGTCGGTCAGGTCGTCCCCGATATAGATCGGCAAGCGGCCGCGGTAGGGATGCTCGGTCATGAACTCGGCGACCGCTGCACCCTTGGTCGATCCTGCTGGCCGCAGCTCGGCCACCATTTTTCCCATCTGCAGCTCGAACTCCGGCCGCACACCCGCTGCGATGTCCGTCATCGCTCGCACGACCACGCTCCCCAGATGCGGCGCGCGCCGATAGTGCATCGCCAGCGAGAAACGCTTGTCCTCCACCAGCAGCCCCGGATGTTGGTCGGCCAGCTCGAGCAGCGCGCGGCGAGCCTGCTCCAGCGCGGGTGCGGGGGGCAGGCGCCGGCACTCGTACGACCCGGAAGCGCCGCGCCTCTCAAAGCCATGCAGCCCGGCCGCGGGGAGGGTGAGCGGCAGAAACAGCGCGTCGAGCTCGGCGATGCTGCGGCCGCTGACCAACGCCAACGCGCCGCTCGTCGCGAGCAGCAGCGAACGCAGCAGTGCCGTCAATTCGGGCTCGACACGCACGGCGTGCGGCGTGGGCGCGATCTCCAGCAAAGTGCCGTCCACGTCGACGAACAGCGCGGCGGCGGACAGATTCGGTGGCGGATCCAGTTGCATGCGATGGGGTGTGCGGCCGAGCGCGTCAGTGCGCGCCGCCGGCGGCTCCTGCGGCTGCAGCGCCCACCGTCGGCCGCGCCAGCCAGATGACGAAAACCAACACCAGGAAGAGTATGCCCGAAGCGTAGAAGATGTCGTTCGCCGACAGCATGAACGCCTGATTGTCGACCAGGCGGTTGAGCAGGCCGTAGCTCTCCTGCGGCCCCAGGCCGCCGGCATGCAGGTTCGCCAGGGCCTGCGCGGCGGCCGGATCCCCGGGCGTGAGGCGCTCGACGAGCTGCGCATGATGCAGCGTCGCGCGCCGGTCCCAGAGCGTCGTCACGATGGAGGTGCCGAAGGATCCGGCGGTGATGCGCGCGAAGTTCATCAGGCCCGAAGCCGCCGGAATGCGATCGGGTGTCAGGCCCGAGAGGCCGATGGCGATCAGCGGAATGAAGAAGGTCGCCAGCGCGGCGCCCTGGATCAGGGTCGGCACCAGGATCGTGCCGAGCGTCGCATTGGTGTTGAATTGCGCGCGCATGAACAGCACCAGGGCGAAAATGCCGAAGGAGACGGTGACGAAAATGCGCGGATCGACCCGGTTCATGAGGCGCCCGACCAGTGGCGTCAGAAAGATCGCCAGCACGCCCACCGGCGCCAGCACCACGCCGGCAAGCGTTGCGGTGTAACCCATGTATTGCTGCAACCACAACGGCAACAGCACGACGTTGCCGAAGAACCCGCCGTACGCGAGCAGCATCGCGAGCGTGCTCACCCAGAAATTGCGGCGCCGGAACAAGCTGAGGTCCACCACAGGATGCTCATCGGTGAGCTCCCAGATGATGAACACAACGAACCCGATGGTGGCGATGATGGCGAGCACCACGATCTCGGTGGAGTTGAACCAGTCGAGGTCCTTGCCCTTGTCCAGCATCACCTGCATCGACCCGACCCACAGCATGAGCAGGCCCAGCCCCACGCCGTCGATCGGGACGCGCGCCGTGGGCGTTTCCCGCTTGCGATACACGACCCACGTGAGCAACCCGGCCACGATGCCTACCGGTACGTTGATGTAGAAAATCCACGGCCAGGCGATGTTGTCCGTGATCCACCCGCCGAGCAACGGACCTACGACGGGCGCGACCAGGGTCGTGATCGACCACATTCCGAGCGCCGTGCCGGCCTTCTCCTTCGGATAGCTCGACAGCAGCAACGACTGCGACAAGGGGATCATGGGCCCGGCGACCGCGCCCTGCAGCACGCGGAACAGGATCAGCAGGCTCAAGCTCGGCGCCAGCGCACACAGGAATGAAGCCATCACGAACAGGAACACGGAGGCGGTGAACAGCCGCACCTGTCCGAAGCGCCGGGACAGCCAGCCCGTGAGCGGCAGGGAGATGGCATTCGCGACCCCGAACGAGGTGATCACCCAGGTTCCCTGATCCGGCGAGACTCCCAGATCGCCCGCGATCGAGGGCAGCGACACGTTCGCGATGGACGTGTCGAGCACGTTCATGAAGGTCGCCAACGACAGGGCGATCGTGCCGACGACCAGCGTCGTGCCCTGCAGCGGCTTGTCCGCGTCGGCCATGGTTTCCCTAGAAGGCACGCATCGTAGCCACGGGGGTCGATCCTGGCGTGCGCGCCGCTGCCAGGCGCGCCGCGCCCCCACCCGGATGCGGCCGCGCCGTCGCTGCAGCAGCGGTGCGCCCCGTCTCGTTGGAGACGATGATGTCGCGCACGCGAGCTTCGGCGACGTCCTCACCCGTGTGGAAAACGTCCGTAGCATACGATACCGAGGTTGCCGCAAGATGCGGGAGCGTCGAGCCGCTGCGGTCGTGCGTGTCGATGTTCGCCTTCATCGAGAGACCGATCTGCAGCGGATGCTCCTGCAGTTGCCGCGCATCCAGCGCAATGCGCACCGGGACTCGCTGCACGACTTTGATCCAGTTGCCGGTCGCGTTCTGCGCCGGAAGCAACGCGAACGCCGACCCGGTACCCGCCCCGAACCCAACGACGGTGCCGCGGTACTGCACGTGCTTTCCGTAGACGTCAGCAGTGAGTGTGACCGGTTGCCCGACGCGGATGTCGGCGAGCTGTGGCTCCTTGAAGTTGGCGTCGACCCAGACCTGGTCCAGCGGCACGACGGCCATCAGCGGCGCCCCTGGGCTTACTCGCTGGCCGAGTTGCACGCTTCTTTGCGCGACGAAACCGGAAACGGGTGCAGGCAGCTGCGTGCGCGAATACGCGAGATACGCGCTCCGCACCGCCGCCGCGGCGTTGCGCACATCAGGATGGTTGGCGACGGTCGTGCCGTCCACGCGCGCCTGATTCGCGTTCAGCTGCTGCTCGGCCGACACCAGGGCAGCCTGCGAGGCCTTCAGGGAGTCACGGGCATGCTGCAGTTCTTCCGCCGACACCGCTCCAGAGGCGCCGAGCCGCTCGCGGCGGCTCAGATCCTGTTGTGCGGTCGTCAGGTCCGCCTTGCGAACATCCACGGCCGCCTGCAGCTGTGCGGAGGTGGCAAACAGGTTGCGCACTTCGCGAACGGTCTTGGCGAGCTGCGCCTCCGCCTGATCCAGCTCCACCTTCGCGTCCTCCTGGTCCAGCCGCACCAGCGTCTGGCCGGCCTTCACGAACTGAGTGTTGTCGGCCCCGATCCCGATGACCGTTCCAGACACCTGCGGAGTGATCTGCACGACATTGCCGCTCACGTACGCGTCATCGGTAGACTCCACGTAGCGCAAGTTCTTTGCCCAGTACGCGCCGTAACCCGCTCCGAGGAGCACGAGCACACCAGTCGCGGCACCCAGCAGACGCCAGCGGCGCGCCTTGAGAGATCGCGTGCTCTGTTGGGGCGCATGCCCCTGCGTGGCTGCTGCCGCCGTCTCAACCTGCGCGGTCCCTTCGGGCGGCGCGCTTGAATTCGTATTGGGGTCACTCATAAAGCTCTCTCCTACCTGGCGCTCCGGCACTTCGGGTCCCGGGAGCGCTCCTGCCGAGGCTACCAATGCCTAGGCAGACATTCCTGGAAAAAAAAGCCGTTTCAGCTGTTCTCCAGCATGCGATTCAGGAAGCTCTCCAGCTGACGCGCCTCGTTCTGGGTGAAGCCGCGCAGAAAGCGGTTCAGAACTCCCATCGCACACTGCCGCATCTTCGGAAACGCCTCCCTGCCCTGCTCGGTCAGCTCGATGTTCACCAGCCGCCGGTCATCGGCATCGCGCCGGCGGCGGATCAGACCCTTGCTCTCCAGGCGATCGATCATGCGCGTCATGGCGCCCGCGTCGTAGGAAATACCCTTGCACAGCTGTGAGGCGGAATCCGCTTCACCCATGGCCAGCGAAGCAATCACCACGAACTGCGCCGCGGAGACCTCGAACCGCGCCAGATCCGTATCGGCTCCAAGCTCGGCGTCCAGGGCAGCGAACATGGCCGTGCGCACACGGTTCATCAGGTGCCCGACGCTCTTGCGTGGCTCGTAGGTGTTCGCGTCGTAGATCTCTGTGCTCAAGGTCCTTTGCTCCGATCGCTTCCTTGACTCGTGGGCGCACTGTACCTGACTAGGCTATCATTGTCAAGGCTATTATTGTCAGGGCTTGAATTGCTTCGGCAGGCCGCTTCGAGGCTCCCCCGCGCGGCCGGGCTCCTGCTGTACAGGCCTGGCTGAAGCGAGCGAGCACGCTCCGGTTGCGCCCGCCCTCCGGCATGGCGCGTCGTTCAGATGCGCCGTTAAGCTACGGCCCTTTTTCCGAAGGAGACGAATGATGCGCTCGATGTCCCGGCGTTCTCTGCTCAGGAGCGTGGCTGCAGGTGCAGCGCTCGCCAGCGTCACTGCACTGCGACCCGGAGCGGTGCGCGCCGCAGAAGGTCCTCTCATCAGTGAGAATGATCCGGTGGCGAAAGCAGTGAAATACGTAGATGACGCAAAGAACGCCAAGGCCGCCAAGCCCGGCAACACGTGCGCGAACTGCGCGCTCTACCAGGGTAAGGACGGAGCCAAGAGCGGCCCGTGTCAGATCTTCCCCGGCAAGAGCGTCACCGCCGCCGGGTGGTGCTCGTCATGGGCGCCGCAGATCTAGCGGCTCCCGGGCGCATCCCGTGACGATTCTCTACGGCATCAAGAACTGCGACACCATGAAGAAGGCGCGCTCCTGGCTGGACAGTCACGGGGTCGAGTACGAGTTTCACGACTACAAGGCCGCCGGGATCGACCGCGCCCGCCTGCAACGCTGGTGCAGCCGGGTAGGGTGGGAGACCGATCCGCCAAAATGAAGCTCCGCGATCTGCGATCGATGGCATCCTGCGCACTCGCCCTCGCCGTGCTCCTGGCCGTCACCGCCGCTACATGGGTTGCCGACGGCACGGCGCGCGCACAGACGAAGGAGTTCTCCGTGACCGACAGAATCATCATTTCGGGCGCCTCCGGCCAGCTCGGCCGCCTGGTCGTGAAGCATCTGCTGGCCCGAGGGGTGCCGGCGAAGAGCCTGATCCTCGTGAGCCGCACTCCCGAAGCGTTGCAGGAGTACGCCAGGCTCGGCGCCAGCACACGCTTCGGGGATTTCAGCAAGCCCGAATCCCTGCCCGCGGCGTTCGCCGGCGGCACGAAGATGCTGCTGATCAGTATCGGCTTCGGTGGCGGTCCGCGTCCCGAGGCCCACAAGCACGCCATCGACGCCGCGGTGGCCGCGGGTGTGAAGCAAATCGCCTACACCTCGTTCGTGGCGATCAGCGGCGGCGACCATTCGGGCATCGGCGCCGATCACTACGCCACCGAGGAGATCCTCAGGAAGAGCGGGGTGCACTGGACCTTCCTGCGCAACTCCATCTATCAGGACGTGCTGGTCGGCCAGGCCGCGAAAATGGTGGCCGAGGGCCGGGCTGTCGTACCGGCGAACGAGGTGCAGCTCGGCTACGTCGCGCGCGAGGACTGCGCTTCGGCGGCGGCCGCTGTCCTGTCAACCCCGGGGCACGACGACAAGGCTTACGACATCACCGGCTCGCAGCTGATCGGTCAACGAGAGATCGCCGCCGCTGCGTCCGCTGTGACCGGACGCACCATCGCAGTGTCCGATGCCAGCCCCGACGCTCCTCCGGGCCGCGCGTTCGCGGGACCGGCGGCAACACGAGTCAGCAGCGCTGTGAAGGACCTGACCGGCAAGCCTCCCATTACGCTGAGGCAACTGTTCGAGGCTCACAAGAACGCGCTGCTGGGATCGGGTAATTGAATGAGTCACCGAGTCCTGGCACTCCTCGCCGGCGTGTGCATGCTGCTCGTCACTGCGATCGGCGCAGCCGCCGGCGAGGCGGACGATGTGGCCGCGATCCTGAAGAAGTACGACGTGCAGGAAGGGCCGACACCGATCCGGGAGCGCCAGGACTGGCGCCCCCCCAAGAAACTCGTCGCGCTCGCCAGAAGCGTTCCGCCGCCGGAGCGCGCGACGCTGGCGCGGATTCTTCCCGGCGTGAAGATCGTCTACGCCAAGGACGTTGCGAGTGCTGCCAGGGAAGCCGCCGATGCCGATATCGTTGCGGGCATCACCGCACCGCCGGGGATCTGCGAGCCGAGCATCATCAACAATGCGAAACAGTTGCGCTGGATCCTCGCCCTGTCCGCGGGCGTCGAGCGATGTATCGCCGTCCCTTCCGTTCTCAGCCGTCATCTGCTGATCACGAACTTGCGCGGCCTCGGCTCTGCGGCCATCGGCGAGCACGCCATCGCGCTCACACTCGCGCTGGCCCGTGGCCTCGACACTTTTATCACCGATCAGGCCAGTGGCCGCTGGAGTCCGCAGGATGCGCGCGCTTCTCATATGGAGACGCTCACCGGCAAGACGCTGCTCGTGGTCGGCCTCGGCGGGATCGGCACGGAGGTCGCCAGTCGCGCCCACGGACTCGGAATGAAGGTGATCGCGACTCGCAACCGCGGCCATGAGGGTCCGGACTACGTCAGCCATGTCGGGGGACCCGATGAGCTGTTGCAGCTCGCATCGACGGCGGACGTCGTCGTCAATGCAGCTCCGCTGACCGACGCAACGCGCGGCATGTTCAACAGCAAGTTCTTCTCGGCGATGAAGCCGACGGCGTACTTCATCAATGTGGCGCGCGGCGGCAGCGTCGCGACCGCGGACCTGGTCACCGCTCTGAACTCAGGCAAGATCGCCGGCGCTGGCCTCGATGTGGTGGACCCCGAACCGCTACCGCCCAATCATCCGCTGTGGCACGCGAAGAATGTGATCATCACGCCCCATATTTCCGGCTCCTCCGACATCCCGAACGAAGCGATCTGGGTGGTCGTGAATGAGAACCTGCGCCGCTACGCCGCCGGGGAGAAGATGCTGTCGGTGGTGGATCTGAAGCGCGAATACTGACGGGCTCGAGCGCGGGCCGGGGCGCTCGTGCGTGGCGCTGGATCTCACCTCTTCAGCCCAAACGCCAACAGCACGTTGCCGGGCACTCCCAGCAATCCGCCGTACCCGGAGTTCACGAACAACATACCGCCGGCAACCACGGGGCCCGCGCCATCCATTGACCCGCCATGGGCCTCGAGGCCGTTGACGGTGTCGAACTCCCGGTTGGTGTCGAACGTCCACAACACCGTCCCGTCCTTGATGGAGTAAGCGCGTACGCCGCCATCCATGCTCGCGCTGAGCACTGCCCCGGGGATGACCGTGACCGGACCGCCCTGCCCGGCGATGCAGCCGATGGTCACGCCGCACATCTTCGGCTGGGGCGGCACCTGCCAGATGGGCTTGCCGGTGGCGAGGGACACCGCGCGCAGGCCACCGGGATGGGGTGTCAGCAGATCGGCCAGCCCGAAGAACGCCCGGTCGCCGTCGATCGCCGTACCCCACTCCCCGCCCAGACCGCTGCCCTGCCCGAACTGGTAGCGCCACACGACCGCTCCGTCCTTGTCAGGATCGAGCGCCCAGGCGATGGCGGCCTTCTGCGGCACCACCAGCAGGTCGCGACCGTTGATGTGCGCGATGGCCGGAGGGGCGGAGAAGTCGTAGTCGGGGCCGAGTTTCTTCGGACAGGCTGTGTCGGCGCCGTTGGTGGGGTCGCAGCCCATCGCCCACTGGTCGTTGGGCGCTACCTGCCGGGCCCATTTGATGGCGCCGGTGTCCAATGCCATGGCGATGATCGCATCGGTCATCGGCTGCGGCGGATCGGCATAGCCGTTACCGGTACCGACATACAACACGCCGCGCTTCGCATCGACCGTCGGCGCGGACCAGATCCCCCCGCCGGCCGGGCCGAAGGACTCCACGCCGTTCTTGGTCTTGCCACGCGGCCGGCTCTCGGCGACCGTGTAGGTCTTCCACACGACGGCGCCCGTGTTGGCATCCAGCGCCGTCACGTTGCCGCGGAACGAGCAGCAGGGATACTTGTTGGTCGCGCCCTGGCCTTCCTCGCCGATGCCCTGCACGGGCACGAAGACGCGTCCGTCGAAATAGGTGAGCGAGCCGGTGATGCCGGCCAGTTTGTGATCGTCGACCCGGCGCGTCCACAGCTGCCGGCCCGTCTGCGCGTCCACCGCGTAGGCGTTTGCCTTCCGGTCGCCGAAATACACGGCGAAGCCGCTCTTGCCGTCAGCGCCCTCGTACTTGCCCACCATCGGCGAGCTGGACACGCCGGCCTTCGCGTTGAATACCCAGTAGCTGCAGCCGCTCTTGGGATCCAGAGCGTGCACCTCACCGTTATCGCTCGCGACAAACAGTCGACCGCCGGCAACCGTCGGCTGCGCGCGAGCGGAGCTCACGTTGGCATAGCCGAAGGACCATTTGAGCTCCAGGTGCGGCAGATCGGCGGCGGTCAATCCTCCCTCGGCTTTCGACTGACGCCGCTCGTTCGCGGGGCCATTGCCCCAGCCGTTCCAGGCCGGGCCGCTGGCGGGGTCGCGCATTGCCTGAGCCTGTGTGCACTGGTTCGGCTTTTCGGTCGCGGCACTCTGCGTGCCCACCAGACTCTTGCCGGTCACGTACTCGGCCACGGCACGGCGCTCCGCAACGCTCAGCGCGGCACCCTGCGCCTGCATCTTGCCGTTGGTCAGCGCGTTCACGATCGCGCCGGGAGGAAAATTCCGCAGAATCTCACGGGGCAAGGCCTTGGATTCCAGCGGCTTGCCGGGATTGGCGTTCGAGGTCTGCACGACACTGAGATGGCAAACGGCGCAGACGCGCTGGAAAACAGCCGCCCCGGCTCCCGCAGGGGAACCTGCTGAGCTATTACCCGCGTTACCCCCCGCAGGGAGCTGTGCAAGCGTCGACGTGGAAGCAAGAAGCCCCAACAGAGCCACCCCTGCGGCTGAGCGAAGCATGGAGACCCCCTCATGGCGAACAACGACCCAGACGGCGCAGTATAAAGGGACTGAGGGGAAATCGTGGGGACCGTGCCGTGCAAGCGATCAACCAAGGGGCCGCGAGAGCGGCCATCGTCAGCGCTGAGGTCAACTACCTCGGGGAGATGTCAGAACGGCCGCGCTTCTACGCTAACGATCGTTCCAGGGACTTCCTGAATCTGGACCCGCGGAGCATCCGCGTCGAAAACGTCCGCGACTACGGCAACCGGCCCTCGCTGGAGGAGGAAGGCTTCACGCTCGTTCCGCACCGCAGCGCCGTCACGAATTTCCGCGATCCGCAGGAGATCATGCGTACGCACTATCCGGAGATCGAGCGGCTGCTGCTGGATCTCAGTGGCGCGGACCGCGTCACCGTTACCGCTCCGGGGGTGCTGCGCTTCAGCGAGGCCTCCCCCGAGTCCGGACAACTCAACAACTCGCGTCCGGCGCGCTTCATCCACATCGATGTCAGTGACGCCACGGCCCGGACGTTCGCGGAGCGCTCACGACCGAAGGATGCCGCACGGCCGGCGCGACGCTCGGTCCACTTCAACGTGTGGAGAGTGTTGTCGCCGCCGCCGCAGGACGTGCCGCTGGCCGTGTGCGATGCGCGCAGTCTGTCCGCGGAGGATCTCGTCGAGGCCGATGCAATATTCGACGTCACGGACCGTCCGGAGTGGTCCTTCGAAGCGCTCCTGGTTCGCCACAATCCTGCCCATCGCTGGTGCTATTTTCCCAACATGACTCCCGCGGAGGCGCTCGTCTTCAAGACGAACGACTCGCAGTCGGGCGAGCCGCACCACGTGCCGCACACGGCGTTCAACGACCCGACGTGTCCGCCCGGGGTTGCGCCGCGGAACAGCATCGAGATGCGGGCCATCGCTTACTGGTTTTGAGGCAGGCGGGACGAGCCCTCAGGAGACCCTGAAGGGCGGCAGGTCCCCGCTGCCCTCGAAGGGCCCGCGGGCGAAGGGTGACCGCTCGAAGCGGCGGACGCCACCGTGCTCGAAGCTCGAGTAGGGATGGCTTTCCGTCTCGGTCGATCTGACGGCCGCCCTTGTAATGGCGTCCTCCGCCCCTACATGGCGGATATCCACGTTAGCCTGGGCCGCGGCCTGTTTTGCCACCGTTGCGGCGATCTGCTGCGCAGTGGTGGCCTGGGCGGCCGGGCCGGTGCAATGACGAGTTGATTCTGTGCTCATGGCAGTTTCCTTTC
>DATNEN010000174.1:0-31865 GCA_035552975.1 Steroidobacteraceae bacterium
CGCCCTCGCCCAGCAGATCGCGCGTGCCGCCGGCACCTCCCTCCTCTATCCAGTGGAGGCCAACGAGGTCTTCCTGCGCCTCGGCGCCGAGCGCAAACGCACCCTGCGCACCGCCGGCTTCGAGTTCTACGACTGGGGCCCCGCATCCTCCGGCGAAGCGCGATTGGTCGTTTCCTGGGACCAACCGGAGTCAGACGTCACCGCCCTCTGCGAAGCGCTGCAGCACTTTTCTGACTCTTAAGCAGTGCGCCACGTGGCCGACTCGGGGGCGCCGGCCCGGAAGGTCACGTACAAAAATCTCTTTGTAACGGCGCCCCGGCATTTCGAGTTGTCTCTCGCCGGGACGGCCGCAGCAATCAGCGCCCGCCGCCCTCGATGCTGCCAGCGCCGTCCCCCCAAGAGATTTTCAACGTGACCTTCTGAGCTGGCGCTCCGACAAGCTCTACAGCTCGCGTAATCCCGCCGTCACAGGCTGACGCGCCGCCCGCAACGCTGGAAACAGCCCCCCCACCAGCCCAATGGTCAACGCCCATTTCAACCCATCCCAGAGCAACTCCGGCGTGACCCGAAACGCAAACACCACCTGGCTGAAGTTCGACCCCAGCGTCGAGGCCGTGTAGTTGTCGAAGATGGCCCACGCCAATCCTGCGCCGATTGCCCCGCCCAGCAGCGCGAGCAGCAGGGTTTCGATCATCACTGACACCACGACTGGCGTTCCGCGGAAGCCGATGGCGCGCAGCGTGGCAATTTCCCGTGTCCGGGTAGCAACGGCGGCGTACATGGAGTTGAGAGCGCCGAACACGGCACCGATCGCCATGATCGCACCGACCACGGTGCCGAGAATGCGAATGATGGTGGAGATCGTGTCGGACTGGGCGTTGTAGTAGCTGCGCGTGGTGCTGACATCCACCTGCACCCGCTTGTCGGCCTGCAGCGCCGCCTTGAAGGCATCGAACGCCTCCGGCGTCGTCAGCCGCACCGTGACCGAGCTCGTGCTGCTGCCTCGCCGATACGCCGACCCGATGATGTCCGTATCGCCCCACAGCTCGGAGTTGTGCGAGTCGCCGGAGTCGAAACCCCCAACCACCGTCCACACCTGCTCGTTCAGCTTGACGGTGGATCCTGGCTCGATCCCCGCGAACTGGCGCTGCGCGTCCTTGCCGGCGATCAGCTCGCGCAGCCCGGGCCTGAATTTTCTGCCGACCGTGATCTGCACGTTGGGTCGGAGGTCCCAGGCCCGCTCGCCGACACCTCGCAGCTCGACGTTGGCATCCAGGCCAGTGGCTTTCTTGGGCAGCGATGCGACGACGACCAGCTCCGGCGATGCGATGGGCTGGCCTCGGGGGCCGTGCATCACCTGCGAGGCCTGCGAGACGAGCACGGCGGTGTCGTGATCGAGCACGGAGTTGAGCTCGGTCTGCGAGCCGGCGCGCATCACGATCGCCGTCTCGTCGTTACCGGTTTCCCTCAGCGTCTGCTGAAATCCCTGGGCCATGGCCAGCAACGCGACCAGCACTGCCACGACACCGGCGATACCCACCACCACGACGGATGAGGCCCCGAGGCGCTGTGGAATCGTAGATATGCCGATCCTCGTCACGGAGAGCATCTGTCTGCCTGCGCGGGTAAGCGCCAGCAGAGCTGCCACGCCCGCCACGATGGCCAGAAGCAGCCACCACGGCGAGAACAGCACGATAGCCACCGGGATGACGAAGTAGCCCACGGCTGCGGCGCTGTTGCGCAACTGCGATGCAGCTCCACGCTTCATGAGTCAGCGTCCGGAGAGCGCATCGACGATGCGAAGGCGCATGCCGCGCCGGGCTGGGAGGAATCCGACGATGATGCCTATCACCGCCGCAAGCGCGAGCCCGCGCAGCCACTCGGTCGCCCCCACCGGAGGCAGCACGAGCTGGGTTCCGATCTGGGTCTGCACGGCAGCCGCGGCGATGCCCGCCAGGAACAGCCCGATCGAAGCGCCAATCGCCAACAACAGGACTGCCTCGGCCAGCACCAGCGTGAGCACGCTTCTACGGGAGAAGCCAATGGTCTTCAGCACCGCGAGCTCCGGAATGCGCTCGCGCACCGCCTGGGCCATCGTATTGCCCGTCAGCAACACGAGTGTGAAGAACACCGCGCCCATGATCGAGCCGACGATCAGGCCAATGTCCGCAAACTGCCCCACCAGGGCCGCGGTGAAGGCCTGTTCGGTCTCGGTCTTGGTCTCGTGATCGGAGTCCGCCGACAGCGCATCGATCGCCTGCTCGACCGCCGTGGCCTGCTTCGGATCGGTGAGCTTGATGGCATAGCGACCGACCGAGCCCTGGCCGAACTGGCGCGCCTCATCGAAATAATCGTAGTTGAACCAGAAGTTGTTCTCGTTGCCGCGTTGTTCCGGGTTGCTGACGTGATAGATCCCCACCAGATCGAACACCCAGGTGTTCGAGCCGCCCTTCTGCGGAAAGATGGTGGCCTGCAGCGGGATCTTGTCGCCGATCTTCCAGCCCATCCGCTTGGCCAGATTCTCCCCCACGACCGCGCCGGTGCGGGTGTCGCGAAACGCCTTGCGCTGCGCCGCCGGCATCTGCCACTCCGGATACAGATCGAAAAAATTCTTGGCCACCGCCTGGCTGGGGAAGAAGTCGCGCCCGTCCTGGTACTGGCCGCCGAACCAGTTGGCGTAGGAGACGGCGGCCACGCCGGGTACGGCCTGGATGCGCGTGTTCAGGCTCATCGGCAACGCCATCGTGAAGCTGATCTTCGAGACCGTCACGAGCCGGTCGGCCCCGGAGACATTGCCCCCGACGTTGTTGAATGCCGTGCGCACGGTATCCAGCAGCCCGAACAGCAGGAAAGCCGTCAACACCGACAGTATGGTGAAGACCGTACGCGCCTTGCGCCTCAGCAAGGCCGCCCAGATCAGGTGCAGGTACTTCACGCCGCCGACTGCTCAGGGCTGTCGACCAGGGTGCCCTTGTCCAGATGCAGCGTCCGGTGCGCAAACTCGGCGGCCTTCGGATCGTGCGTGACCATGACGATCGTCTTGCCGTGATCGCGGTTGAGATCCTGCATCAGGGTCAACACCTCCGCGGCGGACTGCCGGTCCAGATCGCCGGTCGGCTCATCGCACACCAGCAGTTGCGGATCGGAAACGATCGCCCGCGCGATGGCGACGCGCTGCTGCTGACCTCCGGAAAGCTCGCTCGGCTTGTGCTCGGCGCGCTCGGTCAGGCTCACCAGCTCGAGCGCGATGGCGGCCTTGCGCCGGCGCTCCGCCGCCGACAGACGGGTGAGCAGCAGCGGCAGCTCGACGTTGCGGCGCGCCGTGAGCATGGGCAGGAGATTGTAGAACTGGAACACGAAGCCAACATTGGCAGCGCGCCATTTCGCGAGCGCGTCCTCACCGAGTCGCTCGATGTGCTCGCCCCCGACGGCGATGGTGCCGTCCGTAGGCGAATCCAGGCCGCCGATGAGATTCAACAGCGTGGTCTTGCCGGAGCCCGAGGGTCCCATCAGGGCGACGAAGTCGCTCGCGCCGATATCCAGATCGATGTGGTGCAGGACCTCCAGTTTCTGCTGGCCGCGGCTGTAGACCTTGCTCAGGTTTCGAATCTCGACCAGGGTACGCAATTCGCTCCTCACTCCTGCTTCAAGGTGACCCGCGCTCCATCGCTCATGTCGGCGGGCGGGGTGCGCACGAGGTGCGCGCCCGGGCTCACTTCCTGCACCAGCTTGAGATCTCCGAAGGCCTGTCCCGGGGAGACCTGCTGCGAGTGCACGCGCTCGCCGTCCACGATGAACACGACGTTCTTGCCGTCCTTCTGCACGATGGAGGACGCCGGAATCAATACGCCCTTGGGTGGCGGTTCCCCCGCACTCTGCTTGGACTGGAACGACACGCGCACGCCCATGTCGGGCAGGATCCGCGGATCCTTCTTGTCGAAACCCACGCGCACCTTGACCGTCGCCTTGCTGCGGTCGGCCGTGGGAATGATCGCGATCACGTGCGCCGGGATCTCCCAGTCGGGATAAGCGTCCAGCGTCGCCGTCGCCGGCTGATTCGCCTGCACCCGATTGATGTACGCCTCATTGACGTCCACTTCAATCTCCAGCGAGTCCATGTCGACGATGGTGCCGACGCCGGTGCGCGTGAAGCCGCCGGTGGCCATCGGCGAGACGATCTCGCCAACCTGCGCCGCCTTGGCAGTGATCACGCCGGAGAACGGGGCACGCACGGTCGTATAGTCGATGTAGACCTGCGCGCTCTTGACGTTGGCTGCAGCCACGTCGATCTGCTTCTCCTGGGTGATCACTTGCGCCGTCAGCATCTGCACCTGCGTGTTGTCATGCTCCACCGTCTGCACCGAGACCAGGTGCCGATCGACGAGATCCTTGTCGCGCATCAGATCGCGCTTGGACTGCTCCAGATTGGCCTGGTACTGGGCGAGCGCCGCTTGCGCGCTCGCAAGTCCCGCCTGCGCCTGCAGAAGTCCCGCCTTGTACTGGGTGTCATCCAACCGCGCGAGGACCTGTCCCTTGGTGACGTGCTCGCCCTCTTCGATGAGTACCTGGGTCAACGTTCCGGTGATCTGCGCCGACACGGTGGCGTTGATGCGGGCGGTGACATAACCCGTCGCCTGCAGAACGGCGGTCGCACCGGGGTCAGCCGACGGGGCCACCGCCGTCGCTTGCTCGATCTCGAATGCTGGCTTGCGCAGCAGGAAGTAGTAACCCGCCGCCGCCGCGCCCCCCAGAATCAGCACCGCGACGATGATCCCGACGATCAGGCCGGTTCGGCGCGGATTGCTTTCCGTGTACTGCTCGCGCTGACCGCGCTCGATTCGCAGCTCCTGCAGCAGCTGTTTCTTCTCTTCGACCAGTGCCATGGACTTTCCCTTTGTGTCTTATGCAGGCCACGGTCCGAATGGATACGGCATTCTTTCTGTGGCAAAGGTGAGGAAATCGATGATCTCGCGCGAGTAGCGCGCGAGCGCGGAGCCGAAGCGAGCCAGTTCCGCGTGCGGGCGGCCGTTGATCAGGCGAAGCAGCAGCTGCAGCAGCGTGGTCACCGCCAACGTCCAGGTCAGAATCCAGAACACGACCCCGAACAACAGCATGTACAGCACTCGCAACCCCAGATCCGGTGACGGCGCGGGCGTCGTGGGCTGTGGAACGTTCATCGCAACCTCCCAACCCCCCCACCGCCAGCGGGGAGTGAAGCCGATTCCCCATTCAACCGGAAGTGATCCGGGTCATCATACGCCGCGCCTGCTGGAACTCCGGAGCCGCCAGCAGCGCGCGCTCGAGCGCATCGCGTGCTCTGACCGCGTCGCCCTTTTCCAGATAGACGCGCCCCAGGTAGGTGTATGCGTCCGCAAGACCCCAGGCCGGCGTGTGAACCACTTCCTGACGCTCGCTCTCCAGCGCACCGATCGCCTTCTTCAGTTTACCGAGCGCCCGCTCGCTCTCCGCTCCGTTCGGCGCGCGCTCGAAGGCAACTATCGCATCCAGCAGCAACACGCGCGGGTTGCGGGGCGCGAGCCGCAGAGCCTTCTGCATCTGGGACTTGCTCTTGCTCGCGGCGAACGGCGCCCGCAGCCCGCTCAGCTCCGACAGCTGCAGCAGACACGCCGACTGCAGGGCCATGCTCTCGGCGGGGACCGCGGCCGGGGTTGCCTTGAGCGCCCGATCGAGGCTCGCGACGCACTCCTCGGCGGCCGAGCGGGCCTGGATTTTGTCCCTGGCGGAGTCGACCAGCGTGAGGCGGTAGCCGGCGAGGCCGGCGTAGTAGCTCTTCATCCCGTCCTTGGCATCGTCTCCGGTGGGGGTCGTGGCGAGCCCCTGCAGGGTGCGGCCGTCTTCGGTGAAATAGCCGTACTCGATCCGGGCCTCCAGATCGAGCAGCGCCGCCTGCGCCGGATTCGCCTGTGCCGCAGCCGCTGACAGCGCCGGCCCGGCCATGGCCAGCAGAATAGCGGCCGGCGCGCCGGTAGTGAGCACGCCTACGAAGGCTCGAAAGGGCGACGGAGGCATCGTAAGTGGTTGATTGACGCGTCGGGTAGAATGAACGCCGCGCATGAGGAAAGATAGCACAAGGCCGCGGGCTCCCACTGCTGCGGCCAGGCCCGAGGCCCTCCGTGTCGCCCCACTCATCGACATCGGCATCAACCTTGCGCACGACAGTTACGACCCCGACCGCGATGCCGTCCTGGCGCGCGCCGAAGCTGCCGGGGTGCTGCAGTTGGTGATCACGGGCTCCAGCGGCCCCAGCACTCGTCAGGCGATCGAGCTGGCGCAGGCCCACCCCGGCCGGTTGTTCGCCACCGCCGGCGTACACCCACACCACGCCAGCGACCTGACGCCGGAATTACTGGCCGAGCTGGAGGCGCTCGCCCAGCGGCCCGAAGTCGTCGCCATCGGCGAGTGTGGGCTCGATTACTTCCGCAACTTCTCACCGCAGAAGGCCCAGCGGAGCGCGTTTCACCGCCAACTCGAGCTGGCCGCGCGTGTCGGAAAACCTGTCTTTCTGCACGAGCGGGATGCTCACGAGGACTTCGTCGCAATCTTGCGCGAGCACCGCGCGACGCTCGCTGGCGGAGTCGCACATTGCTTCACCGGGACTCGGCCGCAGCTCGTGCGCTACCTGGAGCTGGATCTGGCGATCGGCATCACGGGTTGGATCTGCGATGAGCGCCGGGGCGGCCACCTGTTGCCGTTGATGAAGGAGATTCCCGGCAATCGCCTGCTGCTGGAGACCGATGGGCCCTATCTGCTGCCGCGCAATCTCGATCCCAAGCCGGCAGGGCGCAGGAACGAGCCGGCCTATCTGCCGCACGTGGCCGTCGCCGTCGCGGCCGCACGCGCGCAGCCGGTCCAGGCGCTGGCGGACTCCAGTACTGCGGCAGCACATGAACTATTTCGTATAATTAATTGATTTAGAGAGATTAAACTACATGGATGAGACCCGTCTGCAGCACTTCGTCCGGCGTGCCTGGGAGGAGTCCATCCTGGGGCGACTCCACGAGTACGTGCGCATTCCCAACAAGTCCCCGATGTTCGATCCGCAATGGCAGCAGCACGGCCACATGGAAGCGGCGGTGCGGCTGATGCAGGACTGGTGCAAAGAACAACCCATCCCGGGGATGAGCGTCAGCGTGCGGCGGCTGCCCGGCCGAACACCGCTGCTGTTCATCGACATTCCGGGAGAGCTCTGCGGTTGTGCCCTGCTCTACGGCCACCTGGACAAACAGCCCGAGTTCACCGGCTGGCTCCCTGGACTGGGCCCCTGGGAACCGGTCGTGCGCGACGGGAAGCTCTACGGACGAGGGGCAGCGGACGACGGCTACGCGGTGTTCAGCTCGTTGACGGCGATCGCCGCGCTCAAGGCGCAAAAGGTGCCCCTGCCCCGGTGTGTCGTACTCATCGAGGCTTGCGAGGAAAGCGGGAGCGTGGACCTGCCCGCCCATCTGCAGGCCCTCGGGGGGGAGATCGGCGACCCGTCGCTGGTGGTCTGCCTGGATGCGGAATGCGGCAACTACGAGCAGCTGTGGTGCACCACCTCGCTGCGAGGCGCCCTTGTGGGGACGCTGCGTGTGCGGGTCCTCGATGAAGGCGTGCACTCGGGGATGGGCACCGGAATCGCCCCGACCGCTTTCCGGGTCGTCGAGCAGCTGCTCGCGCGCCTGGAGAATCCGGTCACTGGTGAGTTGCTCGCGGAGGAATTGCACGTCGCCATACCCAAGGACCGGCGCGCTCAGATCGTGGCCGCCGCCCGGGTACTCGGCAACGCCGTCGCGGGGAAGATTCCCTTCGCGCAGGGCGTGCAGCCGGTCTCCAACGATCCGGTGGAGCTGCTCATCAACAGCACCTGGCGTGCGACCCTTGCCGTCACGGGAGCCGACGGTTTGCCAGCGGTGGTATCCGCGGGCAACGTGTTGTTACCGGAGCTGGCGTTCAAACTCTCCGTGCGCCTGCCGCCGACCGTCGATGGCGCCCGCGCCGTGGCGGCCGTGCGCCGCTTGCTCGAGAGCGATCCGCCATACGGGGCGCAGGTACGGTTCGAGGGAGCCGCGGCTACCGACGGATGGAACGCGCCGGCGTTTGCCGACTGGCTCGAGAAGTCCATCTCGCGGGCCTCGCAGCGGGTGTTTGGGCGAGACGCCGTGCACGTCGGCTGCGGGGGGACGATTCCTTTCATGGGCATGCTGGGGAAGCAATTTCCGCGCACCCAGTTCTTCATCACGGGTGTGTTGGGCCCGCACTCCAACGCGCATGGACCGAACGAATTCCTGCACATCGACTACGCCACGCAGTTGACCACGTGCGTGTCGCTGGTCCTGGCGGACCACGCAAAGACGCTGTCCTGAGGAGAACGGGGTAGAACGTCTTGACGGCCGATACCGCGGCACGCGCGTGCACCGCGGGCGAGTCGCCGGCCGATACTGCAGCGCGCGCGTGCGCCGCGGGCAAGTCGCTGGCCGCCGTGGCGGACCCGATCGCCGCCGCTGGAGCTACTGCGCCTCGCGCAGCCGGTGCACTTCGACGGCCGTGATCGCCGACGGCTTGGCGCCGAACCGAGCCGTCACGTAGTTGGACACCGCGGCGATGTCATCATCCGACCAGGCCGAGGCAAACGCCGGCATGACTGCGATATCCCCCGACGGAGGCAGTGTGCTGGCTCCTCGCAGTACCGCCAGAGCGACATTCATTGCGCTCGGGTCGTTGACCGCGCGAGTGCCCGTCAACGTGGCATGCGGCACGGAGCGGTTGCGGCCCGTCCAGGTGTGACAACCGGCGCACATGCTGGCGAACAGCGCCTCGCCGCGAGGATTCGAGTCGGCGGCCACACCTTGCACGGGATCCGCGGAGGCGGGCTCGAGTTTCGGTGCCGGCAGATCCGGGGTTGAGACGGCCGGAATGCTGCGGACGTACTCCGCGATCGCGCTCACGTCCGAAGGTGTCAGCTTCTGAAAGCTCAGGTGCACCGCCTGAGCCATGGGGCCGAAGGCGGAGCCCCGATCCTGCGAATGACCGGTCTTGAGGTACGCCTCCACGTCATCGCCGCTCCAGCTTCCGATCCCTGAAACGGCATCGCTGGTGAGGTTGTAGGCGCGCCACCCTTCCGAGAGGCCGCCGGAGAACTTGCGGCGGTTGTCCAGCGACTGCAGCGGCGTGCGCGGTGTGTGGCAGTCCCCGCAATGACCCAGCGCCTCGGCCAGATAGGCGCCGCGGTTCCAGCTCGCCGAGCGGCTCGGAACGGGCCGGAAACGCGAATTCGCGTCGTACAGCTTCGACCAGATCGCCATCAGCAGGCGCTGGTTGTAAGGGAAGCGCAGCGTGTTGGGCGGCGGGACGTTCTTCTGCGGCGGCAGGCTGAACAGGTAAGCCTTGATGGCCAGCACGTCCGCATCGGTCAGATACGTGTAGGCGGCGTAGGGAAAGGCCGGATAGAGCCAGCCCTTGTCCTTGCTGAAGCCCTCGTGCACGGCCTCGAGGAAGTCCGCATCGGTCCAGGTGCCGATGCCCGTCTCGCGATCGGGCGTGATGTTCGCCGAGTAGATCGTGCCGAAATCCGTCTCGAACGGACGGCCGCCGGCAAAGGGCTTGCCCCCTTCAGCGGTATGACACGCCTCGCAGTCAGCCGCCTCAGTGAGATACTTCGCGCGCGCGAGCGCATCGCCCGGCGCAAAATCCGCCGGCACTCCGGTCGGCATGCCCTGGTACTCCGACAGAGCCACCCGCTTGCCCGCAAACGCCATCGGACCCGGCCGCACGGCGGCCCAGGCGAGCACGGCTGCGCCGCAGACAACGATGACCCCAGCGACGATCCGGACGCGTTTCAACGCCATAGGGTTCCGCTTTTTCCGCTTGCGCTGCGAAGGACTTCAGACCGTTGTCTTGCTCGAGGGGGCCGGCTCGCCGTTGTGCTGCATCTGGGCGGCACGATGAATCGCCTTGCGCACGCGGCTGTACGTCCCGCACCGGCAGATGTTGGCAACGCCCACGTCGATATCGTGATCGGTGGGGTTGGGTTTGTCCTTCAGCAACGCCGCCGCCGCGAGGATCATGCCGGATTGGCAATAGCCGCACTGTGGCACGTTCTCCGCGATCCAGGCGCGCTGTACCGGGTGACTCCTGTCCTTCGCCAGCCCCTCGATCGTGGTGATCGATTGGCCGTTCACGGCGCTCACCGGAACGATGCAACTACGCGTCAGGCGCCCCTCGATGAGCACGCTGCAGGCGCCGCACAACCCCATCCCGCAACCGAACTTGGTGCCGGTCAGCGCGAGCTCATCCCGCAACACCCACAGGAGCGGGGTATCCGCTTCCACATCGATGCTGCGCTCCGTGCCGTTGACTTTGAGAGTGACCATGTTCAGGTTCTCATCACCTTGAGGGAGAGCTGATGTTTCGACAGCGGCAGGGACCGCAAGCGTTGGCCGGTTGCCGCGTAGATCGCATTCCCCAGCGAGGGCGCAATCGGGCCGGTGCCGGGCTCACCGACTCCGCCGGGCGCCGCCGCGCTCGGCACGATGTAGGTCTCGACTGTCGGCATGTCGTGAATCATCAGTGCCGGATAATCGTTGAAATTTCCCTGCATGACGGCGCCGTTCTTGAGCGTGATCTCGCCCCGCACCGCGGCTGTGAGGCCGAACATCATCCCGCCCTCGCACTGCGCCTTGATGTTGTCCGGATGCACCGCGATGCCGCAGTCGATCGCCTGCACGATCCGATGCAGCGTCACGACCTGGTCCTTGACGGACACCTCGGCAATGGTGCCGATGTAGCTCCCGAAGGCCGGAAAGGCCGCGATCCCGAAGGAATGCCCGGCGGGCGGGTGAGCCCAGTCGGCCTTTTGCGCCATCAGGTCCAGCACCGCGAGCTGCCGGCGCGCCCCTTCGGTGTCGTGTTGCAGCATGGCGCGGCGGAACTGGTAGGGATCCTTGCCGGCGGCGCGCGCCAGCTCATCGATGAAGCCTTCGACCATGAAAGGGTTGTGCGAGTGGTTGACGGAGCGCCAGAAGCCGAAGCGCACCCCGAGGTTCTTGTTGAGGCCCGTCACGTAATAATTGGGGATCGCATAGTTCAGATCCGCCACGGACTCGACGAAGAACGGCGGGCCGCCGGGCCGGCCGAAGGCCGGTGCCGAGGCGCTGACCACCTTGGCCTCGAAGGCGATGAGCTTGCCCTCGGCATCCAGGCCGCCCCGGAAGCGAATCGCGGCCGCCGGACGATAGGTGTCGTGTTGGATATCCTCTTCCCGGCTCCAGATGAGCTTGACCGGCCGGCCGTTGGTCGTTTTGGCGGCGGTCACCGCCTGCGTCACATAGTCCGCCTCGCCGCGCCGGCCGAAGCCGCCGCCGAGGTACTGCACGTGGACTTTGACGCGGGAAGCGGGGATACCCAGCACGGTGGCAGCGGCATTCTGCGCGGCCTGGGGACTCTGCGTTCCGCACCAGACCTCGCAACCCTCCGCCGTCACCTGGGCCGTGCAATTCATCGGCTCCATGCACGCATGCGCCAGGTAGGGAACCTCGTAAGTCGCCTCCACGCGCTTCGCGGCACGCGCCAGGGCTGCCTGCACATCCCCGTCATTGCGTGACACGTAGCCCTGCTCGTCGAAGCCGGCGTGCAATTGCTTCGACACCTTCTCGCTATCGAGCGTCGCAAGCGCGCCCAGCTCGTAGTCGACCTTGACCCGCTCCAACGCCTTGCGAGCCTGCCAGTACGACTGCGCCATGACGATCACGCCATCGCTCAGCGGCACCGTCCCGCGGAATGCGGGCATGCTCTTGCACGCACTGTCGTCGAAGGATTTGAGCTTGCCGCCGAACGTCGGGCAGGTCTTGACGGCGGCATACAACATGTCCGGAAGCGTTACATCGATCCCGTATCTGGCACTGCCGTCGACTTTGTCCGGAACATCGACGCGGGGGCGTGTCCCTCCGATCACAGTGAACTCTGCGATCGGCTTCAGTGCCGGGTCCTGCGGGACCGGCAGGCTGGCGGCGAGCCGCGCCACGCTGCCAAAGGAGCAACGGCGCCCGCTAGGTCCGTGAACGACTTCGCTACCGCTGGCCGTGCAGCTGGCCGGGACGACCTTCCAGGTTCGCGCAGCCGCCTGCAGCAGCATGATCCGGGCGGCGGCGCCGATCCGGCGCAGCTCGTGATACCAGCCGCGCACGGAGAAGCTGCCCACCGTGGATTGCTGGCCGAACAGCGGGTTGTTGTACATCGCGGCCGCCGGCGCGTCGGCGACCCGTAGCCGCTCCCAGCTCCCTCCCAGCTCCTCCATGATGATCATGGGCAGGGACGTGTGTCCCCCCTGCCCCATCTCCACGGCGGGAGTGATGATGGTGATGCCGTCGTCTTCGCCGATCTGCAGGAATGCGGACGGCGTCCGCGGCGGGCGGATGGCAGCAGCGCCGCCGCGCGGACCTTCCTGGGCGGGCAGTTCGAGGCTGAGCGCCAATCCGGAAAGCGTGGCCGCTGCGGAAACGAACTCGCGGCGGGTGATCTGAGACATCCGGCTACCCTACAATTGTGCGTTTGCGGTGGTGCGTTGAGCCATGGTGGAGCGGATCGGCCGTTCGGCTACCCTCCAGGTTGGGAGGAATGCTACACCGCCCCTGCCCCTCAGCGCATGTGTGCCATATAGCTCGGCTTCACGGCGCTCTTGAGCTTCTGCCAGCTCTCCGCGAAGCGGGTCACCGTACCGGCGTAGGCGTCATGCTCCGCGGACGGAAACTCCGCCGGCAGGGAGTCGACCATGAGGGTCCACTTCGGCAGGCCCTTGGGGAACTTGCCCCGGCGGGTGAACACGATCCGGCCCTCGACCGGAACCTCTCCGGCGACCGCCTTCACCGCCGCGATCCGGTCATAGAGGGCGCTCTGCGGATTGGGGAACGTGAAGCGGCGCGAGCCGTCCATGACGGTCCACTCGGCCATCTGGTCGCCGCCGAAGATGTTGCCCTGCACGTCGCGCAGGTCCACCACCAGAATGCCGCGAGCCGTCAGCAGCAGGAAATCGACATGAAACCCGGCGCCCATCCCATCGGGCACCAGCATGTCGACCAGGTGATCCGACCCGGCGGCCGTGACCGCAGCCCGCAGCGCCTTGCGATTGCTGTACTGGCGGTACCAGCGCCACGCCCAGTGGCCGACGAACCCGAGCACCGCAGCGGTGGCGATGAGCACCCAGGCCGTCGGCGGCAGCTTCTGCAGATCTTCCACTAGGCCTCCAACACAGACGCGCGCAATGCCGCCAGATCCGCATCGATCTCGGTGCAGGCCGTGGGCCGCGCGAACAGCTCCTGCAGAGCCTCGGGCATGGGTACCTTGCGCCCGATGAGCGGCTCGACGATCTCAGGAAACTTTGCGGCATGCGCAGTCGACACGATGACCCAGGGGCCCGCGCGGCGCTCCTCCGCGGAGAGCCGAGTGTAGGCTTCGGCGGCGGTGGCAGTGTGCGGACACCACATCTGGCCGAATGTCTGGAAGCCGCGCTTGATGCTCGCGCGGATCTGCGCGTCGTCCACGGAGTACGCGGTGACCGCCCAGCGCAAATCGCGCAGCTCGGGAAACAGAGCCCGCATTCTCTCCATGTTGCTCGGATCGCCCACGTCCATCGCGGAAGCCAACGTAGCAACACTGGGTCGGGGGCGCCAGGTGCCGCTGTCCAGGTAGTCCGGAACCGTCCGGTTGGCGTTGTGCGCCAGCACGATCCGCCCGATGGGCAGACCGATCTTGCGGGCCCAGATGCACGCCATCGCGTTGCCGAGGTTGCCGCTGGGGATGACGAAGGAGGCCGGCGAGCCGCTCTCGCGCCACACTTTGAGGCTGGTCGAGGCGTAGTAGACGGCCTGGGGCAGCAGCCGCCCGAGATTGATGCTGTTCGCGGAAGACAGGTCCTTGCGAGCCCGCAGCTGCGGGTCCTGGAAGGCCTGTTTGACCATGCGCTGGCAGTCATCGAAGGTGCCGCGCACGGCGAAGGATCTGACGTTGCCGCCCCAGCAGGTGAGCTGGCGCTCCTGGGTCGGGGACACCAGGCCTTTCGGAAACAGCACCGCCACCTCGATCCCGGGCCTGCCGTGGAAGGCTGCGGCTACGGCAGCGCCGGTATCCCCGGAGGTGGCGACGAGGATGGTCAGAGGCACGCTCGAGGGCTTGCGCAGCCGCGTCATGCTCGCTGCCAGGAAACGAGCGCCGAAGTCCTTGAACGCCGCCGTTGGTCCGTGAAACAGCTCGAGGACCTGCAGCGCGTTCACACCCGCGAGGCTCACCGCCGGCGCCGGAAAGTTGAACGCCTCGGCGGCCGCGGCCGGCAGAGCGGATGCGAAATCGTCCCCCGCCACGAACGGCGCCAGCAGCTGCGCCGCAAGCGGGGCAAGCTCGATCGGGAGCGCCTCCGGTTCCACGCGCGGCCAGGTATTGGGCACGTACAGGCCGCCATCCGGTGCAAGTCCTTGCAGCAGCGCCGCGCCGAACCCGACCGTCGAGTCGGTGCTGCGGGTACTCGCAAAGCGCATCGGGGCGGTCGCCGGACGAGTCGAGGAAGTGCTCATCGAGGGGGCCATCAGCGTTCTACTACCCGCGCTCCATGGGACTGGACCTCGGTAATCCACTTGTCGATCTGAATCGAACGCTGGGCGAACTCGCGCGCCATGGCATCGAGCACGGCATCCGCGTTGGCTGCGGGCGACCAGGCGAACATCGTCGGCCCGGCGCCGGAGATCGAGCACCCCAGCGCACCTGCGTGCAGCGCGGCGCGCCGCACCTCCTGGAATCCGGGAATCAATGCCTGCCGCTGCGGCTCGATCACCACGTCCTCGAGCGATGCACGGATCATGTCCAGATCGTTCGTGTAGCAGCCGGAGATGAACCCGGCGAGGTTCGCCGTCTGCCACACGAAGTCCGACAGATCCACGGTGCGCTTGAGAATGGCGCGCGCCTGCTTCGTCGACAGGAACATGTGCGGATGGACGATCACGGCACGCACATCCGGCGGCACCGGAATCTGCTTCACGCGCGGATGATCGATTCCCACGGTGAGCACCAGACCGCCGAACAGCGAAGGCGCGATGTTGTCCACGTGCAGCGAGCCGCTGGCGACCGCCTCGCCCTGCATGGCGAACTGCAGCAACTGCAGCTTCGTGCAAGGCTCCTGCAGAAGCGCATTCGCCGCGACCACGGCACCGACCGCCGAGGCAGCCGAGCCCCCGAGGCCCGAGCCCAGCGGAATGCCCTTCTCGATCTGCAGCGTAAAGCCGAACGGGGGCTGCAGTGCCTCATACATCGCCAGCAGCGCGCGACCGGCCGTGTTCTTCTCCGGCTCCAGCGGCAATTCTCCGGCGATGCCGGTGACCGCCTCGATGGCGACGCCCCGCTCCTTGCGGCGCGCGACGCTCACGCGATCGCCGAGGCAATCCACGGCAAAGCCGAGGATGTCGAAGCCGATCGCGACGTTTCCGACCGAAGCGGGCGCGAAGGCCGTGGCGCGCTGCAGTCCTGCAGGGGTAGTCGCGCTCACATCCGCGCTCCGAGGTAGGCTGCCAGGCGCAGCAGGTCCGAGAAGACCCCGCCGGCGGTGACTTCCGGTCCCGCACCCGGTCCCTGCACGATCAGCGGATTGTCGCAGTACCAGCGCGTCTGGAATCTCACCACGTTGTCCGTCAGCGCGATGTTGGCGAACGGATGCTTCAGGTCGAACTCGACCAGCCCGACGGATGCCTCGCCCTTGGCAGTGATGCGCGCGACGTACCGCAACACCTTGTTGCGAGTGCGTGCACTCTCGAACCGGTCGCGCATGGCGCCATCGAAGCGCGGCAGGCGCGTCATGAAATCCTCGATCGAGCCCTCTTCCAGGCCCTTCGGCACCAGGCTCTCCACCTGCACGTCCGCCAGCTCCAGCTCCAACCCCATCTCGCGTCCGAGAATGATGAGCTTGCGCGCCACATCCATCCCTGACAGGTCATCGCGGGGATCAGGCTCGGTATAGCCGCGCTGCCGTGCGTCGCGCACGATGTCGGAGAACGGCGTGCGGCCGTCGTACACGTTGAAGAGATACGCGAGCGTACCGGAGAAGATGCCCTCGATGCTCGAGAGGTCATCGCCGGTCTCGCGCAGGTCGCGCAGCGTCTGAATGACCGGCAGGCCGGCACCGACGTTGGCTTCGTAGAGAAAGTGGGCGCCGCCCTTGCGCCGCGCCTCCCGCAGGCTGCGATAGAAAGCCATGTCGGCACTGTTGGCTTTCTTGTTCGGCGTGACGATATGGATACCGGCGGCGAGCCACTCCGGATAGTGCCGTGCCACCTCCGCGCTGGCCGTGCAGTCGATCAAAACGCTGTGTGGCAGGTGCTGTACGAGGATGTGCTTGACGAACGCCTCCATGTCCGCGGGAGTCTGGCTCTGCTCGTACTGCGCGCGCCACCCGTCCAGCGGCACACCCGCGTCCGAGAGCACCATCCGCTTCGTCCCCAGCAGCCCGCGTACGCGCAGGTCGAGCTTGGCCTGTCGGTGCAGGCGCTCGCTCTGCGAGGCGATCTGGTCCAGCAGGACCCGGCCGACCGTGCCCGGACCGATCACGCCGATGGACAGAGTGTGCGGCGAGAGGTACAGGCCGGCATGGACGGCACGCAACGCCCGAGTCGCGCTCTTACCATCGATGACGACCGAGATATTCCGCTCCGAGGCGCCCTGTGCGATCGCGCGCACGTTCACGGTGGCGGCGCCAAGCGCGTCGAACACCTTCCCCGAGATGCCGGGAGTGCCGGCCATGCCGTCACCGACGACTGCAAGGATGGCCAGCTCGTTGTCGACGGCAACGCTTTGTATCTGTCCTTCGTGCAGCTCACGCTCGAAGGCACGGCGCACCACGGCAGCCGCACGATCTGCCTGCGCCTGAGGGATGGCACAACAGATCGAGTGCTCGGAGCTGCCCTGCGAGATCAGGATGACCGAGATCCCCTCCTCGCGCAGCGCGCCGAACAAGCGGTGCGCGGTGCCCGGCACGCCGATCATGCCGGCGCCCTCCACGTTCACCAGCGCCATCTGCTCGATGCTCGTGATGCCCTTGACGGGCAGCTTCGAGGTCGGCTGGGCGCAGATGAGCGTGCCGGGCTTCTCGGGCGCGAAGGTGTTGCGGATCCAGATCGGAATGTTGCGGCCGACCGCGGGTGCCATGGTCTGCGGGTGGATGACCTTGGCGCCGAAGTAAGCCAGCTCCATCGCCTCGTTGTAGGAGAGCGAGTCGATGATGGTCGCCTCGGGAACGCGCCGGGGATCCGCCGACAGCACGCCATCCACATCCGTCCAGATCTGGATCTCGCGGGCATCCAGCAACGCTCCGAAAATCGAGCCGGAGAAATCGCTCCCGTTGCGGCCCAGGGTCGTCTGCACCCCGCGCCGGTCGGAGGCGATGAAACCGGTGATGATGAGCGTGCCGGCAAAGTCCGCCGGCACCTGCTCGGCGATGTGGGCCCGCGACTCGGCCCACTGAATGCTCGGCCCCAAAGGACCCCACTCCACGACCACCACGCGCCGCGCATCCAGCCAGCGCAACGCACCCGGCCGCCCGCCGCGCTCCTCCAGGAAGCGATGAAACAGCTTGGTGGACCAGATCTCCCCGTACCCGACGATCAGATCGCTCACGTTGCGGGCCGCGGCCCGAGTGAGCTTGACGGTCTGCAGGATGCCCTCCAGGTCGTGGCAGTCCCGATCGAAGCCGGCCAGGTAGAGGCGTGCCGATTCGGGCGACAGCAGCGTCTGGGCGATCGTGGCATGCCGGGCGCGCAGCGCCCCCAGCTCCGTGCGAAAGGACTCGTCCTGGCGCTCGGCCAGATCGACGAGCCTCAGCAAGGCGTCCGTCACCCCCCGGCAGGCGGAGAGGACCACGCCCAGGGGGCCGGGCGGGAGCGAATCGAGTATGTCGGCAACACGTCGAAAGCAGTCGGCGTCGGCAACGCTCGACCCCCCGAACTTGTGCACGACCCAGGGATCGGTTTTGGGCATCGAAGGCTTAAGGATCGCAAGGAGAGTGGCAAAAATGCCTCGCGACTCTACTGACGCGCCCGAGAGCACGCAAATCCTTGATAACGCCCGGAGGGCGGCCCGGACGGGCGAGGCCCGGTAGGGCCGAGTAATGACCCCGTTCTCAGCGCCGTTTACCGCCCCGCGGGGCGGGTTTTCCGGCATGCTGGCGGCAGTCGGAACTCCCAAGGTCTTCCCGTGACCGAGCGTGCAACTGAGGGGTCTCCGCTGCACCTGAGCCCACCGCAGTTCGCGCGCTTGACGCAGCTGCTCGATGAGTCGCTGGAGCTCACTGGCCCGGAGCGGGAGCAGTGGTTGACCGATCTGCAGCATCGTGAGCCGGAGCTGGCCGCAGTCGTGCGGCGTGTTCTCAGCACCGGACAGAACCCGGCTGCGGCCGCATTCCTTTCCGACAATGCGGTCCTCGCCCGCTACCTGCCGGCACCGGGGGAAGCCGAGCCGGGGCTGATCGGGAAACAGCTCGGTCCCTATCGGGTGCTGTCGCTCCTTGGCCACGGTGGCATGGGCAGCGTGTGGCGCGCCGAGCGCGTCGACGGCCTGTTCTCCAGGGAAGTCGCCTTGAAGCTGGTACACCCGGCACTGATGGGTCGGGGCATGCGGGAGCGGCTCGGGCGCGAGCGGGAGATCCTGGGCAGCCTGAACCATCCGCACATCGCGCAACTGCTGGATGCGGGGTTCGCGGACGACGGCCAACCCTACCTCGCACTGGAATACGTGGATGGCGTGCCGTTCACGAGCTATTGCGACCAGCATCGGCTTTCGATCCGCGAGCGCCTGGAGCTGTTCGGCCAGGTATTGAGCGCAGTGCAGTATGCCCACTCGAACCTGGTCATCCATCGCGATCTGAAGCCCTCCAACATTCTCGTGACACGGGACGGACGGGCTCAGCTCCTGGACTTCGGCATCGCCAAGCTCCTGACGGAGGGGGTCACCCAGGAGACCGCGCTCACGCAGATGGGCGGGCGCGCGCTCACACCCGACTACGCGGCCCCGGAACAGATCTCAGGTGCGCCGCTCTCGACGGCTGCGGACGTGTACGCGCTTGGCGTGATCCTCTACGAGACGCTCGTGGGCCAGCGGCCTTACCGGCTCACGCGCGACTCGCGTGGGGCACTCGAAGAAGCCATTCTGAACGTGGAGCCGGTGCCGCCGAGCCGCATCCCCATCAGCGAGGCTGCAGCGGCAGCGCGAGCGACGACCCGCGCGAGACTGGCGAGATCTCTCAAAGGGGATCTCGACACAATCGTGATGAAGGCGTTGAAAAAATCTTCCGGGGAGCGCTACCCGACCGCCGACGCCTTCGCCGAGGACACAGGCCGGTTTCTGCGCGGCGAGATTGTGCTGTCGCAACCCGACACCCTCGCCTACCGGGTGGGCAAGTTCGCGCGCCGCAATCGGGCAGCCGTGCTCACCTCGTTGCTGGTCGGGACGGGGCTGATCGCAACCAGCGCTTTCGCCCTGGTGCAGATGCTCGATGCGCGAGCCCAACGTGATCTGGCCGTGTCGGAAGCCAAGCGCGCGGAGGGCGTGAGCGACCTGACAGAGTTTCTGGTGGCAGACAGTCTCAAACAGGTGCCACAGGATGCGATCCGAAATCGCCTGGCGCGCGCTCGCGAGCTCGTGGTGCGCCGCGCCCACGACAATCCGCTCGTCGCCGCGCAGCTGCTGCTGGTGCTGGCCTACCGATACATCGAGCTCGGGGACGACCAGACTGCCTCGGAGCTGACGCGCTCGTCGGAGACGATGGCTCGTGGGCTGAACAACCCGGAGCTCACCGGCGAGGTCGCCTGTCTGCGCACGCGCTACCTGGTGCTTGCCGGGGATCTCGCCGGCGCGCGTCGCCAGCTCGCTGCCGGTCTCGACAACATGCGCCACCTGCAGCTGGTGGCCCCTGGCGTGACTGCCGACTGCGCCGACGCCCAGGCGTTCGTGGCGCAAGCGAACGGGGATTTTGCAGGAGCCGCCGGCGTGCTGCGGCAAGCGGTGCAAAGCCTCGAGCGAGGCGGTTGGTCCGGATCGACCCCGTTCATCTCGACCTCCAGCAACCTGGCGAGGGCGTTGGTGCAGGCAGGACAGTTCCGAGAAGCCTGGCAAGTGGAAAGTCGCGTGCTTGCGCTCGTCCGCGAGATCGGTCGCGCCGACAGCAGCACCTATTACGCGATCATCAACATGAGCTGCACGATCCTGCGCGAAGGCGGCCGGCCTCGTCAGGCGATGGCGCTGGTGGACTCGGCCGTGGCCGAAGCACGCCGCACCAACACCGATTTCCCGAGCTACCTGGAAGGATCGCGGGCGCTGGCCGAAGTGGCCGCGGGCGGCACTGAGAAGGCCATCGCGACATTGACCGGTGCGAGCCAGGCCGCACGTGAAGCCGGGGCTCACTACTGGACTCTTTTCCAGACGGGCGTGGTGACTGCCGCCCTCGATCGAGGGGATGTGGCGGGAGCCGACGCGGGCTGGAACCTGCTGGCCCCGGTCGAAGAGCAGATGCTCGCGGCCGGGCAGCGCGGGGTCGATGTCGTGCAACTGCTTCTCCTGCACGCGAGGCTCGACATGGAGCACCATCAAGCAGCCAGCGCCGCGAAACGACTCGATCGAGCCGACGCGCTGATTGCTTCGAGGCACCAGCCCAGCAATCCAGACTCTCGGGCCGCTGAGATCCTGCGCGCACGCTTGCTGCTGGAGAGCCGGCAGTACCAGCAGGCGGTGCACCACGCCAGCGCCGCGATTCAGCTCGCCCGCAGCGCCGCGGTCGATCCCCGCTCTTCGGTCTGGGTGGGCGAGGCTCTTCTCTGGCGGGCCCGCGCCGAGGCAGCCCTTGGACGCCCGGCGGTAGCGGCGGCTACGGCCCGGGAAGCGCTGGTACACCTGGCCGAGAACGTAGATGGCGCCAGTCCCCTGATCGGCGCCGCCCGCGCGCTGGCCTCCGGTACGTGAGCCGGGCCGGGAGCACCGCCCTCCGCTGTAGCCTCCGGTACGTGAGGCGGGCCGGGAGCACCGCCCTCCGCTGTAGCCTGCGGTTCGTGGGGCGGGCAGGCCAGGGCCCCACCTCTATCCGGTCGGCGGGGCTGGCATAATTGCCAGGCGTGGAATCATCACTTGGCCCCCTGCTTCCCCTGTTCAACCGTGAGCGTGCCGCCGGCAACGCAGTAGCGGTCGGCCTGCTCGTGCACACGATCGGATCCACCTATCGCAAGCCGGGCGCCCTCATGCTCATTGCCGCCAACGGGGATTACGCCGGTCTGCTCTCGGGCGGCTGCCTGGAGGGGGACCTGCGGGAGCGCGCGCAGTCGGTGATCGCAAGCGGCACGGCCCAGCTCGTCACCTATGACACCCGTGGGGGAGAGGATCTGATCTGGGGCCTGGGGCTCGGCTGTGAAGGGGCGATGCACATCCTGCTGTTTCGCGCCGGGCCCGAGCTGGACTGGCAGCCCCTAACGCACATGGCGCACGCGCTGGCGACGGACACTCCCACTGCCGTAGGCGTCACCGTCGAGTCTGCGAGCCCCCAGCGGCCGGTGGGCACCGTCACGTTGCCCGATGCAGCGACCCCGGACGTCAAGGCGGCTTTGCAGGAGGCGACCCGCAGTGGGCGTGCTGGATGGATCACCTCAGCGGATGCGAAGCTGTTTACGTTGCCGCTGTCGCTCCCGCCCAGGGTGTTGCTGTTAGGGGGCGGACCGGATGCGGCCCCGGTCGTGGACCTGGCTGCGCGACAGAGCTGGAAAGTCACCGTGGTGGACCATCGCCCGGCGTACGCGCAAGCAGCCCATTTCCCCGGTGCGGAACGCGTCGTGCTCTCGCGTCCGGACGAGTTGCTCACAGCGCTCGACCTCGCGCACTTCTCCGCAGCTGTGGTGATGAGCCACCATCTGCCCTCGGACCTGGAATATTTGCGCAGCCTCGCGCGCACGAAGGTTCCGTATATCGGACTGCTGGGGCCTGCCCTGCGACGCGAGAAGCTGCTGTCGGATCTGGGTGGCGCGGAAGCCGGATCGCTCCGTCCCCGCCTGCACGCACCCGTCGGTCTCCCCCTGGGCGGCCGCACTCCCGAATCCATCGCGCTCGCCATCATTGCCGAAATCCATGCGTTCGTTCATCTCGGTGAGGCTGCCACGTCCCACAGGGCGCAGGCGGCGGCGTCGTGAACGAGCTCGAGTTGATCCGCAGCCAACTGCGCGTGGAACGCGAGCGGGTGAGCGACGTCGCCCGCGCCTGCGCAGCTGCGGGTGCCACCGAAGGATTGCGACAGGCGGGGGTCGAATACCTGGTGTTCGTGCTCACTCGCTTCGATGAGCGCGACCAGAGGCTGGCGGAGCAACCGAGCGCGGCTCCTACCTCGCTCGAGCAAATCATCTCCCGGGGCGGGAGCAGCCGCGAGGCGCTTGCGAAACTCGCAGCAGCCACCACCGGCGGTAGCGCGTCGGATCGGTGGGGCGCATTCGCGGAGTTTTGTGACGGCCCGTGGCGCCTGAGGCGAGATGCTATCGATGCGCTTCAGCAGACGAACCTGCGGATCGCGGATTGGCGCGCGGTCTCCTTCGTTGACGCGGACTCGATTCTCGAGGAGCGCACGCGTTACGCGAACGTGCAGGCGAAGCTCCCGCGGACGACCAGCGTCTGAGGTTGACGCGGACGAGCACCTCGACGATGTTCACCTCTGACGTTCCCGCAGCTGGGCGCCTCCGATGATGGTCACCTCCGAGAATGACGACGGACTGCATGCGATCGTCCTGGCCGCCGGGGCCTCGACGCGATTCGGCTCAGCCAAGCAGCTCGTTCGCATCGCCGGACGTCCCATGCTCCATGCCACCGTGACGCGTGCAGTAGAGGTCGCGGGAAACGCGGTGATCGTCGTGCTCGGAGCCCGTGCGGAGGAACTCGCGCCGCTCCTCTCGCACTCCCCCGCTTCGATCGTCATCAACCGCGATTGGCGCGAAGGGCTGGCAAGCTCCATACGTGCCGGTGTCGCACGACTGCCGGCGGCCTGCTCGGGCGCGATGCTGCTGCTGGCGGATCAAGCGGCGGTCACGGCGGAAGACCTGCGTCGACTCGCGGGAGCCTGGCGAAGGCAGACCGCGTATGTCGCCGCCGCGGTTTATGGGGCAACCGTCGGCGTGCCTGCCATCTTCCCCAGAGCGAGCTTCCCGAACCTGCTGCAGCTGCGCGGCGATCAGGGAGCGCGCGCGCTCATTCAGCGCAATCCCGATCGGGTCGTGCGCGTGCCCATGGAGAGCGCCGGGGTGGATATCGACACGCCGGAGGACCTGCTGGCGATCGAAGCCGGAGGCACTCGCTCGCCTCCGTAAAAATCGGATAATTTCTTTATTATTGACTAACTTACGAGATAGTCTTAATATGAATTATCATGATAGATTTCGATCGATTGTCTGCTCCACTCCCCCTGGCTCTGGCCGCCGCTCTGCGGCGCCTCGCTCAGCTCACCCATACCGCTTCGTGGGACCAATGGGCCGCCCAGCGGCTCACCCCCACCCAGCGACGCATCCTCGAGCTCCTCGGATCCCGGCACGAGAACCTCACGCTCTCGGCCGTGGCCCGCGAGCTTGGCGTCACTCCTGCCACCGCCTCTGACAGCGTTTCGGCACTGGAGGCGAAAGGGCTGGTGCGCAAGCGCCGCAGCCTCGTCGACGGACGCGCTCTGGCCCTGATGTTGACGACGGAGGGACGCGATTCCGTTACCGAGCTGGCAGCTTTGCCCGATCCGCTGCAGGCGGCCTTTGGTTCCTTATCGGAGAGCGAGCAGGAGAGGCTCTACCGGTCCGCCATGAAAATGCTGCACGACCTGCAGGAGAGCGGCGCGTTGCCGGTCTCCCGGATGTGCGTGCGCTGCAAGTACTTCGAGCCCTTCCGCCATTCGCACTCGCCCACACCGCACCATTGCGCTCTGGTCGGCGCGCCGCTGGCGGATCGGCACCTGCGGATCGATTGTCCCGAGCACGAGCTGTGTGAGGCTCCGCTTCAGCAGGCTCTGTGGCAGCGGTACGTTTCCGAGTCGTCGGCCCCGACGCCGGCCGGCTAAGTCAGCTCCAACAGACGGCGCGCCTGCAGCAGGTGGGGTCGGTCGATCATCTCGCCGTCCAGGTTGAGCACCCCAGCCTGGGGGGATGCCGAAAAAGCGGCAACGATGCGCCGTGCGCGCGCCAACTCGCTCTCGGTCGGGGTGAACGCCTGGTTGATCGGCGCGATCTGGTCGGGATGGATGGCGAGCTTGCCGGTGAACCCATCGCGGCGCCCCTCGGCCGCCTCGCGCTCCAATCCCCGGCTGTCGCGAAAATTGACGTAGACGCCATCGATTGCCTGAACGTTGAGGGCAGCCGCTGCGAGCTGGCACAGGGAGCGGGCCAACTGGAATGTAAAGGTGAGCGCGCCGGAGGACTGGTGCTTGCCGGTTGCACCGATCGCCGCCGACAGATCCTCCGCTCCCCAGGTCAGAGCCGCCACGCGTGCCGCCGCCGATGGCTGCGCCGACAGCGCGCCCGCAAACGCGGGCAGGTTCAGGACCGCCTGCGGGGTCTCGGTCGCGATGACGATGAGCTGTGTGGAGCCGACTCCCCTGCCGTCGCGCGCCTCCAGCGCCGCCAGCTCGCGATCCACTTGAATGATCTCGGCAGCGGCGGAGACCTTCGGTAGCACCAGGCCGGCCGGAGCACCGGGAAACACCGCGACCAGGTCCTCCAGAAACAGGCCGCTGGCGAGTGAATGCACCCGGACCCATAGCCGCGGGCGAACGGAGGCCCCGGACCCGCCGGAGCCGCTGGCGCCGCCGGAGCCGCTGGCCATCCCGGAACCGCTGGCCATCCCGGAACCGCGGGAGATGAGCAGCTCGCGAACACGCGCGCGCGCCGCCGGCAACTGCGCTTCGGCGACCGAATCCTCCAGATCCAGGATCAGGGCATCCGCGGGACTGGCGAGTGCCTTCGCCTGCTTGCGCTCGCTGTCGCCTGGGACGAACAGCAGGGATCGCAGCATGGGGCTCATGCCGGCCGCTTCATCATGAGTGCGGCGCGTTTGCAGGAGGCCACCTCCTCGTCACGCTGGTTGTAGGCTCGATGCTCGAACGTCACGATGCCCGAATCGGTGCGCGAGCGGCTCTCGCGTTTGGCGGCGACGGTCGTGGACGCACGTAGCGTGTCTCCTATGAGCACGGGGCGCGGGAACTTGACCTCATCCCACCCCAGGTTCCCCAGTGTCGTGCCGTAGGTCGTGTCGTACACCGACAGGCCGACCAGCAGGCCGAGGGTGAAAACGCTGTTGACGATCCGTTCGCCGAACGGCGTGCCCTTGCAATACTCGGCGTCCAGATGCAGCGCCGCCGGATTCATCGTGAGGGCGCTGAAGAGCAGGTTGTCGGTCTCGGTGACAGTGCGGCGCACGAGATGCTCGAACCGCTGCCCGACTTCGAACTGCTCGAAATAGAGTCCCGCCATAAAGCCTCCAGCTCAGGATTCCCGCGGGAGCCGCCCCGGTCAATGAATCAGCGCAGGGGCAGCTCGATATCCTTGAACATCTCCGCAACCTCTTCCGCGGAGGCCGCGCGGTGCGCGCGGTCGACCAGGCGCCTGTCGAGGTGCGGCGCCAGCAGTTGCGCGAAGTCGTACATGTACTTGCGCAACAGGGTACCGCGCCGGAAGCCGATCCAGGTCGTATGAGCCGGAAACAGGTGCGCGGCGTCGATGGAGATCAAGTCGGGGTCGTCATCCGCGACCGCCATGTGCGCCACGATCCCCACTCCCAGCCCGAGCCGGACGTAGGTCTGGATGACGTCGGCGTCCCGTGCGGTGATCGCGACATTCGGGGTCAAGCCGGCCTTGGCAAACAGGTCGTGCAGTGAGGACGGGCCGGTGAAGCTGAACGTGTAGGTGACCAGCGGATACGCTGCCAGCGCCTTGAACGTCAGCCGTCCGGCGGAGGCCAGCGGATGGTGATGGGGAACGATGACCGTGCGATGCCAGCGATAGCAAGGCAGCAGGGTGAGATCGGAATACAGGTGATCCGAGCCGGTGGCGATCGCACAGTCGATGCGGTCATGAGCGACCATCTCCGCGATCTGCTCGGAGGTCCCCTGGTGCAGGTTTAGCCGCACATTGGGGTAGCGGCCACGAAACTCCCGGATCACATCCGGCAGCACGTAGCGCGCCTGAGTATGGGTGGTGCCGATCGACAAGCTCCCCCGCCCCTCGTCCCGCAGCTCCGTGGACAGGTCGCGGATGCTCTGGGCCTCCTGGAGGATTTTCAGGGCCCGGTCGATGACCTGCTGGCCGGCGGGGGTGATGCGGGTGAGGTTGCGGCCCTCGCGCACGAAGATCTGGAACCCCAGCTCATCCTCCAGCAGCTTGATCTGTTTGCTCACCCCGGGCTGCGAGGTGTGCAGCTTCTGGGCGGCCGCGGTGATGTTCAGCCCGCTCTGGGCCACGGCGGCAAGGTAGCGCAGCTGATGGAGCTTCATCCGTATCGGGTCCTGTTTTCGGGGCGGCCACGCCGCGGACGGCAAGCCCCTAAGCCTAACGCAACCGCGGCAGTGCGGTGAATGGCGCTAGGCCATCGCGGAGCGCCCCGGACGAGCCCGCAACCGGCCTGTAACGCGCCTGTCACCACCCTATAACCGGCCGTCAGTAATTCAGAAGGAATCATTCGTTCTGGGCATCAGGGGCCGAGGGCTATAGTCGGCCGCACTATGGGAGAGCTCCTGAATCTGGACTTGGACCTCGAGCAGAAGGCCTCCGCGGTGCGCGAGCAGCTCAGCGCTGCGGTGTGCCAGTACGGCCGGGTCATCTACTCGAACAGCCTCGGCGCGGAAGCCATGGTGCTGACCGATATCATCTGGTCGCACGTCCCGGAAATCGATATCTTCAGCATCGACACCGGTCGGTTGCACGAGGAGACCTACGAGGTCCTGGAGAAGCTGCAGCGGCGCTACAAGCGCAAGATCCGGGTCGTCTACCCGGATGCGCAGGCGCTGGAGAAGCTGGTGGCCGACCAGGGGGTCAATGGCTTCTACCACAGCCTGGAGGCCCGCCTCGCCTGCTGCCACGTGCGTAAGGTCGAGCCCTTCAAACGCGCCATCGCCGGCTATTCGGCATGGATCACCGGCGTACGCCGCGAGCAGTCGGCTACACGTGCGCAGGCCGTACCGACGGAGTGGGATGGCGAGAACGGCCTGTATAAGGTGAGCCCCCTGCTGGAGTGGACCGAGGAGCAGGTGTGGCAATACATCCGCGCCCGCAAGCTGCCGTACAATTCCCTGCACGATCGCCAGTTCCCCAGCATCGGATGCTCCCCCTGCACCCGAGCCATCCAGCCGGGCGAGAACCGCCGTGCCGGGCGGTGGTGGTGGGAACAGCCTGAGTCGCGTGAATGTGGCCTGCATCCGAGAGTACGCCATGCCGCCGTCCAGGCCTGAGCCCGGACAGTCCCATGGATCACCTGCCGATATTCCTGCAGCTGCACGGCCGCCCTGTGGTGGTTGTGGGCGGTGGGCACGTGGCGGCTCGCAAGGTCGAGCTGCTGGTGAGGAGCGGCGCCAGGGTGTCGATCGTCGCACCGTCGCTTTGCGAGGATTTGCTCGGTCGCGTTGCTGCGGGCGAGCTGACACACACCGACGCTCCGTTCGAACCGTCCCATCTGCATACGGCTGAGCTCGTCGTGGCGGCGACGAGTGTGCGCGAGGTCAATGCGGCCGTCTCGCGCGCAGCACGCGAGCGCCGTATTCCCGTCAACGTCGTGGACGACCCCGAGCTCTCGACGTTCATCTTCCCCGCCCTCGTGGACCGATCCCCCATCGTGGTCGCGGTGAGCTCCGCCGGCCATGCGCCAGTGTTGGCGCGTCGGTTGCGCGAGCAGCTCGAAGCCCTGCTGCCGGCGAAGCTGGGAGCCCTCGCCCGCTTCATGGGGATCCGGCGCAAGGCGGTGAGGAGTGCGTTACGACCTGCGGCGCGGCGACCGTTCTGGGAGCGTGT
The DNA here is from genome assembly GCA_035552975.1 of Steroidobacteraceae bacterium. GTDB lineage: Bacteria > Pseudomonadota > Gammaproteobacteria > Steroidobacterales > Steroidobacteraceae > 13-2-20CM-66-19. The sequence goes on from DATNEN010000174.1 coordinate 28,023, forward strand.
GGTGCGGGGCGCCGTCGGCGCACGCGTGCTCGCAGGTGACGAGTCAGGTGCGCAGAAGGCCTTCGAACGCGAGCTGTATGCCTCTCACGTGACCTCCTCTGCCGAGGGACGAGGACTCGGTGAGGTCTATCTGATAGGCGCCGGCCCGGGCGATCCCGACCTGCTGACCTTGCGCGCTCTGCAGCTTCTGCAGCAGGCCGACGTCGTGCTCTATGACCGATTGGTACCCGCGGCCGTGCTGGAGCGCGCCCGCCGCGAAGCGCAACGCGTGTTCGTCGGCAAACAGGCCGGGGAATCGTCTGCCCAGGAGCGCATCAACGAGCTGCTCATCGGGTATGCCAGACAAGGGCTGCGCGTGGCGCGTCTGAAAGGGGGGGATCCGCTCATTTTCGGACGTGGCGGCGAGGAAATGGAGGTGCTCGCGGCCCAGGGGATTCCCTACATCGTCGTACCGGGAATCACTGCAGCGCTGGGCGCCGCGGCCGCCGCCGGAATCCCGCTGACCCACCGCCTCCTCTCCCAGAGCGTCACTTTCGTTGCCGGGCACGTGCTCGATGACGAGACGCTCGACTGGGCGCACCTTGCCAGCGCGCATCAGACGGTCGTGTTCTACATGGGTGTTGCCCAGCTCGCACGCATCACCGACAGGCTGCGCGCTGCGGGTCTGGCCTTGGGCCATCCTGTGGCGCTCGTCGAGCGCGCAACGCTTCCGGAGCAACGCGTCTTTCGAGGGACGCTGGCGACGATCGCCGCCATTGCCAGAGAGGCTGAGGTCAATCCACCTGCTTTATTGATTGTGGGCGAAGTGGCTGCCTTGGCGAGCGCGGACGCGCTGCTCGGCCTGGCAGTACCGGAACCCGGAGCGATTGCATGAGTATTTCCGACGGATTCATCGGCTCGGTGGGCAACACTCCTCTCATCCGGCTGCGCCGCGTGAGCGAGGAAAGCGGCTGCGAGATTCTCGGCAAGGCCGAGTTCCTCAACCCGGGCGGGTCCGTGAAGGATCGTGCTGCCAAGGGCATCATCGCCGATGCCGAGCGGCGGGGTGAGCTGCCACCCGGGGGCACCGTCGTGGAAGGAACCGCGGGCAACACCGGTATCGGGCTTGCGCACGTCTGCAACGCGCGCGGCTATCGCTGTGTGATCGTGATGCCGGACAACCAGTCGCCCGAGAAATACCGGCTGCTGGAGATGCTGGGCGCGGAAGTGCACAAGGTCCCGACCGTGCCCTACAGCAACCCGAACCAGTATCAGAGGGTCGCCCAGCGCCTCGCCGCCTCCCTCCCCAATGCGATCTGGTCGAATCAGTTCGACAACACCGCCAACCGCCAGGCGCACGTGGAGACGACCGGACCTGAGATCTGGTCGCAGACGAACGGCCGCATCGATGCTTTCGTGGCCGCCTCCGGCACCGGCGGCACCTTCGCCGGCGTCTCGGAATACCTGAAGTCGCGCCGCCGCTCGATCCGCTGCGTGCTCGCGGATCCGCCGGGAAGCAGTCTGTATGAGTTCGTCCGCAACGGAGCTCTCAAATCCACCGGCTCCGGCTCGATCACCGAAGGCATCGGCATCGGCCGCGTCACCGCGAACCTGAAGGACGCTCCGATCGATGACGCCGTGCACATCGAGGACTCCGACACGGTTCGATTCGTGTACCGGCTGCTGCACGAAGACGGACTGTTTCTGGGTAGCACGAGCGGTATCAACGTTGCCGCCGCCGTGCGCGTCGCCCTGGAGTTGGGGCGAGGTCACACCATCGTCACGGTCCTGTGTGACGGTGGCGCGAAATACCAGTCTCGCCTGTTCAACCGCGAGTGGCTCGAGCAGAAGGGGTTGCTCAAGTTCGCAGCAGCACCCCCTGCCGGCCCGCCGATCACGCTGGAAAAGGCGATGGTCGCCTAAGGCACACGAGACGTACGAGCGTGACTCCCGAATTCGGATGGCTCGTCGCAGTAGGGTTCGCCGCCCAGCTGGTCAATGGTTCCGTCGGCATGGGCTACGGCTTGGTGACGAGCGCGTGCCTCGCAGCTCTGGGTTTCCCACCGGCACTCACCAGTGCCGCCGTTCACGGTGCACTGGTCGCCACCACGGGAGTCTCCAGCGCTTCGCAAGCCTGGTTCCGCAACCTCGATCGCAAGGTATTTTTCTCCCTGCTCGTGCCAGGGGTCATTGGCGGTGTCGTCGGCGCCAGCCTCCTCGCGCACGTCCCCACGCGCATCATCCAGCCCTTCGTGTGGGGCTACCTTCTCATTACGTCGCTGTTCGTGCTGGGGCGCGTCATTCTTCGCCGCAAGCCTTTGGCTCTGCACAGCAGAGTGTTAGGAGCGGTCGCTGGATTCCTGGATGCTATCGGTGGCGGCGGCTGGGGGACGATTACGACCTCCACGCTGATTGCGCGCGGGCTACCACCGCGATTTGCGATCGGAACAGCGAACGCCGTGGAATTCTTCGTCACGCTCGCCATCAGCGTCACGCTGTGGTTCCAGATCGGACCTGTGCGGTATGACGTCGTTCTCGCGCTGTTGATCGGAGGCGCGGCGGCCGCCCCATTGTCCGCGTGGCTGACCAGCCACACGCCCGCCCGAGCGGCAGCGACTGCCGTCGGGCTGCTGGTCTTCCTGCTCGGTGCCGCCGGTCTGTTCGCCACGCTGACCTGACACCATCGGCGATGGCGGCGGCGGGCGCGGGCGCGCGTCACACGGTCGCCAACTGATCCTCTTTGCGGACCGGCCGGCCGGTGGCTAGCGCCTCGTCCGGCACGCTCGCACCGAGCGCCACCTCGAGAGCCTCCGTCACCCGCTCGACCCACACGAATTCCAACGCCGAGCGTGTGCTCTGCGGAATGTCGTCCAGGTCGCGGCGGTTGCGCGCCGGCAGGATCACCTTGCGGATGCCCGCGCGGGCCGCCGCAATCATCTTCTCCTTGATGCCCCCGACGGGCAGGACCAGGCCGCGCAGGCTGATCTCCCCGGTCATGGCCACATCCGGCCTGACGGCCTGGCGCCGCATCAGGGAGGCCAGCGAGATGAACATCGCCACGCCCGCGCTCGGGCCGTCCTTCGGGATCGCCCCCGCCGGCACGTGCACGTGGATGTCGCTGTGATCGAACTGATCCGGATCGATTCCCAGCTCGCTCGCCTGCGCCTTCACCAGGCTGAGCGCCGCCTGTGCGCTCTCCTTCATCACATCGCCCAGCTGCCCGGTGAGGATCAGCTTGCCGTTGCCCGGCATGCGCGCGGACTCCACGAACAGAATGTCCCCGCCCACCGGCGTCCAGGCCAATCCCGTGGCGACACCAGGCACCGAAGTGCGCTGCGCCACCTCGTTCTCGAACCGGCCGGCGCCGAGGATCGCGGGCACATCCGGCGCATCGATCTGCACGGTGGCCACCTTGCCTTCCGCAATCCGCACCGCTGCGCTGCGCAACAACCCGCCGATCTCGCGCTCGAGGTTCCGGCATCCGGACTCGCGGGTGTACTCGCTGATCACGCGCGCCACAGCAGCGTCGGTGACCGTCACCTGTGACTCGCTCAGCCCGTTGGCCTTCAGCTGCCGCTGGATCAGGTACCGCTTGGCGATCTGCAGCTTCTCCTCCTGCGTGTAGCCGGTGAGCTCGATGATCTCCATCCGATCCCGCAGCGGCCCCGGAATGGTCTCCAGGACGTTCGCGGTCGCGATGAACAACACCCGGCTCAGGTCGAACGGCTGCGCGATGTAGTTGTCGCGGAAGGTCGAGTTCTGCTCCGGATCCAGCACCTCGAGCATCGCCGAGGCCGGATCGCCCTGGTAGCTCGCATTGAGCTTGTCGATCTCATCGAGCATGAACACCGGATTGCGCGTGCC
>DATNEN010000175.1:0-6122 GCA_035552975.1 Steroidobacteraceae bacterium
GCGCCCGCTACGGCGCGACGCCGCGCGAGTATCGGCGGCGGCACGGCAGCTAGCGACGCGGGCGGCAGGTGTGGTTAACACCCGATGCCCACTACAATGGCGGAGGGGATGGCAGCGATCGCCTCATGGTGTGCGGCGAGCTTTTTCTCCAGGCGTGCCTCGAGCTCATCGAATCGGCCTGCGCGAGCTCCTTGTTGGAAACCAGCAGCTCGCGCTGCTTCACGAAGGCCCGCACGACATAGACCCCCATCGCGACGGCGCGGGGTGAGCTCAGCGCAATCGCCCGGGCGCTACTTGACGCAATAGAACCAGAGGTGGATTCCCAACGGTGCGCGCGTGCCGGTGCACAGAAACAGGCTGCGATTCAGCCAAGCGTATTTGCCAGCAGGCACGGAGAACTTCGGAGCGGCACGGAAGTAGTACTCCGACGGATCGACCGGCTCGCCAGCGGCGAGACGCCGCATGACGGCGTCCGGTCCATGGCGCAACCCGTGGTTCTCGACCTGAATACGGACGCCATCGTCCGTTTCCAGCAGATACAGCGCGTGCAGCTCCGCGGCTCCGTCGGCGCGCACCACCTGCCAATCGGCCCCGCCTGGGAGCAGCTTGCCGCGGATGTTAGCGCCCTCGAACGTTCCGCCCTTGATCGGCACCATCCGCCGCATGCCGTGGGGCGTCTCTCCGATCGCGACGGCGGGCTCGAGCACGCCGTTCAGCTCGAATACGAGCTCGAGTTGCGGCTTCATCCGCGGCGTTCCGGGTCGAGTGTCATCCGATGCACGCCCGCCTCTGGCAGCGGGCGATCGACATCAGGGCCATGTAGTCCTGTGCGCTGCTGGGCCACTAGAGGCTTTCCGCCGGCACCCAGTTGCCGTGCACGCCCACTCGCAACCGCAGCGGGATCTGCACGCGCGCGAGCGGGCCCTTGTCCGGATGCTCCGCCTCCAGCAGCACGAACTCGGACAGATTGTCGGCATGGCGATCGACGATGAAGCCGAGATAGCCCTCGTGTTTGGGCTGTTTCGAGGGGATGTGCACGTGCTCCTGCACAGTCGTCGGGCCGCCCGGAACGAACCGCTTCATGCGACCGGAGGGGATCTCGATACGCACGATGGTGTTGAATCCCGGTCCCACGGGCCCGGCGATGTTCGGCGGCCCGAGCGTCGGATCGAAGCTCTGGTAGTACCCGACGCCGTAGTTGCGCGTCTGGTCCTTGTTGGACGTGCGCGGCATGTCTCCCGCCGGACCGAGCACCGACTCCTCGTAACGGTCGCCGGGCTTGGACAGATCGAAGCTCCAGCGCACGAACGAGCCGGCCATCTCCTCCGGACGCATCTGGATCCCCGAGGCTTCACGGATGAAGGGGAACGGCACCATGTTGGAGCAGCCGAAATCCATGTGCACGCGGCTGCCTTCGGTGAAGGCGTTCATGTAGTGGAACGCCGAGCGCGCGGGTCCGCGGAACCAGCGCATGTCCTTGACGCCTCCGCGGCGCGGCATGATCCCGACGAAGGACTCCTTCCCGGGCTCGAAGATCCAGTGCGTTCCGCCGGCCTTCATTCTTTCCAGGTCGGCGGTAATGGGGAACACCGGGAAGATCACGTGCTCCTGCGTGACGACGAAGTCGTGCATCAGGGCGCAGTAGGGAACCTGGAACCACTCCTCGTGCACCAGCTCCCCGTCCTTGTTGGCGATGCAGTAGGAGACGTCGCGGGAGGCGAGACCGCTCGCTTCGTAGCCGAAGAAAAACATCTCGCCGGTTTCCGGATCGAAGCGCGGATGGGCGGTCATCGTCTGGCTGCGCAGCTTCCCCCGGTAATCCCACTCGCCCAGGGTCTCGAGCGTGCGCGGATGGATTTCCATCGCGTGGCTGTCCTCTTTCAACGCGAGCAGACGGCCGCCGTGGAAAATGGGCGTCGTGTTGTAAACGGCACGCGACTTGCCGCGAACGCTGGGGTCGTCCGTGTAGGGATTGCGGTACCGGCCGTAGAGCGCGCGGCGCGCGCGGCGCTCTTCCTTGAAGCGCTCCGACTGCACGTAACGCTGCTTCAGATCGGCCCGCCCGTTCTCGAAGCGCAGCATACGCATCATGCAGTCGCCGCTCAGATACGTGTCCGGCGGGATCATCGGAGCGTACTGCGGATCGGGCACCGTCTGGTACCAGGAGCCGTTGACATCCGCGGGGATCTGGCCCTCGACCACCAGATCGTGAACGTCGCACTCGATGCGCGAGGGTGCGTTGAATCCGGTGTAGTCCATTGCGCTGGGAAAGGCGTTGCTCATCGCAGTCTCCGCTTGTTCGGTCCGGACGCGCGCCGGGTGTTTCACCAACCTAGATTGACCGCATCGCCGGCCAGCGCAAGCCGCCAGACCGATCAGTCCAAGGTTGCGGCCACTGTGCGGACGAGCTTCGGCGGCGGCGCCGCCGTCAGCTCGGCGTCCACCGTTTGCCCGTCACCGGGTGTGCATAGTGGAACGGAACCACCGCAGTCTGCGGCCATATCGCCGGCATCGGCTCGACGAGCTCGTCGGGTCCGGCGGGGTCCGCGGGGAAGGTTCGCGTAAAGGGGGGCGACACGTTCGGCGGTGTGTAGGCCCAGCCCTTCTCGTACAGCGCATGATAGAGGCAGTGGTAATTGAGAACCTTCACCTTCCAGACCCCGCTCTCACGGACGTACTGGTTCTCATAGATGCCGCCTTCCCACCACTGCTGCGGGAGCATCGGCGGCTTGTTGAGGTTAGAGACATGGGCTCCGGCCTGCATCAACGCACGGAAGCGCCCGCGGGCCGAGCTGCGATCGGGGGCAACTTCCACGATGTCCTGCAACTGCAGGTGATCGAGCAGAAAGCCATACAGCGGCCCGTTGTGCCCACCGGTGAAGTTCTTGCGGAAGCGATCGCAGTACAGCCGGCGCACGCCGGCCTTGCCGCGGAACACGCCATTCATGAAGTGGACTGCGCCGCTGTCGGAGAACAGATCCACCACCTCGTCGTACAGGCACTTGTCCAGGTAATACCCGTACGCATGCTGCAGCCTGCGGATCGCATTGACGTCCTGCAGTGCCGCGACCTCGGCGGCCAGTTGCTGAAGTTGCCGGCGCAGCTCACCGATCTCATCGGCCATGGCGTGCTTCCCCTTTCACATCACCGCTTGCACTGCAACGATACTCGATGGCGGCGTACACTGCGCCGCCTTCTCAAGGTTATCGAAAGGTGAGGCGATGGCATCCAGCGCGAGCGGTCGAAGCAATCCCAGCAGGGGATCGCGGGGCAAGCGGAGCGTCCGCAATCCCAGCAGGGGATCGCGGGGCAAGCGGAGCGTCCGCAATCCGGGCGGGGCCCGGCCCTACAAGAAAATTGCCACCGAAGAGGCGTTCGCAACGCCGGAGCTGTTCCGCGAGTATCGCAAGATCCTTGCTGAGCGTAGGCTCGACGATCCGGGTTTCTTCAGCCTGTGGGGCTTCTACCTCAACAGCCCGAGCGAGCGCCCACGCGCCATCATCGAGAAGTTGCAATGGCTGGATGAGCGACGCATCCAGGACATGGATGCCACGGGCATCGACATGCAGGTTCTGTCCCTCACCGGCCCCGGCGTGCAGATCTTCGATGCCGCCACGGCGGTCTCGATGGCGAGATCGAGCAACGATCAGCTCGCAGAGGCCGTCGCCAAACATCCGACGCGCTTCGCCGGTCTCGCCGCCATCGCCCCGCAGAATCCCCAGGAAGCAGCCAAGGAGCTCGAGCGAGGCATCCGCCGCCTCGGCCTCAAGGGCGCGATCATCAACTCGCATACGCACGGCGAATATCTCGACGACCCGAAGTTCTGGGATATTTTCGCCGCCGCCGAGGCACTGGACGTGCCGATCTACATCCACCCCCAGGGCCCCTCGAAGGGGCTCGTCGGGCCGTTGCTGGCTCGCGGCCTGGACGGGGCGATCTTCGGCTTCGGCGTGGACGTCGGCATGCACCTGCTCGCCATCATCACCAGCGGCGCCTTCGACCGCTTCCCGAAGCTGCAGATCATGGTCGGGCACATGGGCGAAGCGCTGCCGTTCTGGATGTATCGCCTCGACTACATGCACCGCGCCACCGTTCTGTCCAAGCGCTACGAGGCCATGAAGCCGCTGAAGAAAAAGGTCAGCGACTACATGCGCGAGAACGTGTACATCACCAACAGCGGCGTGGCCTGGGCCCCCGCGATCCTGTTCTCCCAGCAGGTGTTGGGTGTGGACCGCGTGCTCTACGCGATGGACTACCCCTATCAGTTCGCGCCGGAGGAAGTCGGCGAGATGGAGCGCGCCGAGGTTTCGGACGAGATCCGCAGGAAGTTCTATCAGACCAACGCCGAGCGCGTATTCAAGCTGCAGGCCGGCTAGAAGCTGTACGTCACTCCGAGGGAAAGCAGATCAGGATCACCACCGCGCTGGCTGACGCGCTCGTACTCGAGCTGAACGGCCAGCGCGGATGGTTTCAGTGCGACTCTGACGCCGGCGCCGTAGGCAAGATCGGTGACAGTTCGATCGATGTGCTGGGTTGCCGGTAGCCACGCCAAGGCTGAGCAGGGCGCAGTGGAACTCGCGCACGCATAGTGACCGACGTTGGTGGCATTCAGCTCGGTATGCAGCGCCGCCGCACCGACCTTGCCGAAGACATCGAGCAGTGGCACCGGCAGGGGCAGGTAGCCGACGGCAAACACGGCCGGCGCCCGCATGCTCACATCGGCCTGCAGGGGCAGCCCGTGCGACGCTGTCGCCACGCCGCGGTGGCCGAAATCGATGTACTCCAACTCCGCACCGAGCAGGGAAATCGGCCGCACCCCTGCGAATACCTTCCAGCCGGTGTGGTGCCGGTCGAAATCGTATTGCGAGCTGTCACCCAATCCGCCAGGAACCGGTGAGTGCAGCACTACCTGCGCTCTGACGTCCGCCTGCCCCGCCGATCCGCCGGCATACAGCTCGGCCGCGGCCGCCGGTCCGACCAGCACGCTCGCCGCGACGAGAGCGGCGGCGTGCACCCGTACGACATCCCAACCAAATCGACCTCGCATGCTCTGCGCTCCTGGGAGTTGCTGCCGCCCCCGCAAGCGCTACGAGCAGCATGGGAGGCGCAATCATACGTCGCTTGTCCAGGCACCTCTGTAGCTGCTCTGTAGCTTCTTTGTAGCTTGTTCGTAACTTGCGAAATTGCGCCGAGTGCGCCCCTCGCGAGAAGCAGCGTGATTACTTCGCTGTAGGATCATCCGCGCGGTATCTCGTGGCGAGATCCGCACAGGATCTCGCGCGTAGCTCCATCGGGCCGACGCAGATCGCGCCGCCTGTTGCTTCCTGGGGAGCGGCCTTTGACCTACAATGCGTGGATGTTATTCCCCAAGCGCGATGCTCAGCGCCACACTTACGGCGACTACATAACGTGGCCCGACGACGATCGCTGTGTCGGACTGATCAATGGTTTTGCGTATCTCAGGGAGCCACCCTCGCCACCGCGAGCCCATCAAGAATTGGTGGGAGAGCTGTACGTTCAGGTCCGGATGGCACTGGAGGGCCAGTCTCCTCGCGTCTATGTCGCTCCATTCGACGTCCGCTTACCCAAGTCCACCGAGCCGGACGAGCAGATCGACACGGTGGTGCAGCCCGACGTTCTCATCGTCTGCGATCTCAGCAAGCTCGACGAGCGCGGGATGCGCGGCGCCCCCGATTGGGTAGCGGAAGTGCTCTCACCCAGCACCGCCAGCTACGATCAGGTCCTCAAACTGAGGGCGTACGAACGCGCGGGTGTCGCGGAAGTCTGGCTCGTGCATCCGATCGCCCGGACGCTGACCCTCTACAGCCTTGCCGACGGACACTACGGACGGCCGACTCGCCTCGAGCTCCGGGGCAAAACGGCGATCGCGGCAGTCCCCGGCGTCAGCATCGACTGGGACAGAGTCCTCGACAGGCTCGCGTAGAGCTGCGTACCTAGTCGCCCTGCCAAACGCTGACTACAACGCCACGCTGACCGATTTCATCTCAGTGTAAGCCTCCACACCCTCGCGCCCATTCTCCCGCCCCCATCCGGACTGCTTGTAGCCGCCGAACGGAAGCGCGTGATCCAGCCCCTGCCCGCCGTTGATCCGCACCATACCC
>DATNEN010000176.1:0-9550 GCA_035552975.1 Steroidobacteraceae bacterium
CCACTGCGCGGATCTTGCACGCCACTGCGCGGATCTTGGGCCTGCCTGGCGTCTCACCGCCGTCAAGCTGTCTGCTACACTTCTGCGAGCGTCGGCGCGAACAGCGCGGAACGCTACTTGCTTGGGTGGCCGGCCTCGGCCGCATCCTTCAGTCAAACAGCGCGCTGGTGCGCGCGTCGTCAACACCCTAAAGGGGAGCAGCGGAATGAAACGCGTCGTCAAGTTGAGTCTGTTAGCCATATGTTCTTCTGTCGCGGTGTCCGCCGCCCTGGCTCAGGATGCGCAGTCACCCGAGCAGAAGGCACAGGCCGCTGTCGACACTCGCCAGGGCCTGCAGAAGGTCATGGGGTTCGAGATGGCTCCGTTGGGCGCCATGCTGAAGAACAAGGAGCCGTATGACGCTGCCACGATCGCCAAGGCGGCCACGAACATCGCGAACCTCGGCACGATGCAGCCGGAGATCTTTGCCACCGACACGCGCAAGTTCAACCTCAAGACCAAGGCGCGCGAGGGCATCTGGACCAACAAGTCGGATTTCGACGCCAAGTCGAACGACCTGGTGAAGGCGGCCAAGGAGGCGGCGATGGTGGCCCAGAGCGGCGGCGACAAGGATGCAATGAAGAAGGCGTTGCTCGGCATCGGCAAGGGCTGCGCGGGCTGCCACGACAACTTCCGCGATAAGTAAGCGCCCTTTCGCGCTTTGAACATACGCGCGTGACGCGCCTCCAAGGAGGCCGCGTCACGCGCGTTTTCGTCAGTGGGCAATCCGGTGCAGCCTCGGGCGCGGCATCGAAGAGCTTCAGAATGCGCGAGTCATGCTTCAGCCGCGCCCGCGGTCCGAGGGGAACGGTTAGAAGCTGTTGTCCGGCGGCGGGGGCGCGTTCGCGAGCAGCGCGTACACCAGGCAAGCGGCGATCGCGCACACGATCACGGCCTTCAGGATCTGCGAGCTCTTGATGGCATGATGTGGCGGCACGAGCGCAGCGGGCTTGTAGCCAGTGAACATCGACGACACCAGGCTCTGCTTCTTGAACGTGTGATAGTAGATGATCGCGAGGATGTGCAACCCCACCGCGCCGAGCAGGATGTTGACGTTGACGCTGTGAATCGTCGACAGGATCGAGGCAGTGTGCTGCTGCACGGAAGGATAATAAGGGCCGGTCCAGATGACGGCGTCCGTAGCGAACAGGCCCGTGGTCACCTGCACGATCACCAGCAGGAGCATCAGGACGACCATCAACCCGCCCAGGGGATTGTGTCCGATGCTGGGCCTGGAGTGCCGATCGAACAGGTGCTGCGCATAGCTCCAGATCGCCGCAGGCTTCTCCAGGAAGCTTCCGAAGCGCGCGTGGCGCGGACCGATGAACCCCCAGATCACGCGGAACACCAGCAGGCCGATCGCAAAGTAGCCCAGGTAGAAGTGATATTGCATCCAGTCGAAGCCCAGCTTGGCCGTCACGTAGGATGCGGTGAGGGACAGCGCGAACAGCCAGTGGAACAGGCGCAGCGGCAGGTCCCAGACGAGGCTCTTGTCGTCGGCCGCGGCGGCCGTGGGTGCTAATGCGGCTGATCCAACCGCAGTCGGTACGTCATCGCTCAAAGGGGAGTTCCTTAAAAGACGCGCGCCTGCGGCGGGTTGGCGAGCAGCTTCTCGATCAGTTGGCCGGTGGCTTCGTGCACCTCGATGGTGGTACCGCCACGGCCGTGGCCGCCCGCGCGGCACATCGCAGAGTCTAGCGGAGTCTTACCCTTCTTGTCCTGCGCGCGCAGGTCGGCATCGTGGGCAACGAGATCCTTGATGACGTCGTCCCAGCCGTTGAGCGCCGCGGCATGCAACGCCGTCGCTCCGGTCCGAGTCTCGTGGCCGTTGACGTCGGCACCCGCCTTCACCAACAGGTCGATCGACTCGACCGCCTCCTGCTGGGTCTTGAAGCGGCCCCGCGTGTCGATCTCGTTCGAGCCCACACCGGCCGCCGCCATGACCGGCGTCATGCCGTAGATGTTGGGAAGGCTGACGTCGGCGCCATGGGCGAGCAGCAGCTTGATCGCCGGCGCGTCGCCCGCTTTCGCGGCGCGCAGCAGCGGCGTGGCGCCAATGGTGAGCATCTGGTCGCCGCCCCGATCGGGGCCCAGCGCACGGTACGGCGGGAACAGCTTCAAGCGTGCATTCGGGTTGGCGCCGCGATCGAGCAGCAGCTGGATCAGCTGCAGGCTGCTCGTCGCATCCGGCGAGGGCATGTCCGGACGGCCGCCGTGCGGGATGGTGTTGAGGTCGACAGCCGAATACAGCGGGGTCCGACCCCACCAGTCCCACTTGTTGACGTCCGCCTTGTGCTCGATGAGGTACTTGGCGACGTCGAAGTGGAAGTTGGTGATCGCCACGATGAGCGGCGTGACTCCCTCGGGGTCCTCGAGGTTCACGTCAGCCTTGCCTTCGAGCAGATACTTCGCGCACTCCAGGCAGCCTTCCCGGGCCGCATACAGCAACGGTGTCAGGCCGCCGGGAAGACGGCCCTGCGCGCGCGGCTCCGCGGTGACCATGCGTTGCCAGTGGTTGAGCTTCGAGCGCGCATTGACGTCGGCCCCGTGGCTGATCAGCAGCTTCACCATCTGGGGCTGCTTCTCCGCCGCCGCCCACATCAGCGCCGTCTGGTCGTGCCAGCGCTCCACGTGGTTCACCTTGGCGCCGTGGCTGAGCAGGTCCTTCGCCGCAGTGATGTTGCTGGTGCGCGCAATGACCATCAGGGGCGTCTGGCCGTCCTGGTTTTCCGTGTTGGGATCTGCGCCGGCCGCGAGCAGCTTCTTGATCACGTCGGCGTTGCCGGTGATGGCCGCCTCCGACAACGGCGAGGAGCCATACTGGTTGGTGACGTTGGCTTTCGCGCCCGCCTTCAGCAGGGCATCGATCAGCGGGACATCGTTGTGATAGACCGCGTAGTGAAGCGGCGTCGTGCCGTCCTTCTCGGCCGCGTTGACATCGGCCTTCTGCATGACCATCTCGAGCGCGGCCGCGCTGTCGCCCGTCTTGGCGGCTTCAATCAGCGATTGCGGCGCCGCCGCGGCGTTGCCCGCGAAGGCAAGCAGTACGGCGGCGATTGCAGCCACCGGCACGCGGGTCACACCACGGGGCGTTCTCATTGGCTTCAGATCTCCGCCATCTTGGCCGTGCTGTCGCCGAGCTTGTCCAGCGGCACGCCGGCGCGGTCGAGCATCGTCAGCAGCACGTTGGCCACCGGCGTGTGGTCGGGATAGACCAGGTGCTGGCCGCCCTTGATCTTGCCGCAACCGCCGCCGATCAGCGCCGTCGGCAACGGGAACTGGTTGTGGCGGTCGCTGTTGCTCATGTTGGATCCGTACAGAATGATCGCATGGTCGAGCATCGAGCCGTCACCGTCGGGCATGTCCTTCAGCTTGGTCAGCCACTTGGCGAGCACCTTGGTGTGGTAGTTCTGGATCTTGACCAGCTTCGCCTTCTTGGCCGGATCGTTGCCGTGATGGGAGACGGCATGGAAGGCATCCGGCACGCCGATCCAGTTGTAGGTGCGGCCGCTGACCTCGGCGGCAAACATGTAGTTGATGATGCGCGTCAGTCCGCCCTGGTACGCCAGGGCCGCCATATCGAGCATCAGGTTGAGCTCCTCGTCGGCCTTCTCGGGCACGCCGACCGGCACGTCCGGGAGCTTCAGCTTCGAGAAGTCGTGCGCCTGCGTCTTCTGCACCCGGCGCTCGAGCTCGCGCACCGTGTCCATGTAGTCGCTCAGCATCGCCTTGTCGCGGGCGCCGAGCCGGCGATTCAGCGCCGCTGCGTCATCGGACACCATGTCCAGCACGCTGCTGTATTCCTGCACCAGTTCCTTGCGCTCCTGCGGCGAGTCGCCGCGGCCAAACAAGCGCTGGAACAGGTTGCGCGGGTTGTACTCCATCGGCAGAGGTGTGGTGGCCGTCCGATAGGAGATCGTGCCGGAGTAGTTGCAACCGTAATCGCGGTCGCACGAGCCGCCGCCGCCGTGATCTTCCGTGGAGATCTCGATCGAGGGAAGCGGTGTGTCCTGGCCGATGGCCTTGGCGGCGATCTGGTCGGCCGTCGGCGCCATGTTGGGATCCTGGCCCTGCTTGGGATGCACACAGGACAACCAGGTGGCCGGCACGATGGCATGCACCGCCTGGCTTTCCGCCGGACGGTTCCCCAGGCCGCTGACGATGGTCAGCTGCTTCTGGAAGGGCTTCAACGGCTCGAGAATCGGCGTCAGCTCGAAGTCCCTGCCCTGCTTCTCGGGCGTCCAGTGCTCCATGATGGCGCCGTGCGGAAAGTACAGGAATGCCAGCTTCACGGTCGGCTTGGCCGCCGTCTGCGCCAGCACCGTGCTTGCGGGAATCATCGCATCCAGCAAGGGGAGCGCAATTGCCGCGCCGGCGCCGCGTAGCACCGTGCGTCTGGAGATGTACTTCCTGGTAATGAAATTCATGAGCTATTCCCCTTCTCCGCGCGACGAGGGTGTCACGGCGGCCGTCTTCACGGGCGGGGTGCCACTGCTCTGCGGGATCATCTGCTGCTGGAACTGCGGGCTATCCACGATGCCCATCACGATCGACTCGAAACGATAATTGTCCTTGGCAGCCTCCCGCACGATCGCCCGGACCGTTGGCATGTCCGAATACTCAACGGTTCTGCCGAGCGCGTAAGTCATCAGCTTCTCCGTGATCGTCTGCACGAACTGGGACGGATGCGTGAGCAGTACCTTGCGCACGTCATCGGAGCTCCTGACGTCGAACCCACGCCACTGGCCGGCGGTGTCGATCGGCGTCGCCGCCTCACGATCCTTGTCGCGCCAGCCGCCGATCGCGTCGAAATTCTCGAACGCGAATCCGAGCGGGTCGAGGATGCCGTGGCAGGCGTTGCACGAGGGGTTGGAGCGATGCGCGACCATGCGCTCGCGCACCGTCGTCGCCTTGACCCCGTCCATGTTCTCCTTCAGGGCCACCACGCCCGGGGGCGGCGCATGCGGCGGCGTCCCGCTGATCACCTCGAGCACCCACTGGCCACGTTTCACCGGCGAGGTGCGATTGGCATACGAGGTCCCCATCAGGAACGTGCCCTTGCCGAGCAGCCCCCAGCGGTGCGAGTCCGTGAGCGTCACACGCCGGAACCGTTCGCCCTGAACGTTGGGAATGCCGTACTCCTGCGCCAGGCGCTCGTTCACGAAGGTGTAGTTGGCATCCAGCAGCCGTACGACGCTCTGATCGGAGCGGAATACGCTGTCGATGAACATATCGATCTCGGTGTGGTAGGCGGCGCGCAGCGAGGCGTCGAACTCCGGGTAGACGGTCGGATCGGGCTGCAGCGCGTCCATGTCGTCGACCGCCAGCCATTCGTCCGCGAAGTTGGTCACCAGCGACTTCGCCCGCGGGTCGATCAGCATCCGCGTGACCTCGCGGCGCATCTCCGCCGGCTCGTGCAGCTTGTTGGCGGTGGCCGTCTGCAGCAGCTCCTCATCCGGTCCCTGGCTCCACAGGAAGAACGACAGCCGCGAGGCGAGCTCCAGATCGCTGATGTGGTAGGCCTGGCCGGGCACGGCGTTGTCGGGGACGCTCTCCACGCGGTACAGGAACTTCGGGCTGGCGAGGATCGCCATCACGGCCTGTTGGATGCCGCCCTCGAAGCCCTTCGCCTCGCGACCCTTCTGATAGAAGCGCAGCGGTGCGGTGAGATCCTCATCCGTCACCGGCCGGCGGTAGGCGCGCCGCGCGATGTTGGCGACGATGCGCTTCGCGCACGGCAATTCTTCGTCTGCCTTGGTGGGATAGCAGATGAAGATCTTCTTGCGGCTGGGCGTATCGGCGACACCCGTCGGATTCGTCGGCCCCACCACCTCGAAGCCGAACACGCCGGGCACGCGCGGCAGGCCGTTGGCGCCCAGCGGCTCGAGCAGGTCGTCGGACTCTGCCAGGGTCTTGGCCACGTACGCAAAGCCGATGGTGTGCGGACCGGCCGTCAGGTGCAGCTTGATGCCCTCGAAGCGCTTGCGGATGACCTTGACGGCATCGGCCTGCTTCTGGTCGACGTTCTTCAGGTCTTCCTCGCCGCCGGTTTGCGTCTCGTACACCTTCTGGCCGTCGACGGTCATGATCAGGTGCTGCGGGCTGTCGAGGCCCGCGATGTAGCCGCCGCCGAAGCCGGCGCTCTGATTGATGTTGAATACGTAGTCGCCATCGGAGGGAAAGAGATGCGTGGCGAGCATGCCGCCGCGCGTGCCCAGGGGCAGCCCCTGGATGTGCTCTTCCTGGTTGGTGCCGGCGGCCGCGCGCACCTGCACGCTCGCCATGGCCGCCTGCGGATTGCCGATCGCCTCGGCGGTGACGTCGTGCGCGGCGTCGATGTATTGATCGAGGAACGAGGGCGACACCCGCAGCGAAGTCGCGACGTTATCGAAGCCGTCGGTCTTGATCTCAGCCGGCAACAGCGCGGTGGCGTCGACCTTGATGCCGAGGATGTCCTGGATCTCGTGCGCGTATTCGCTGCGGTTCAGGCGATGCAGCACGACCTGGCCCGGATTGGGGTGGGCAGCGGCGGCGGCATCCAGGTGGCCTTCGAGGAAGGAGACGATCTTGTCGACCTGCGCCTGGTCCGGCTGCGGCTTGTCGGGCGGGGGCATGAGCCGCCCCTGCAGCTTGCTGACCGCCTCCTCCCAGGTTTTGGCATCGGCACCGCCGATGTCCCCCGGGCTCATGGTGTCGAAGGCGATGTTGCCGGCCCAGTCGGTGGAGTTGTGGCACTTGCCGCAGTAGTGGTCGAAGAATCCCCACTCCGGCGGATCGTGCGGGGAGCTCTGCGCAGGCTGGTCCGCGGGCGTGCCGGTGATGGGCTTGGGGGGCACCGTCGTCGCCGCAAACGCCACCGCGGCCACGCCGGCACCCAGGGCGACACCCGCCGCCGCCAACCACGCCCGCATGAGGTAGCTACCTGTCATTCGCATTCCTACACAATGCCGCCCAGCTCGCGCACGTGGCCCCACAGCCCGTGATACGCGTTGGCGAGGAACAGCTGCGGATCGCCCCAACGTCCATCGAATTCCTTCGTCGGCGGGTTGGCCTGCAGGTCATCGATGCCGATGCCCTTGCGCATCAGGCCCTTCATGCGGTCGAACATGGTGACCAGCATGTCCGTCTGCGCCTTCAAGTCCGCGCGCCCCTGGACCGGCCCCTTGCCCGGGACGATGACGGTTTTCTCATCGCCCACTTCCAGCAGCGCCTTGCTCGCATCCGCCATGCCGCCGAGCCAGCCCCCGGTGGTGTAATCCAGGATGGGGTAACTCCCGACCGAGAGCAGGCAGCCGGCCACCAGTACATTCTGCCGGGGGAGGAAAACGTAGACGTCGCCGTCCGTGTGCGCCCGTGGCAGATACCCGTAGACCACCTCGTCCTTGCCGAAGGTGGTCTTGCCCGAGGTGTAGAAAGTGCGGGTCGGCCAGGCCTCTTTCGGGCGCGGCAGGTAACGCCGGCCCTGCCAGTTCGAGAAGAAATTCTGGCCCAGCCACAGCTTCGTATTTTCGTGCGCGGTGATCGTCGCCCCGGCCTTGGCGAAGCGCTCGTTGCCGCCGGTGTGGTCCCAGTGCCAGTGGGTGTTGTACAGCACGCTCACCTTGCCGGCACCCGGGTACCTGGCGATGAACCGCAGCAGCTCGGCGGACCGCTCTGCCGGACCACAGTCCACCAGCAGCGCCCCCTCGGGGTTCGACACGAGCACGGCGTTAGTGCCCAAACCCGTGATCTGCACTACATTATCGACGAGCACCTGGGCCGCCAGCGGCTGCGCGGCTGCGCCGCCCAAGGCGCGCCTGGGCGCCAAGGCACAAGCGGTCAGCCCCGCCGTGGTACCGGCGGCGACCACCTTCAGAAAATCCCGGCGACTCGATCGATTGCTCACGCTTTTCTGTACCTCGTCTAATATGCATTCATCGTATTTTTTTGCTTAAGAATCAACCCGAGAAGTCTTAAGTATCCATTTTTTACCCCGCCGCACACGTAATATGCACCGCTCGCACCGACCCTTGCCGGGAACGATCATTCGGGCCGGCTTTTTCCGCGCAACCACAGCTGCTTTTTCCGCCACGGCACTAATCAGCGGGCGCAGGCAGCGCAGACTGCCCAGCCTCGAGCTTTGAGGGGTGCGAGGCAGGCCTCGCCCCGGGTCGACGCTGAGCAGGGGAGCCTGCGGAAGAGGAGATTGTATGACGGCCATCATCCAGGCAACCCACGCGCCCGAACCCGGCATCGGCCGCAAGCAATGGCGCACGATCATCCTCTCCAGTCTGGGTGGGGCGCTCGAGTTCTATGACTTCGTCATCTACAGCATGTTCGCCCAATACATCGGCGCGGCGTTCTTCCCCTCCTCCAAGCCCCTGGAAGCGACTCTGAAGTCCTTCGCGGTGTTCGCGGTCGGCTACCTGGCACGTCCCCTGGGGGGCATCGTCCTGAGCCACTTCGGGGACAAATACGGCCGCCGCCGGGTGTTCATCGTCCAGATGCTGGTGATGTCGCTCTCGACGCTGTCCATGGGACTGGTGCCGACGTATGCCAGCTGGGGTGTGAGCGCGACCATCATGATCGTGTGCCTGCGCCTGCTGCAGGGCTTCTGCCTGGGTGGGGAGCTGCCTGGGGCCATCACCTACGTGGTCGAGACGGCCCCGAAGACGGCCGGTTTCGCGACCGGCTTCATTTTCTTCTGCGTCAACTCCGGGGTGCTGGTGGCGGCGCTGCTGAGCCTGATCGTGCACGCCACCATGAGCGAGCCGGCGATCGTGCAGCAGGGCTGGCGCATCGGCTTCCTGGTCGGCGGCCTGCTGGGCTTCGTCAGCTTCTGGCTGCGCCTGTCGCTGGAGGAGACCAAGGAGTTCCAGCTCCTGAAGCAAAGCGGACGCGCGCGCGTGCCGTTCCTGGAGCTGGTGCGCACCCAGCCGGCCTCGGTGTTCGTTGCGATCTCGACGATGATCGCGACCGCCGCCTTCAACGGATTGCTGTTTGCCATGCCGTCCTTTCTTCCGCAGGCGATGCACTACACCGCCAGCGAGGGAATCGTTGCGCAGAATGTGTGTCTGGCCGTGTTGTCCTGCGGGCTGCTGACGGCGGCCTGGGTCGGAGATCGGATCCCACGACGCTGGATTCTCGCGGTGGGCGCGTTGCTGCTGACGGTATTGAGCGTGCCGTTCTTCGAGGCGGTGAACAACCGCAGCTTCGGGCTGTTGTGGCTGTTTGCCGGCGCCGGCCTGGTCGCTTCCCTTGTCAATGGTCCCATGTGCGCCACCGCCGCCGACCTGTTTCCGACCCGCATCCGTTTCAGCGGGGTCGCGGTGTCGTTCAATCTGGCGTTTTCGCTGTTCAGCGGGATCGCCCCGCTGGTGGCGAACGCGCTCGCGGATACGACCGGATCCCCGGTCAGCCCCGGGTACTACATGACCGGTTGCGCCCTGCTGACACTCATCGGCTGCCTCTTCATGCACCGCTACGACGGGCGCATCCTGCGGGAGCAGCAGGAGAGGTCCCTGGCTGCGGC